>NZ_JBIRRR010000004.1:517084-560741 GCF_044333795.1 Streptomyces sp. NPDC020917 | reverse complement strand
GCATGTGTTAAGCACGCCGCCAGCGTTCGTCCTGAGCCAGGATCAAACTCTCCGTGAATGCTTCCGGGTCATCCCGGCAACACACGAAAGAGCGGCACCGCAAGGAGGAATAATCCCCGCAGTGCACAGCGTCCTCGCTGTGTATCGCCTTCCCAGTAACGGGAAGGACTTTCAAAGGAACCTCATCCACCACGGACGAATCCGTGAGGGACGGGGTATCAACATATCTGGCGTTGACTTTTGGCACGCTGTTGAGTTCTCAAAGAACGGAAGCTGCCTTCAGCGGCCCTTTCAGGCCCCTCCGGGCTTTCCCTTCGTTGTGTTCCAACCTTAGCAGATGCTTTCCGGTCGGAATTACCAGCCCCTTTGCCTGTATTGGCTCCGGGACACGCGTTTCCGCGGGTCTCGTCGAGGCGGTTGTGCCAACGTACTGGAGCGGGCCGCCGGATGCAAATCCGGCGGCCCGCTGCCTGTCAGGGTGTTGACGGTGTGTCAGACCTCGACCACGACTGGCAGGATCATCGGGCGCCTGCGGTAGTTGTCGGAGACCCACTTGCCGACCGACCGGCGGATGAGCTGCTGGATCTGGCGGTTCTCCAGGACCCCGTCGGAGGCCGAACGGGACAGCCCCTCCTCGATCTTGGGGATGACCGCGGCGAACGCCTCGTCCTCGATGCCCGAACCGCGCGCGTGGATGTTGGGACCGCCGACCAGCTTGCCGGTGGTGCTGTCGACCACGACGAAGACGGAGACGATGCCCTCCTCACCGAGAATGCGACGGTCCTTCAGGGACGACTCGGTGATGTCGCCGACCGACAGGCCGTCGACGTACACGTATCCCGCCTGGACCTTGCCCGCGATCTTGGCCACGCCGTCGACGAGGTCGACGGCGACGCCGTCCTCGGCGATGACGCAGCGTTCCTTGGGAATGCCGGTCAGCTGGCCGAGTTCGGCGTTGGCGCGCAGGTGGCGCCATTCGCCGTGGATCGGCATCAGGTTCCGCGGCTTGCAGATGTTGTAGAAGTACAGGAGTTCGCCCGCCGAGGCGTGCCCGGAGACGTGCACCTTGGCGTTGCCCTTGTGCACGACGTTGGCCCCCCATCGGGTGAGGCCGTTGATGACGCGGTAGACCGCGTTCTCGTTCCCGGGGATCAGCGACGAGGCGAGGATGACGGTGTCGCCCTCGACGATGCGGATCTGGTGGTCGCGGTTGGCCATCCGGGAGAGGGCGGCCATGGGCTCGCCCTGGGAGCCGGTGCAGACCAGGACGACCTGCTCGTCGGGGAGGTCGTCGAGGACCTTGACGTCGACGATCAGGTTGGCCGGGACCTTGAGGTAGCCGAGGTCGCGGGCGATGCCCATGTTCCTGACCATGGAGCGGCCGACGAAGGCGACCTTGCGGCGGTGCTCGTGGGCGGCGTCGAGGACCTGCTGGATGCGGTGCACGTGGCTGGCGAAGCTGGCCACGATGATCCGCTTCTCGGCGCGGTCGAAGGTCTGCCGGAGCACCTGGGAGATGTCGCGCTCGGGCGCCACGAAGCCGGGGACCTCGGCGTTGGTGGAGTCGGAGAGCAGCAGGTCGATGCCCTCCTCGCCGAGCCTGGCGAAGGTGGGCAGGTCGGTGAGCCGGCCGTCGAGCGGCAGCTGGTCCATCTTGAAGTCGCCGGTGACGACGACCATGCCGGCCTGGGTGCGGATCGCGACGGCCAGGGCGTCCGGGATGGAGTGGTTGACCGCGACGAACTGGCAGTCGAAGGGGCCGATGCGCTCCCGGTCGCCCTCCTTGACCTCCAGGGCGTAGGGCCTGATGCGGTGCTCCTGGAGCTTGGCCTCGATCAGGGCGAGGGTCAGCTTGGAGCCGATGAGCGGGATGTCCTCCTTCTCGCGCAGCAGGAAGGGGACGGCGCCGATGTGGTCCTCGTGGCCATGGGTGAGGATGATGCCCACGATGTCGTCGAGGCGGTCCCTGATGGAACTGAAGTCCGGCAGGATCAGGTCGACGCCGGGCTGCTCCTCCTCCGGGAAGAGGACGCCGCAGTCGACGATCAGCAGTTTCCCGCCGAATTCGAAGACGGTCATGTTGCGGCCGATCTCGCCGAGGCCGCCGAGCGGGGTGATGCGCAGGCCGCCCTCGGTCAGTACCGGCGGGGCGCCGAGTTCAGGGTGCGGATGGCTCAAAAGGTTCTCCTCTGCCGCGCGCGCCGGGCGGCCCCTGCGGGGGCCCGGGGTGCGCGGCTCATCGTTCGTCGGGCGGCAGGCGGGCGTGCGGGCGGACGGGTGTCCTCGCGCGTCACGGCACGTCTGCGCCGACCTGGTGTGCGTTCTGCTTCGGTCTTCTTCGGTATGCAGCGGTATTCAGTTGTGAAGTCTGTGTTCAGAGGTGTACCCCGCCGGCGGCGAGATCCTTCCTGAGCTGCTCGGTTTCGGCGTCGGTGAGGCCGACCAGGGGCAGCCGCAGGGGTCCCGCGGGCAGTCCGCGCAGCGCCAGGGCGGTCTTCGTGGTGACGACGCCCTGGGCGCGGAACATGCCGGTGAACACCGGGAGGAGCCGCTGGTGGATCTCGGCGGCCTTGTGCACGTCGCCACCGGTGTACGCCTCCAGCAGGGCGCGCAGCTCGGGCGTGACGAGGTGGCCGACCACCGAGACGAAGCCGCCGGCGCCGATGGACAGCAGCGGCAGGTTGAGCATGTCGTCGCCGGAGTACCAGGCCAGGCCGCTGCGGGCGAGCGCCCAGGAGGCGGCGCCGAGGTCGCCCTTGGCGTCCTTGTTGGCGACGATGCGCGGGTGCTCGCCGAGCCGGACGATCGTCTCGGTGTCGATGGGCGCGCCGCTGCGGCCGGGGATGTCGTAGAGCATGACCGGCAGGCCGGTGGCGTCCGCGATGGCGGTGAAGTGCCGGTACAGGCCCTCCTGCGGGGGCTTGCTGTAGTACGGCGTGACCGTGAGCAGGCCGTGGGCGCCGGCGGCCTCGGCCTGGCGGGCCAGCTCGATGCTGTGGGCGGTGTCGTTGGTGCCGACGCCGGCGACGACGTGGGCGCGGTCGCCGACCGCTTCGACGACGGCTCGGACCAGCTGGTCCTTCTCCCGGTCGCTGGTGGTGGGCGACTCCCCGGTGGTGCCGTTGACGACCAGGCCGTCGTTGCCGGCGTCCACCAGGTGGGCGGCGAGCCGCCGGGCGCCGTCGAGGTCGAGCGCGCCGTCCGCGGTGAACGGCGTGACCATTGCGGTCAGGACCCGCCCGAAGGGGGCCTTGGGGGTGGAGGTCGGAGCCATGGGTCCCACGGTACTGGGTGGGTGCGCGCGGGTGCAGCCGCGGGACCTGCGGAGGAAGGACTCCGGCGCTGCCTGCTCGGGGGTTCAAGCAACGCCGGAGTCCGTTTCTGCAGCCTAGATGAACTTCACGAATGCCTGCAATCCGAACACTTCGGACATTTTCTCAGGGGGCGACTCGGCCGTTCGCGTTGAACGCGGCGTGCGTCAGCGGCATGAGATCCGTCCACAGCGCCTCCATCCGCTCCCCGACCATCTCGATCTCCCGCTGCGGGAAGGACGCCACCTTCGCCAGCTCGTGCTGGGTGCGCAGCCCCAGGAAGTGCATCAGCGAGCGGGCGTTGCAGGTGGCGTACATCGACGAGTACAGGCCCACGGGCAGAGTGGCCCGGGCCACCTCGCGCGCCACCCCGGCCGCCAGCATGTCCTGGTAGGCGGCGTAGGACTGGGCGTAGGACTCCTCCATGGCGGAGACCGCGGCCTTGTGCTGCTCCGGCGTGCCGTGCACGAACTCGTACTTGCCCGGGCGGCCCTGCTGGACCAGCTTGCGGTCCTGCGAGGGCACGTAGAAGACCGGCTGCAGCTCGCGGTAGCGGCCGGACTCCTCGTTGTAGGACCAGCCGACGCGGTGCCGCATGAACTCGCGGAACACGAAGATCGGCGCGCTGATGAAGAAGGTCATCGAGTTGTGCTCGAAGGGGCTGCCGTGCCGGTCCCGCATCAGGTAGTTGATCAGGCCCTTGGACCGCTCGGGGTCCTTCGTCAGCTCCTCGAGCGACTCCTCCCCCGCGGTGGAGACCCTGGCCGCCCAGAGCACGTCGGTGTCCGAGGCACTGTGCTTGACGAGTTCGACGGTGACATCGTCGCGGAACCGGACGGGGACGGCGGTCCCGGTGGGCGGATCGGTGGGGACGGGAGGGCGTTCCTGTTGCATGCGCCCAGCCTAGAGGCTGGTCCGAGGGGGTATTGCAGGCGACGGTCCCGACCCGGAGGTTGGCCGACGTGCCCGCGGCGGCTAGCCTCACCCGCTAGAGCCCGCCCCGCCGGACCGGAAGAGGATTCTCCGCGTGTCCCAGCCGTACCAGTCCCTCACTGCCCTTGCGCCCGACAGCGCCGAGCACACCGGCGCCCGGCCGCTGCCGCACGCCGCGCGCGACGGCTGGATGCGGCCGTACCGTCCCGGTCCCTGGCGGGTCGCCGCCGCCGCCCTGGCGCTGATGCTGGCGGCCTACCTGATGTTCGCCGCGCTGATCATGGTCGCCGCGGGCAGCGTGCAGGGCGCCGGGGCCTGCCTCGGCTTCGCGGTCCTGGTGATCGCGTGCACCCTGCGGCTGCTGCGGATGGGGGTGTGGATCAGCGGCAAGGGGCTGCGGCAGGTGGGCTTCTTCACCACGGCGACCGTGCCGTGGCGGCAGATCGGGCGGGTGCACACGGCGCAGCAGCCGGTGAAGGTGCTCGGCCTGCCGCGGACCGTGATGGGCCAGGCGCTGCTGATCTCGCGGCGCGGCGGCCAGACGCTGCGGCCGCTGATGACGGACCACAACGCGGATTTCCTCGGGCGGGTCGAGGCGTTCGACATCGCCGCCGACGCCCTCGAGGGCTGGGCCACCGAACTGCGCTGACGAGCGCCGGCCGGGCTGTCCGGGCCCGGCCCCGCCCCCGTCGGGCCGCCGGCCTAGTCGCCGACCGCCTTGCCGTCGTGCAGCGCGATCGCCCGCTGCATGGCCTTGCGGGCCCGCGGGGTGTCGCGGGCGTCGAAGTACGCGACGGCCAGCCGGAACCAGTTCCGCCAGTCGTCGGGGGCGGCCTCGGTTTCGGCCTGCCGCCTGGCGAACACCGCGTCGGCCGAGTCCCGGTCGATCCGGCCGCTGGGCGTGCGCGTCAGCTCGTCGACCGGCAGCCCGCCCTCGGCCTCCAGCTCCCGGCCCAGCCGGCCCGCGTGCCGGGCGAACTGGGTGGTGTGCCAGAGGAACCAGGCGCCGATCAGCGGGAGCACCAGCACCGCGACGCCGAACGCCACGGTGACCGGGCGTCCGTCAGCGATCAGCAGCACGCCGCGGTCGCCGACCAGGACGAAGTAGAACACCAGGACGACAGCGGACACGGCGTAGCTGATGCGGGCGCCCATGGCGTCAGGCTCCTTCGGGGCCGTCGGCCAGGAAGTGCTCCAGGCCGTAGGTGAGGCCGGGGACGGTCGGGACCGTGCGCACCGCGAGCAGGATGCCCGGCATGAAGCTGCTGTGGTGCAGCGAGTCGTGCCGGATGGTGAGGGTCTCACCGGTGCCGCCGAACAGCACCTCCTGGTGGGCGAGCAGGCCGCGCAGCCGCACCGAGTGCACCGGCACGCCGTCGACGTCGGCGCCGCGGGCACCCTGGAGGCCGTGCGTCGTCGGGTCCTGCTGGGGTGCGCGCCCCGCCTGGTGGCGGGCGGCGGCGATCAGCTGCGCGGTGCGGGCGGCGGTGCCGCTGGGCGCGTCCGCCTTGTTGTCGTGGTGCAGCTCGATGACCTCGACGGACTCGAACCAGCGGGCGGCCTGCTGGGCGAACTGCATGGTCAGCACCGCGCCGATGGAGAAGTTCGGGGCCACCAGCGCGCCGGTGCCCGGGGAGGCCTTCAGCCAGCCCTCCAGGGCGGCGAGGCGCTCGGGGGTCCAGCCGGTCGTGCCGACCACCGCGTGGATGCCGTGGCCGACGACGAACTCCAGGTTGGACATGACGGCGTCGGGATGGGTCAGGTCGACCGCGACCTGGACGCCGGCGCCGGTCAGCGCGTCGAGGCGGTCGTCGCGGTCGACGGCGGCGACCAGTTCCAGGTCGTCGGCCGCCTCGATCGCGCGGACCGCCTCGGAGCCGATCCGGCCCTTGGCGCCGATCACGGCCACACGGAGGGTGCTCATCGTTTCGTGGTCCTTAGGTTCGTCTGGCTTCACGCGTCGGGGTGGGCACGGGGCCCGGCGGCGGCCGCCCGGGCCGCCGCCGGGGTCAGGCGAGCGCCTCGTGCAGGCGGGCCGCCTGCTTGTCCTTCACCGGCCCTATGACGGCCAGCGAGGGACGCTGTCCCAGTACATCGCGGGCCACCGCGCGGATCTCGTCCGGGGTCACCGCGGCGATCCTGGCGAGCAGGTCGTCGACGGACAGCTGCTCGCCCCAGCACAGCTCGCTCTTGCCGATGCGGTTCATCAGCGCGCCGGTGTCCTCCAGGCCGAGGACCGTGGAGCCGGACAACTGACCGATGGCGCGCCGCAGTTCCTCGTCGTTGAGGCCGTGCTCGGCGACCTGCTGCAGCTCGTCGCGGCAGATCTTGAGCACCTCCGGCACCCGTCGCGGCTGGCACCCGGCGTACACGCCGAACATGCCGCAGTCGGCGTACGACGAGGTGTACGAGTACACGCTGTACGCCAGGCCGCGCTTCTCGCGCACCTCCTGGAACAGCCGCGAGCTCATCCCGCCGCCGAGGGCGGCGTTCAGCACGCTCAGCGCCCAGCGGCGCTCGTCGTTGCGGGACAGGCCCGGCATGCCGAGGACCACGTGGGCCTGCTCGGTGCGCCGGTCCAGGATCTCGACGGCACCGGCGGCGCGCAGGGTGCGCAGACCGCCGCGCGGCGGCTGCGGCCGGGCGTCGGCGTCGCGCAGCGCGCCGGCCCGCTCGAACGCCCGCCGGACCTGCCGGACGACGTTCGCGTGGTCGATGTTGCCGGCGGCCGCCACCACGAGCCGCGTCGGGTCGTAGTGCTTGCGGTAGAAGCGGGCGACCTGGTCGCGGGTGAGGGCGTTGATGGTCTCGACGGTGCCGAGGACCGGGCGGCCCAGCGGCGAGTCGCCGAGCAGCGCCGTGGTGAACAGGTCGTGGACCTGGTCGCCGGGGTCGTCCTCGGTCATGGCGATCTCCTCCAGGACCACCCCGCGCTCGGCGTCGAGGTCCTCCTGGCGGATCAGCGACCCGGTGAGCATGTCGCTGACCACGTCGATGGCCAGCGGCAGGTCGGTGTCGAGCACCCGCGCGTAGTAGCAGGTGTACTCCTTGGCCGTGAACGCGTTCATCTCGCCGCCGACCGCGTCGATGGCGGCCGAGATGTCGAGCGCGCTGCGCCGCTGGGTGCCCTTGAAGAGCAGGTGCTCCAGGTAGTGGGTGGCGCCGTTGAGCACCGGGGTCTCGTCGCGTGAGCCGACGCCCGCCCAGATGCCGAAGGTGGCGGAGCGCACCGTGGGCAGGGTCTCGGTGACGACCCGCAGCCCGCCGGGCAGCACGCTGCGGCGGACCGTGCCGGTGCCGTCGGTCCCCGGCAGGAGGGTGCGTGTGCGGGTGGCCCGCGTGCGGACGGCCCGCCCCTTGGTGGTGGGGCGGGCCGTCACTGCGGTGGAGCGGGTCGTCACTTGGCCGACTCGTCCTTCGCGTCGCCGTCCTTCGCGTCGTCCTCGCCCTCGATCACGGGGATCAGCGAGAGCTTGCCGCGCTGGTCGATCTCGGCGATCTCGACCTGCACCTTGGTGCCGACGCCGAGCACGTCCTCGACGTTCTCCACGCGCTTGCCGCCGGCGAGCTTGCGGATCTGCGAGATGTGCAGCAGTCCGTCCTTGCCGGGCATCAGCGAGACGAAGGCGCCGAAGGTGGTGGTCTTCACGACCGTGCCCAGGTAGCGCTCGCCGACCTCGGGCATCGTCGGGTTGGCGATCTGGTTGATCATCGCGCGCGCCGCTTCGGCCTGGGAGCCCTCGGTGGCGCCGATCAGCACCGTGCCGTCGTCCTCGATGGAGATGTCGGCGCCGGTGTCCTCCTGGATCTGGTTGATCATCTTGCCCTTGGGGCCGATGACCTCGCCGATCTTGTCCACCGGGATCTTGATGCTGATGATCCGCGGCGCGTTCGGGGACATCTCGTCCGGGGAGTCGATGGCCTCCATCATCACGTCGAGGATGTGCAGGCGGGCGTCGCGGGCCTGCTTGAGGGCCGCGGCGAGCACCGACGCCGGGATGCCGTCCAGCTTGGTGTCGAGCTGGAGGGCGGTCACGAAGTTCTTCGTGCCGGCGACCTTGAAGTCCATGTCGCCGAAGGCGTCCTCGGCGCCGAGGATGTCGGTCAGCGCCACGTAGTGCGTCTCGCCCTCGATCTCCTGCGAGATCAAGCCCATGGCGATACCGGCGACCGGGGCCTTGAGCGGCACACCGGCGTTCAGCAGCGACATGGTGGAGGCGCAGACCGAGCCCATCGACGTGGAGCCGTTGGAGCCGAGCGCCTCGGAGACCTGGCGGATCGCGTAGGGGAACTCCTCGCGGGTCGGCAGGACCGGGATCAGGGCGCGCTCGGCGAGCGCGCCGTGGCCGATCTCGCGGCGCTTGGGCGAGCCCACGCGGCCGGTCTCGCCGACGGAGTACGGCGGGAAGTTGTAGTTGTGCATGTAGCGCTTGCGCGTCTCGGGCGACAGCGTGTCGAGCTGCTGCTCCATGCGGAGCATGTTCAGGGTGGTGACGCCCAGGATCTGGGTCTCACCGCGCTCGAACAGCGCCGAGCCGTGCACCCGCGGGATCGCCTCGACCTCGGCGGCCAGCGTGCGGATGTCGGTGACGCCGCGGCCGTCGATGCGGACGCGGTCACGGATCACGCGCTGGCGGACCAGCTTCTTGGTGAGCGCGCGGTAGGCCGCGGAGATCTCCTTCTCGCGACCCTCGAACTGCGGCAGCAGCTTCTCGGCGGCCAGGCCCTTGACCCGGTCCAGCTCGGCCTCGCGGGCCTGCTTGCCGGCGATGGTCAGCGCCTGCGCCAGCTCGTCGGTGACCGCGGCCTGCAGGGCCTCGAACACGTCCTCCTCGTAGTCGAGGAAGATCGGGAACTCGGCGGTGGGCTTGGCGCCCTTGGCGGCCAGCTCCGTCTGCGCCTTGCACAGCACCTTGATGAACGGCTTGGACGCCTCCAGGCCGGCGGCGACGACCTCCTCGGTCGGCGCCTCGGCGCCGCCCTCGACGAGCTTGATCGTCTTGTCGGTGGCCTCGGCCTCGACCATCATGATCGCGACGTCGCCGTCCTCCAGCACGCGGCCCGCGACGACCATGTCGAAGACCGCGTCCTCGAGCTCGGTGTGCGTCGGGAAGGCCACCCACTGGCCCTTGATCAGCGCGACGCGGACGCCGCCGATCGGGCCGGAGAAGGGCAGGCCGGCCAGCTGCGTGGAGCAGGAGGCGGCGTTGATGGCGACCACGTCGTACAGGTGGTCGGGGTTGAGCGCCATGACCGTGCAGACGACCTGGATCTCGTTGCGCAGGCCCTTGACGAAGGACGGGCGCAGCGGGCGGTCGATCAGCCGGCAGGTGAGGATGGCGTCCTCGGACGGGCGGCCCTCGCGGCGGAAGAAGGAGCCGGGGATCCGGCCGGCCGCGTACATGCGCTCCTCGACGTCCACCGTCAGGGGGAAGAAGTCGAAGTGCTCCTTGGGCTGCTTCGAGGCGCTGGTGGCCGACAGCACCATGGTGTCGTCGTCCAGGTAGGCCACGGCGGAGCCGGCGGCCTGGCGGGCCAGACGGCCCGTCTCGAAGCGGATGGTGCGGGTGCCGAAGGTGCCGTTGTCGATCACGGCTTCGGCGTAGTGGGTCTCGTTCTCCACTATGGGGATTCTCCTCGTCCTTGCCCGCAGGGCGTGTCCCTGGCGGGCCATCGGTGGAGGGGCGTCCTGCCGGGGCCGGTCTTCGATCGAAGCCACCGGGGGTCTGCCACCCGGGGGCCACTACCGAGGACCGGCGTATGCGGCGGATAGGAGGACGCTCCTCCTCATTCGTTGTCAACAGCACCATTGCACCAGACGAGGACGGGGTCTCGCACGTCATGTGCACAGTCCGTCGCCGGGCACGTACGGTGCCGGTCCTGCATCGCACGCGCGCCGGGCCCCCGGCGCATATGCGAAAGGGAGCGGCCCCGTCGAGACGGGCACCGCTCCCCTCAAGCGTCCTAGCGAACGCCCGCAGCGCCGGCACGGATGCCGAGGCGCTCGCGGAGCTCACGGAAACGCGTGATGTCCTTCTTGGCCAGGTACTGCAGCAGACGGCGGCGCTGGCCGACCAGGATGAGCAGACCACGACGGCTGTGGTGGTCGTGCTTGTGGGTCTTGAGGTGCTCGGTCAGGTCCGAGATACGGCGCGACAGGAGCGCGACCTGGACCTCGGGGGAGCCGGTGTCGCCCTCCTTGGTGCCGAACTCGGCGATGATCTGCTTCTTCGTCTCGACGTCGAGCGACATACGGACTCCTCAGGGTGTTGGGGCCTGCGAGCGCCCCCGGTCTTCATCGCGGGGGATACTCAGGTGACTCGCAAGGCACAAGGTCACGAATGACCGTCACCCAGAGTACCAGCCTGTGGCGAGGCCCTTACCCACCGGTCAGGACGCCCGGCCGCCCGCCGGGACCGCCCGGTCCCCCGCGCCGGTGCTCCCGTCGGCGCTCCGCCCCTCGCCCGCCGCCCGGGCGCGCAGCCGGGCGAAGGCGGTGGGCGCCTCGCCGCGGGACACCGCGCCCTCCACGTGCGCCCGGATCTGCTCGGCGCAGTCGCGCGGGGACTGCGTGCCGGAGTCGACCTCGACGTCGTAGACGCCGTGCGCGTGCACCCGCTCGTACTGGTACGCGGCCAGGCCGGGCGGGCGGTCGCCGCGCTCGCGCTCGCGGCGCTCCAGTTCCGGGAGCGAGCAGCGCACCCCGACGAGGAACACGTCGAATCCCGACAGCACGTCGAGCAGGTCGGCCAGCCGCCAGGGCTCGCTCAGGATGTGGTCGACCACCAGGTCGTTGCCGGCGGCCGCCATGCCCGCGACGGCGCGGTGGTACCCCATGCGGGTCCGCCGCAGGATGCCGTCGAGCGACTCGGGGGCGATCTCCTTGTGCGCGCGCATCGCGTTGATGCCGTCGACGGCGAGGTGGAAGTGGGGGTCGCCGTCCAGGATCGCGAGCAGTTCGCGGGCGATGCTCGACTTGCCCGAACTGGACGTTCCGTTGAGAAAGATGATCCGGCCGGTGCGCATGGGCAGACCGTATCAATGCCGTATCGGTGGCAGAGGGACGGGAGTTGGGTGGTGAGGCGGGCAGGAGGCGGGTACGGGCAGGGTGTGGGGCGTGGTACCGCCGGGCGTCGGGCCTGACATCCGATGCCTACCGGCGATTAGTCTTGCCCTGAACGGGGAGGGGGAATCGGCCATGGGGTGCAGGGGCACGAGCGCCGCCGGACGGTTTACCGCAAGTGACCAGGAGGCATTGTGAGCAGCGATCGGGACGAGAACCGCGTGGGCGGGCCCGCCCCTGTCGAGGACGCGTCGGAGTCCGACTACACCGGCGAGTTCAGCCTGGGGCCGCGGCTCCCTGCCTGGTACATGCAGGATTCCGGCAGCAGTTCCGGCGATGCGTCGGACGAGTCGGAAGCGGAGAACGCACCGGAGGACGAGCCGCAGCGGACGGGCCCGCAGGCCGCCGAGCCGGCGGACCGCGCTGCCGCGGGCAGTGCGCCCGGCCCGGTCGCGGGCCTCGCCTCCGTGTCGCCGGCCTCGTGGTCGGCGTCCTCGGTACCGCTGGTCCCGCAGCCCGCGCCGCGGTCCGTGCCGGAGCCCGAACCCGAGCCCGCGCGCGTCGAGGACGAGCCGTCCTGGTCGGCGCCCTCCGGGCCGGTCGTCCCGCAGCCCAAGTCCCCCGAGCCCGCCGCCTCGCAGAGCCCGCGCCCGGCAGACGAGCCGCCCGCGCGACCCGCCCCCGTGCCGGACGCGGCGTCGTGGTCGGTGTCCTCGGTGCCGGTCGTCCCGCAGCCCAAGTCCGCAGAGCCGGAACCCGAGCGGGACGCCGACTCCGCCGGCGGCAGGGGCTTCCCCCGGCCGGTTTCAGCGACGGACTCGGAGGCCGTGTCCAATTCAGTCGGATCTGATCGGAGTTCGGCTGGTTCTGCCGCGGACGCGCCGTCCGGGCAGGGCGCGTCGCCCGACGCCACGCTGCGGTTCTCGGCCGCCGCGATGCGGCGGGAGATCGAGGAGCGGGCGGGCGAGAAGCTGCCCGAGCCGTCCGAGTTCGCGCAGGACGCCGCGTCGCCGGAGCCCCCGGCGGAGGCACCGAAGGCGGACCGGAGGGAGGACGCGCGGCCCGCGGCCGACGAGCCGGAACCCGAGCCCGAGTCGGAGCCGGAGCCGGAGCCGGAGCCGGAGGATGCCAAGCCCGCCAAGCGCGCCCCGGTGTGGACGCCGCTGCCGCAGTCGCCGGACGCCAATCCGTGGGCACCCGCCCCGCCGCAGGGCCCCATGCCGCCGCTGCCGCCGAGTTACCAGCGGGCGGACGCGCCGCTGCATCCCGGCGGCCCCAACCCGCCCGCGCCGCAGGGCGGGCACCCGTTCCCGCCGGCACCGGCCGCGGGACAGCCGCCGCTGCACCCGGGCGGCCCGAACCCGGCGGCGCCCCAGAGCGGGCACCCGTACCCGCCGCGGCCCGCGGAACCACAGGCGCCGATGCACCCCGGCGGCCCGAACCCGCCCGCGCCCGCCGCGGGTCAAGGAGGCGGTCAGGGGCTGGACTTCCCGCCGCCGACGGGCCTGCCCATGTCCCCCGGCGGATACGGCTTCCCGCCGCCCGCACCCAACCAGCCGCAGGCCCCGGCGCCCGCACCCTTCACACCCGAACCGCCGCAGCCCGCGGCACAGTCGGGCCCGGGGCAGAGCGGCTACGGCTTCCCGCAGCCGGCGGCGCCCCAGCCGCTGGACGGCCCGGGCCCGCAGAGCGGATACGGCTTCCCGCCGCCCGCACCGAACCAGCCGCAGGCCCCGGCGCCCGCACCCTTCACACCCGAACCGCCGCAGCCCGCACCGCAGTCCGGCCCCGGACAGGGCGGCTACGGGTTCCCGCGCCCGGCCGCGCCCGAGCCCCAGGACGCCCCCGCCCCGCAGAGCGGATACGGCTTCCCGCAACCGCCGCAGCCGGCCCAGCCCGGCCAGCTGGTCCAGCCGGGGCAGCCCGGCGGTGACCGGCTGCCCGCACCCGCGCAGGGCTTCCCTGCCGCGGGCGGTCCCGTGCCCGGGCCGCAGGGCCAGAACCCGGTGCTGCCCACGGGCCTGGCGCCGCAGCCTGCGCCGCAGGCCGTGCCTCCGGCTCCGCAGCAGCCCCAACTGCCCGGCCCCGCCGGTCCGGCCGCGCCGGGCCCGCAGGGCGGCGGGTACGGGTTCCCGCAGCCTGCCCAGCCGCAGGCCGAGCCCGGACCGCTGCAACCCCTGCCCGCGCAGGGCGGATACGGCTTCCCGCAGCCGGGCCAGCCAGGTCAACCGGGCCAGCCGGGCGTACCCGGCCAGCCCGTGCACCCCGGTCAGCCGGGGCCTGAGCAGGCGCCGCCGCCCGCCGAGGGCTACGCCCCGCCGGTCGACCCGCGCGCGGGCGGCTGGCCGACGGTGACGCCCGACCAGCGGCAGCCCATGGCCCACGGCGGCGCACCCCTCGGGTACACCGCGGCGGTGGAGCTGAGTTCGGATCGGTTGCTGCGTAATCAGCCGAAGCCGAAGAAGCCGGGTGCCAATGCGCAGCCGTCGCGGTTCAAGATCGGTGGGAAGAAGGAGGAGGCGGAGCGGCAGCGCAAGCTGGAGCTGATCCGTACTCCGGTGCTGTCGTGCTACCGGATCGCGGTGATCAGTCTCAAGGGGGGTGTGGGCAAGACGACCACGACCACCGCGCTGGGTGCCACGCTGGCGAGTGAGCGGCAGGACAAGATCCTGGCGATCGACGCGAACCCGGACGCCGGGACGCTGGGTCGTCGGGTGCGGCGGGAGACGGGCGCCACGATCCGGGACCTGGTCCAGGCGATCCCGTATCTGAACAGCTATATGGACATCCGGCGGTTCACCTCGCAGGCGCCGTCGGGTCTGGAGATCATCGCCAACGACGTGGATCCGGCGGTGTCGACGACGTTCAACGACGACGACTACCGGCGGGCGATCGACGTGCTGGGCCGGCAGTACCCGGTGATCCTCACCGACTCCGGTACCGGTCTTCTGTACAGCGCGATGCGCGGCGTGCTGGATCTGGCCGACCAGTTGATCATCGTCTCGACGCCGTCGGTGGACGGTGCGTCCAGTGCGAGCACGACGCTGGACTGGCTGTCCGCGCACGGCTACGCGGACCTGGTCTCGCGGAGCATCACCGTCATCTCGGGGGTCCGCGAGACCGGCAAGATGATCAAGGTCGAGGACATCGTCGCGCACTTCCAGACCCGCTGCCGCGGCGTGCAGGTCGTGCCGTTCGACGAGCACCTGGCCGCCGGCGCCGAGGTCGACCTCGACATGATGCGGCCCAAGACCCGCGAGGCGTACTTCAACCTCTCCGCGATGGTCGCCGAGGACTTCGTGCGGGCGCAGCAGGCGCAGGGACTGTGGACACAGGACGGCAGCAGCTCGCCGCCGGTCCAGGCGCCCCCGATGCCCGGCCAGTACCAGGGCGCCCCGGGGCCGTACCCGGGGGCGCCGGGCGCGCCTGGGCAGCCCGGACCGCAGGGCGGGTATCCGGCTCCGGGGCAGCCGGTCCCCGGCCAGCCGGCCCCCGGTCCCTACGGTCCGCAACCCGGACAGCCGTATCCGGGGCAGCCCGGCCAGATGGCGGCTCCCGCGCTGCCGCCCGGCCAGGTCCCGCCCGGCCAGTACGGCGTGCCGCCGCAGGCCCAGCAGCCGTACGGGCCCGCGCAGCCCGACCCGCAGGGCCCCGGCGCGCCGCAGTTCCAGCCGCAGTCCTCGCAGCCGCAGACACCGCAGGCCCAGCAGGGGTGGCCGCAGCAACCGCAGGACCCGCAGCAGCAGGGGTACGGCTTCCCGCCGCCCCCGCCGCCGCAGTAGCGCAAGGCGCCAGGCAGGCGGCCGCACGGCCGCCGACCCGCGCCGGGCGCCGCGCATCGGGCCTGGCAGGCGGTACCGAGGGCCGCCGTACGGACGACGATCCGTGCGGCGGCCCTTGCCCCTTCCGGGTGAGCCGTACACCGGCGGTCGTACGACGGGTCCGACCGGGGTGGCACGTGCACTGAAGCGGAATCAGCCCGTGGATCGTCGTGCGGGGAGGGTGCCGGCACGGACGATGGAACTCCACCGTCCATCGACGCAGCATCCGAGGACCACCCCATGATCGAAGCCCACGGACTGACCAAGCGCTACGGCGAACGCGCCGCCGTCACCGACCTGACCTTCACCGTCCGCCCCGGCGTGGTGACCGGCTTCCTCGGCCCGAACGGCGCCGGCAAGTCCACCACGATGCGCATGATCCTGGGCCTGGACTCCCCGACCGCCGGCAGCGCCACGGTGAACGGCAAGCCGTACGCCGACCACCGGGCACCGCTGCACGAGGTGGGCGCGATGCTGGAGGCGCGGGCGATCCACACCGGACGCACCGCCTACAACCACCTGCTCGCGCTCGCGGCGACCACCGGCATCCCCCGCCGCCGGGTGGACGAGGTGATCGACATCGTGGGCCTGCGCGAGGTGGCCCGCAAGAGGGTCGGCGGGTTCTCCCTGGGCATGGGGCAGCGGCTGGGCATCGCCAGCGCCCTGCTCGGCGACCCCGCCACGCTGGTGCTGGACGAGCCGGTCAACGGCCTCGACCCCGAGGGCATCCTGTGGATCCGCACGCTGCTCAAGGACCTCGCGTCCGAGGGCCGTACCGTGCTGCTCTCCTCGCACCTGATGTCGGAGATGGCGCTGACCGCCGAGCACCTGATCGTCATCGGCCGCGGCCGGCTGATCGCGGACACGTCGGTGGAGGCGTTCGTGAGCGGCGCGGCGGGCACCTCGGTGCGGGTGCGCACCGACGACGCCGAGGCGCTGCGCCGGCTGCTGGCCGGGCCCGACGTGTCGGTGGCGTCGGTGGAACGCACGGTCCTGGAGGTGACCGGCCTGACCAGCGACCGGATCGGCCGGATCGCCGCGGACGCCGGCATAGCGCTGGCCGAACTCACCCCGCAGCAGGCCTCGTTGGAGGAGGCCTTCATGGAACTCACCCGCGACGCCGTGGAGTACCAGACGCCGGTGCGCGAGAAGGAAGGACAGGCGGCATGACCACGACCACGATTCCCGCGGAGCCCCTGGCCCAGGCGCCCGCCCCGGCCGCGCGCGGCCACGTCACGCAGGCCCGGGTGCTGCACTCGGAGTGGATCAAGCTGCGCACGCTGCGGTCCACGTTCTTCACGCTGCTCACCGCCATGGTGGCGATGATCGGCCTGGGCGCCCTGTTCTCCTACTTCACCTCCAGCCACTGGGCGAGCATGTCGCCCGGCGAGCGGGCGCACTTCGACCCGGCACTGACCAGCCTGCGCGGCTACTTCCTGGCACAGCTCGCGATCGGCGTCCTCGGCGTGCTGATGATCAGCGGCGAGTACGCGACGGGCATGATCCGCTCGACGCTGTCGGCGGTCCCCAAGCGGCTGCCGGTGCTGTGGGCGAAGGCCGCGCTGTTCGCCGCGGTGGTGTGGGTGCTGATGACGGCGAGCGCCCTGGTGGCGTTCCTCATCGGCCAGTCGCTGCTGTCGTCGCACCACCTCGGCATGTCGCTGAGCGACCCGGGCGCGCTGCGCATGGTGATGGGCGCGGGCCTGTACGTCACGGTCGTGGGCCTGCTGGGTGTGGCCATCGGCGCCCTGATCCGCAACACCGCGGGCGGCATCGCCGCGCTCTTCGGGCTGCTGCTGATCATCCCGGTGCTCGGCGAGGCGCTGCCGTCCTCGTGGGGCAACCACGTGAACCAGTGGCTGCCCAGCAACGCGGGCCAGTCCCTGCTGGCGCTGCACCACGAGGCGCATACCCTGCAGCCGTGGACCGGTTTCGCAGTGTTCTGCCTGTACGCGGTCGTCGCCCTGGCCGGCGCGGCCTACCTGCTGAAGCGGCGCGACGCGTGACGACCGCCGCGCGGGGGCCGGGCGCGCCGTGCCGAGAAGGCCGCGGCGCGCCGCGGCGTCCCGGGGGCCAGGGCCGATGAGCCCGCGCCCGCCCGGGACGCTGTCCCCGGCCCCCGGGAGCCAGGCCGTGGCCGCCGACGCCGTCGGCGGCCGGTCGGCTGCTCCGGCCGAACCGGCGCCCCGCGGGACCGCGGGGGCGCGGGCCCGGGCGGCGCTGGCGGCCTCCTGGAACCGGGTGTACTGGCTTCGGGGGCGCCACCTGGCGCTGTCGCCCTGGGCGGTGGACGTGTGCTTCGCCGTCGGCCTGTTCGTGCTGCTCGGCGCCCTCTCCCATGGCGCCGTAAGGGCGCATCCGGTGCCGCTGCTGACGGCCCAGGCCGGGCTGGTGCTGCCGCTGGCGTGGCGGCGGCGGGCGCCGCTGGTGGCGTTCGGCTGCGTGGCGGCCGCGGCGCTGGGGCAGTGGCTGGCGGACCAGCGGCTCCCCGCCGACCTGGCGCTGCTGATCGCGCTGTACACGGTGGCCGCGAACCGGGACCGGGCGCGGGCCCTGGGGGCGTTCGCGGTGCTGGAGGGCGGGATCCTGCTGGCCACCGTGCGGTGGTCCCCCGCCGAGCACCGGGTCGGGACGTTCGTCTCGCTGTCGGGGCTGGCGGTCGCGGCGCTGGTGATCGGCTCGAACATGCGCGGCCGCCGCGAGCACATGGCGTTCCTGGAGGACCGCGCGGTGCGCCTGGAGCGGGAGCGCGACCAGCAGGCCCAGCTCGCGGTGGCCGGCGAACGGGCCCGGATCGCCCGGGAGATGCACGACATCGTGACGCACAACCTGTCGGTGATGGTCGCGCTGGCGGACGGCGCGGTGTTCGCCCAGCCGACGGCCCCGGAGCGGGCATCCGCGGCCATGCAGCAGGTCGGGGTGACCGGACGGCAGGCGATCACGGACATGCGGCGCTTCCTCGGGGTGCTGCGCGACGACGAGCCGGACGCGCTGCGCCATCCGCAGCCGGGCATCGGGCAGTTGGCGGGGCTGGCCGGGCAGGTGCGGGCCGCCGGGCTGCCGACCCGGCTGGAGATCACCGGCGAGCCGTCGGTCGTTCCCGCCGCCGCGCAGCTCACCGCGTACCGCCTGGTCCAGGAAGCCCTGACGAACACCCTCAAGCACGCGCCGGCCGGGACCCGCGCCGACGTGCGGGTGGCCTGCACGACGGCCGCGGTCACCCTGTCGGTGGCCGACGACGGCAACGGCACCGTCCCCGCGCCACCCGCCTCGGGCGGGGCGTCCGGGCACGGCCTGCCCGGGATGCACGAGCGGGCGGCGGCCTACGGCGGCCGGCTGACCGCGGGCCCGCAGCCCGGCGGCGGCTGGCGGGTCGAGGCCGTGCTGACCCTGACGACGCCGGAGGCGATGTGAACCTGGAGGGGGAGCCGGTGCGACCGGACGGCCGGCCGATCACGGTGCTGCTCGTGGACGACGAGCCGCTGCTGCGGATGGCGTTCACGATGGTGCTCGACGCGCAGTCCGACATGCGGGTGGTCGGCGAGGCCGGCGACGGCGCCGAGGCGGTGCGGCTGACCGGCACGCTGCAGCCGGACGTGGTGCTGATGGACGTCCGGATGCCCGGCACGGACGGCATCGAGGCGACGGACCGGATCATCGCGTCGTGCCCGCAGTCCCGGGTGCTGATCCTGACGACGTTCGACCTCGACGAGTACGCCTTCGCCGGCCTCAAGGCGGGGGCGTCGGGCTTCCTGCTGAAGAACGCCCTCCCGGAGGAGCTGCTGGGCGCGATCCGGGCGGTGGCCGGCGGGGACGCGGTGGTCGCGCCGCGGATCACCCGGCGCCTGCTGGAGCACTTCGCCCACCAGCTGCCCTCCCCCGCGACGACCGAGGGTCCGGCGACCGACGAGCGGCTGGCCCGGCTGACCGCGCGGGAGCGGGAGGTGCTGGTGGAGGTGGGCCGCGGCCTGTCGAACACCGAGATCGCCGCGGGCCTGCACCTGGCGGAGGCGACGGTGAAGACGCACCTGAGCCGGATCCTGGTCAAGCTCGAACTGCGCGACCGGGTCCAGGCGGTGGTTTTCGCCTACGAGACGCGGCTGGTCCGCCCGGCCTGAGGCCGCCCGGGGTCCGCCCGCGGACGGCGGCTCGCGGGCGGGCTCACCGCGCCCCGACGCGCGTCGGCTCCCCGCGAAAGGCCTCCCGCGTTGTCGGTCCCTGCTGCGAGACTCGGGGCATGACGGAGATGGGGCATGCGCCGAGCGAGCAGACGATCCAGACCTCCCCGTCGTGGGCCGAGGGCGACCGGCCCGCGCTGCCCACCACGGGCGGGGAGCGGGAGATCCTCACCGCCTTCCTGGAGTGGCACCGTGCCACGTTCGAGCTGAAGTGCAGGGGCCTGGCGGACGCCCAGATGTCCCGTCGGGTCATCCCCCCGTCCGGGCTGACCCTGCACGGGCTGGTGCGGCATCTGGCCGGGGCGGAGCGCTGGTGGTTCCGCATCCAGTTCGCCGGCGAGGACATCCCGTTGCTCCACTACTCCGACGACGAGCCCAACCAGGACTTCGACCGGCTGGACGGCGACGTGTCCGCGGCCTTCGCGGTGTGGCGGGCGGAGCGCGACCGGGCCAGGATCATCGTCGCCGAGGCGCCGTCGCTGGACACCACGTTCCGGTCCCGGATCACCGGCAAGGAGATCTCGCTGCGGTTCCTGCTGATCGACCTGATCGCCGAGTACGCCCGGCACAACGGGCACGCGGACCTGCTGCGCGAGCGGATCGACGGCGCCGTCGGCCTGTGAGGCGGGGTGCGCCGGCCGGGCGCGCGCTCCGGGACGGGAGTCTCCGGCCGGTGGGCCGCGCGTCCGGGGACGCAGCGGGTCAGACGGTGGGCTCGACCGCTTCCAGCAGTTCCCGCGCGCGCTTGACGTCGTCGGCCATCCGCTCGAGCAGCGCGTCGATCGTGTCGAACTTCTCCATGCCGCGCAGGTACGCCTGGAAGTCCACCGCCACGTGCAGCCCGTACAGGTCCAGGCCGACGCGGTCGATGGCGTACGCCTCGACGGTGCGGGCGGTGCCGTCGAACGTGGGGTTGGTGCCGACGGAGATCGCCGCGGGCATCGCCTCGCCCTCGACGTGCAGCCAGCCCGCGTACACGCCGTCCGCGGGGATCGCAGTGTGCGGCAGGGTCTCGACGTTGGCCGTGGGGTAGCCCAGTTCGCGGCCGCGCTGGGCCCCGCGGACCACGACGCCCTCGACGCGGTGCGGGCGGCCGAGGACCTCGGCGGCGCCCTCCACGTCGCCCTCGGCGACCAGCCGGCGGGTCAGGGACGAGGAGAACGCCTCGCCGCCGCCCGCCTCACCGCGCACGAACAGGTCGACGACCTCCAGCTCGTAGTCGTACTTCAGGCCGAGCGCGGACAGGAAGTCCACGTCGCCCGCGGCCTTGTGGCCGAAGCGGAAGTTCGGGCCCTCGACGACCAGCTTGGCGTGCAGCCCCTCGACGATCACGCTGCGCACGAACTCGCTCGGCGAGAGCCGGGAGAACTCGGCGGTGAACGGCAGGATCAGCAGGGCGTCCACACCGAGGGTCTCGACCAGCTCGGCCCGCCGGTGGTGCGCGGACAGCAGCGGCGGGTGGCTGCCGGGCCGCACGACCTCGCTGGGGTGCGGGTCGAAGGTCACGACGACCGAGGGCAGCCCGAGTTCACGGGCCCGCTGCACGGCGCGCCCCATGATCAGCTGGTGGCCGCGGTGCACCCCGTCGTACGAGCCGATGGTGACGACGCTGCGACCCCAGTCACCGGGAACGTCCTCCAAGCCCCGCCAGCGCTGCACCTTGACGCTCCGCTTCCTCGCCGAATCACTCACTGCCGCTTACGCCAGGGCGCTCGCCCTGCAGAGCCAAGCCTGCCATGCCTGGGGGCCGCGGTGTCCATCGGCACGTCACCCAACGGGACGCCCGGGGGTTCCGATCAGGCCCGGAGGCGGCGCGCGGGGCCGGCGGCCCGCGGTGGCCGTGTCCGGTGTCACAGCGCGGCCGGGGCCGCGGACGTGGGGTGCCCGCCGGCTGGTGCCCTGGTGAGGGGCCGGTCCGGGGAGCGGATCCGTCAGGGAACGGAGGCCAGGGTGCGGTGGGCGCTCGGGCCGATGAGCGAGTCCCAGACGTGGCCGTCGGCCAGCCACACCCGGACCATGCGGGCGAACTCCGGTGCGGCGGAGGCGAGTTCGACGATCCGGCGGTCGAACCTGGCGGCGCCGTCAGGAGTCCGCACCAGCAGCAGGGCGAGCTGGTGCACCAGGTCGCGGGTCAGCAGTGGATGCCGCTGCCGCGCGCCGTGGGCCGCCGCGGTGAGCAGCGCGTCCAGCACCACCGGGTCGCGCTCGGACTCCAGGACGGTCTCCAGCAGTTCCTGGCGCAGCGGCCGCGACAGGTGCGAGCCCGGGGCCGCGAAGACCGGGACGAGGGCCGCCCGCACCGGTGCGGGGTGGTCGCGCAGCAGGGCGGCGGCCAGCGGCAGGAGCACCCCGCGCGCGCCCGGCCCCTGTTCCAGCCGCAGGTCCAGGTAGCGGGCGACGGCCGCGACCTGCCCGGGCCGGTGCCGCAGCAGGTCCTCGACGAGCGCGGCGGCTCGACGGGCCAGCGCCGGCGCGCCGACCTCCGCCAGCGCCCCCACGGCCTCCGCGGTCCGGCCGTCCGCACACCGCAGCCGGCTCTGGAACGCGGCGAGCACGGGCTCGGGGTGCGTGGTCAGCGCGGCCGCCAGGTCCGCGGCGCGCAGCCCCGGGTCGCCGTCGGCGAAGTGCCGCAGCGCGGCGGGCAGATGGCGGGCGCGGGTCAGCGGATCGCGGACGAGCAGGCCGAGCGCCGCGCCGTGCAGAGTGCAGTCGTCGGGGCGCGCGACGATGGCCAGCGCGGCGTACCGCAGCAACTCCCGGTCGGCGTCCGAGCGGACGTACGGCGCGGTCCTCACCCCGTACGTGGCGGCGGCGACATGGCGGTCCGGCCGCGGATCGTGCGCCCACCGGTCGACCGCCCGGCACAGGGCGGACGGCTCGTCCTCGACCAGCGCGGCCAGCACCTCGTCGGCCGCCGCGCTCCCCGCCGCAACCAGGGCGTCCGCCAGCTCGTCGATGCCCAGCCGCCGGTAGGTGTGCAGCAGCGCCTGCGCCGCCGCGGCCACCGTGAGCCGCGGCTCCCCCTGCAACGGCCGGTCGTCCCCGAACCACCCGCACACCGCGGGCATCGCCACCCCCGGCTCGTCCCGCAGCATCTCCGCCACCACCCCCAGAAACCGCTCCCCGCGCCCTCCACGATCCGCGGGGTCGACCTGTTGAGCGCCGGACATCACGTCCCGCGGACCGTACGTGCGGCCGCCTGAACCTGCCAGGAGTCCGGACTCAGCAGCGCCGGTGGGATCGGCCCGGTAGGCGCCGAGCATCGAGTCGCGCCCGCTGCCGGCGCGATCGCCCGCACCAGCCACCGCTCCGGAGCCGGCAGCGCCGGTGCCGTCCGCCCGGTCGGCGCCGGGCCTCGGGTCGAGGGGGCCCCTCGGGTCGAGGGGGCCGTGAGTGCGGTCGGCCGGGTGGGGGCCGTCGAAACGGGGGTCCGGGGCTGCCTGGTGTGCGGAGTCGCCGCGGCCGGGCTGATCGGCGATGGCCGTCGCGCGGAACAGGTCATCGAGGCGGTCGCCTCGGTCGGCCCGTCCGGTACGGTCCAGCCTCTCGCCGCCGGTGCGGTCGTCGCGGTCTGTCCAGGCCGCGGTATCGGGCGGGCCGGCGAGGTCGGTGCCGGCCTCCCGGTCTGCGCGGGCCAGTGCGCCGGGCGGGCCGTCGGCGGGCAGCAGCAGGCGAAGGAGGTCGAGCCGGTCGGCGGCGGGGAGCGGCACGCGGCGCCAGAACCAGGGACCGAACGCGCCGAGGCCGTCCTCTCCCAGTTCCGCGAAGCCGCCGCGCTCGACCGCGCGCACCACGATCCGCCCGGCAAGCGCTCGCAGCACTTCCCGGTAGGGACCGGCGTCCGGCACGCGGAGCAGGACCTCGCGCAGCAGGTGCGCGGCCCACCACTCCGCGTCCTTCCGCCGCGCTTCCAGCCCGTACATCCCGCCCTCGGGACCGCCCCGCCCCGGGGATCGCGTGTACCCCGCGCCCTCCGATCCAGCACGCCCCGGCGCGTACGCCGGACCACCGTGGCCGTGCAGGCCCGGCACGTCGGCGGCGCCCCAAGCGCCGCCGCGGTGCGCGACCTCGGCGACGACCCTGCCCTGGGCCCTGCTCCCCGACCGGTCGGCGGCCGGGACGCAAGCGCGGTCCTCAATTCCCTTGGCGCCCGGGCCCGTCGGGTGGGCGGTCCCGCCGGATGGCTGCCGGTCCGAGACGTCCGCCCGGTCCCCGGGTCCGGCCCCGCCCGCGTCCGCCGCGCCGGTGACCTCGCCGATTCCGCGTGGGCCCACGCCCGCCGCAGGGGTTCCGCCGCTGCCGGGACTCCGCGGCTCCCCCGCCGTCCCGGTCTCCCCCACCGGGCGCCCGGTGGGGCGCGTCCGCGGGCTCGGCACGGTGTCGGCGTCGAGGTCGGCCTCCGCTTCGGGTCGGCTCGACGGGGCGCCGGAGGGGACGCGGCGTGCGGCCGCCGCCTCCGCCGCCTGCGGGGCCTCGCCTCCTGGCCGCCGCTTCCCGCCCGTGAGACCCGCAGGCTCGTCTGCGTCATCTGCCGTCGCGTCAGGCCGAGTCGGCCGCTCGACGGACCGGCCGGGCGCCGCGCCCGCCGGGTCCCTGCTGCCCGCCTCGGGGCGGCGCGGCGTCTGCGGGGGCACGCGAGGGGCGCGCGGGGCGAGGGCGGGGTGGGCGAGCGCCTCGATCAGGCCGTGGAGGTGGGTGGCCAGGGTCTTGGGCGGGGTCAGGAGGAGGGCCTGGACGACGGGGGCCGCGCGGTGGTGCGGCACCGGCAGGCTCCGCGGGAAGCCCTGCGGCGCGACAGCGGGCGCGGGCGGGACCGGGGGCGGCTGGCCGGTGGTGGACGCCCGGCGCGAGGGAAGCCGTACCGGCGCCTCCGCGGGGGTGCCCGCCGGGGCGAACCAGCGGTGGACCAGGGCGTAGAGGGCGGTCGGCAGGTCGAGGTGGAGCGACTGGAGCCAGTCGGCGGCCTCCTGGTGGGCGAAGCGGTAGCCCGCGCCCGCGGGCACCAGCAGGCCCTCGGTGAGGACGGCGGAGGCCCATCCCGTGCGCCACGGGAACAGCTCCTCGAACGCCTCGCGGTCCAACTCGCCCTGCCCGGGGCCGAGGCAGCGTCGGGCGGCCTCGTGCATCCGGCCCGCCACCCGCGCGGCGAGCCGCCGCACGCCCGTGCCGCGCACCGGCGGCTCGGACGCCGCGGCCAGCCGGACGGCGATGCGCAGGCACACCAGGTCCAGGTGCGCGGAGAACAGCTCCACCCGGCTGGGCGGTACTGCGCGCTCGCCCAGGTCCTGGTCCAGTTCCTCGGGCAGCGCGGCCCTGAGTTCCGACAGCAGGCGCATCGCCAGCGGGTGGGCCGCGTCGGGCTCCGCAAGGTCCCCTGGCCGGAGGCCGTAGCGCGTCCGGGCGCGGGCCGCCTGGTCGTCGGAGAGGTCGCCCAGCGGCAGGCACGGCGGCAGCGCGCGCGACGGCACGGCCGCCGCCGGCACCGCGGGTGCCCCGTACAGCAGCTCGCGGGGCAGCAGGGCGCCGGCCTGCTCCCAGAACTCCGGCCGGCAGGCCACCACGAGGCGGACCTGCCCGGCACGCAGCCAGCGCGCGGTGCCGGCGGTCCAGTCGGCCAGGGCGTGGGCGAGGACGGGCGGCATCTCCTCGGGCGCGTCGAGCAGTACGAGCAGGGGCCGCCCGGCGTGGTGGGCGAGGTCGGCGACGGCGTCCGGCGAGGGGTCGTCGGCGCCGCCGGCCGGCCACCCCGGAGCCACCGCGGCGTTCAGGGGGCGGCCCGCGCCGACGATCCGTGCGGCGGTGCGCAGCGCCCGCTCGACGGCGTCCCGCAGGCCCCCGTCCCCCGGACGCAGCTCCGCCCCGCGCAGCCACAGCGTCGGCTCGGGCTGGGCGCCGCGGGCCCGGCGTGCCGCCAACTGGGCCAGCTCGGTGGTCCGTCCGGTCCCCGGCTCCCCCACCAGCCCGAGCACCAGCGGCGGTTGCCCTCCGGTTCGCTGATCGGAGGGCGTACTCGTGCCGGCGGCGTACGCAGCCGCGCCTGGGTTGTCGGCCTCGTGGAGACGGCCCGCGCGGGCGGCGAACTCCCGCCCGCCGTAAGCCCCTTCGCCCTGCACCGAGCGAACGCCCGCGTCCTGGGGGCCGCCCCCGCCACCGCGCCCGACCGGGCCCTCGCCGTCGGACGGGCCGCCCTCCGGGGCCCCGGCGGTGAGGAAGTCGCGGAGGCCGGCGGCGACGTCGTCACGGACGATCGGTTCGCGCCATTCGCCGGGGCCGGTCGCGGCCCCGACCGAGGTGGCGGTGAGCTGGAGGGCGCCGGCCAGGTTCAGGTGGCGGCCGTACGCGGGCACGGTCGCCGCGTTGCGCCGCAGCAGCAGGGCCAGCGGCTCGGGCGCCCCTGCGGGGTCCAGCGGGATGGCGAACCCGGCGGCCCGGTGACCGGAGTGCAGGGCGGTCGCGACGACGCCGAGCACCGCCCCGGTCGCGGCGTCCAGCAGCGGCGCGCCGGACGCCTGGGCGGCGGACCTCGCCAAGTCGGTCTCCCCGAGCGCGAGTTCGTACACCTCGCCGAGCAGGTGGAAGCGGTCGGTCGCGGTGTAGGTCACGGTCGCGGTGCCCAGTACGGTGCCGTCGACCCGGTGCGGGATGTGCAGCCGCACCGCGCGTTCGGGGTGGGCGGGGCCGTGCGGGGCGACCGGCAGCGGCGGCACGGTCAGGCCCTCGGTCGCGACCAGCGCCAGCCCCGTCTCGGGGAGCGCGGTGACCGCCTCGGCCTCGGCGAGGCACACCTGGCCGCCGGGGGCGTGCAGGACGAGGCGGGCGAGCCCGTCGACCGCTTCGTGGCTGGTGACCAGCGTGCCGTCGCCGTCCGCCAGGAACCCCGTGCCGCGCGGGCGCCCGGCGAGGTCGCAGATGCGGATCAGCGGGTCGTCCCCCGAGCCGCGCCCGCCCGGGCCCGGCCATCCGCCCCCCGCGGTCCCCGCTCCGGCGCCCGCCCGCGCGCCGGAGCCCGCCGGCCCGGCGGCGCCGCCGTTCCCGTGCCGTTGCGCGCCCCCCGACGCCTCCCCGCGCCGTGCGCCCCCGGATCCTTCGCCCCGCCGTCCGCCCCCGCGTACCGCCATGTCGGCGCCTCCCGCTGCCTCGCCCTGCGCTGCCCCCGCTTGCGCGAAAGCGCCCCGTTTCGTCCCACTTCGACGGTAGGCGGCAGATGATCTCGCGCCAAGATCGCGCGGGAAAAGCGCCCCTTCGCGCCCCCTCGCTTCACTCCGAGCGCCCGCCCGTTGGGGTGATTTCCGGGTCCGGCGTGGATAAGGACTGGTCAGGGGGTTTGACGGGGGGCCGTGGGGCGGGGCCGCTCAGGAGACAGGTGGCCCCGCCGCTCGGTACCGCGAGCAGCGGGGCGACGGGCCGGGTGTCCGCGCCTCCCGCGGACGGCAGGGCGACGGCGGGAGATCAGCGGGACCACGACGGGGCGGCGGACGGGAAACGGTCGGCGGGCAGCGCTACTGCGCGAACCCCGCGACGATCTTCGCCTTCCCCTTGTCCTCCTCGACCAGCGCGAGGAAGCGGCCGTCCGGCCCGAAGACGGCATGCGGCCCGGCGGGCAGCGCGGGCACGGCGATACGGACGCCGTGGCCCAGCAGCCGCGCCTGGTCGGCGTCGGCGTCCCAGCGAGGGAAGGCCGCGGCGGCCGCCTGCTCGATGGGCAGGACGGCGAACGACAGCTCCAGCTGCTCCAGCGTCCGCGCGCCGTCCAGGCCGTAGGGCCCGACACGGGTGCGGCGCAGTGCCGTCAGATGCCCGCCGGCGCCCAGTCCGGCGCCCAGGTCGCGGGCCAGCGCCCTGATGTAGGTGCCGGAGGAGCAGACGACGGTGACGTCCAGGTCGACGACCTCGGTGGCCGCGCCGGCCGCGTCGACGGCCTCCGCGCGCCGCATGTCCTGCACGGTGAACGAGGAGACGGTCACCGGACGCGCGGGGAGTTCGAAGTCCTCGCCCTCCCGCACCCGGGTGTACGACCGCACGCCGTTCACCTTGATCGCGCTGACCTTGGACGGCACCTGCTGGATGGGCCCGGTCAGCGCGGCGATGCCCGCGTCGACCGCCTCCCGGGTGACCGCGCCGACCGGGACGGAGGCGGTGACCTCGCCCTCCGCGTCGTCGGTCACGGTGGTCTGGCCCAGCCGGATGGTGGCGGCGTACTCCTTCTCGGTGAGCGCGAGGTGCCCGAGCAGCCGGGTGGCCTTCTCGACGCCGATGATCAGCACGCCGGTGGCCATCGGGTCGAGGGTCCCGGCGTGGCCGACCCGCCGCGTACCGGCCAGCCGCCGCATCCGGGACACCACGCCGTGCGAGGTGAGCCCACCGGGCTTGTCGACGATCACCAGCCCGGAAGGTCCCTGTGGACGACTCATGCCTTCGGGGAACCGTCCTCGTCGGAGGGCGCACCGGCGGTGCCGGCGGCCTCGCCCGCGTCGGCGGCCTCGGCCGCCTCCGCCTTCTCGTCGTCCTCGGCCGGCTTGCGGTACGGGTCGGCGTCGCCGGCGTACTGCGCGTCGGTCGCGGTCTTGCGGACCTGCTCGTCGGCCGCGCGGGCCTTGGCGAGCAGGTCGTCGATGGTGCGGGCGTTGTCCGGCAGGGCGTCGGCGACGAAGGCCAGCGTCGGCGTGAAGCGCACGCCCGTCTGCCGGCCGACCTCCGAGCGCAGCACGCCCTTGGCGCTCTCCAGGGCAGCCGCCGAGGCGGCCCGCTCCTCGTCGTCGCCGTAGACCGTGTAGAAGACCGTCGCCTCCCGCAGGTCACCGGTGACCCGGGTGTCGGTGATCGTCACGTACCCCAGCCGCGGGTCCTTGATCCGCCGCTGCAGGGTCTCCGCGACCACCACCCGGATGCGGTCCGCCAGCTTTCGGGCCCGCGCGGTGTCGGTCATCGTCTCCTTCTCTCTTCTTCGCGTTCAGGTGCGCGTGCAGACGCGCCGGTCAGTCCGTGACGGTGGTCGTGGGGGGTCCTCGGCGGCCCTGGGAGGCCGCCTCCGGTCGCCGGTGGCGCACCGGACCGCCGGCGGCCGTCAGTCGTCGTCACCGTGGATCCGCTGCCTGGCCGACAGCAGCTCCACCTCGGGCCGGGCGACCATCCAGCGCTCGCACCGGTCGAGGACGTCCTTGACATGCGCCAGATCGCCGGACACCACCGCGATCCCTATCTCGGCCCTGCGGTACAGATCCTGCCCGCCGGTCTCCGCCACGCTCACCCCGAACTTGCGGTGCAGCTCGGCGACGATCGGGCGGACGACGGACCTCTTCTCCTTCAGCGACCGTACGTCACCCATCAGCAGGTCGAAGCTCAGAGCACCTACGTACATGCCACCGAAGGTACAGGCGACGGCCGGGGCCGATCGACGGGATTTCGCCCGCCGACCGGCCCCGGACCGGTGTGTCACGCCTGTACGGCGTGCCGGATCAGCCGCGCGGCTTCTCCCGCATCTCGTACGTCGCGATGACATCGTCGATCTTGATGTCGTTGTAGTTGCCGAGGTTGATACCGCCCTCGTAACCCTCGCGGATCTCGGTGACATCGTCCTTGAAGCGGCGCAGGCCCTCGATGGTGAGGTTCTCCGCGACGACCTTGCCGTCGCGGAGCAGGCGGGCCTTGGTGTTGCGCCGCACCTCGCCGGAGCGCACCAGCACACCGGCGATGTTGCCGAGCTTGGAGGAGCGGAACACCTCGCGGATCTCGGCGGTGCCGAGCTCCACCTCCTCGTACTCGGGCTTGAGCATGCCCTTGAGCGCCGCCTCGATCTCCTCGATGGCCTGGTAGATCACCGAGTAGTAGCGGACGTCCACGCCTTCGCGCTCGGCCATCTGCGTGGCACGCCCCGCGGCGCGCACGTTGAAGCCGATCACGATGGCGTCGGAGCCGGTCGCCAGGTCGATGTCCGACTCGGTGACCGCACCCACGCCGCGGTGCAGCACGCGGATGTCGACCTCCTCGCCGACGTCGAGCTGCAAGAGCGAGGACTCCAGGGCCTCGACAGAACCGGACGCGTCGCCCTTGATGATGAGGTTGAGTTCCTGCACCTCACCGGCCTTGAGCGCCTCGTCCAGGTTCTCCAGCGAGAACCTGCGGCCCTTGCGGGCGAACGCGGCGTTGCGCTCGCGGGCGGCCCGCTTCTCGGCGATCTGGCGTGCCGTGCGGTCCTCGTCGACGACGATGAAGCTGTCGCCGGCGCCCGGGACGTTGGTCAGGCCGAGGACCTGGACCGGCGTCGAGGGGCCCGCCTCGTCGACGGTGTTGCCCGCGTCGTCGAGCATGGCGCGGACACGGCCGTAGGCGTCGCCGACGACCATGGTCTCGCCGACCCGCAGCGTGCCGCGCTGCACCAGGACGGTCGCGGTCGCGCCGCGGCCCTTGTCCAGGTGCGCCTCGATCGCGATGCCCTGCGCGCTCTGCTCCGGGTTGGCCCGGAGGTCCAGGGACGCGTCCGCGGTCAGGATGACCGCTTCGAGCAGGCTGTCGATGTGCAGGCCCTGCTTGGCGGAGATGTCGACGAACATGGTGTCGCCGCCGTACTCCTCGGCCACCAGCCCGTACTCGGTGAGCTGTCCGCGCACCTTGGTCGGGTCGGCACCCTCGACGTCGATCTTGTTGACCGCGACGACGATCGGCACGTCGGCCGCCTTGGCGTGGTTCAGCGCCTCGACGGTCTGCGGCATCACGCCGTCGTTGGCCGCCACGACCAGGATCGCGATGTCGGTCGACTTCGCACCGCGGGCACGCATGGCGGTGAACGCCTCGTGACCCGGGGTGTCGATGAAGGTGATCCTGCGCTCTTCGTCGTTGACCTCGGTCGTGACCTGGTAGGCACCGATGTGCTGGGTGATGCCGCCGGCCTCGCCCGCGACCACGTTGGTCTTGCGGATCGCGTCGAGCAGGCGGGTCTTGCCGTGGTCGACGTGACCCATGACGGTGACCACCGGAGGCCGCGAGACCAGGGCCTCTTCGCCGCCCTCGTCCTCGCCGAACTCGATGTCGAAGGACTCGAGCAGCTCGCGGTCCTCCTCCTCCGGGCTGACGATCTCCAGCACGTAGTTCATCTCGCCGGCGAGCAGCTCCAGGGTGGAGTCCGACACCGACTGGGTGGCCGTGACCATCTCACCGAGGTTGAGCATCACCTGGACGAGCGACGCCGGGTTGGCGTTGATCTTCTCGGCGAAGTCGGTGAGGGAGGCACCGCGCGACAGGCGCACGGTCTGGCCGTTGCCGCGGGGCAGCAGCACGCCGCCCACGGACGGGGCCTGCATGGCCTCGTACTCCTGGCGCCTCTGACGCTTGCTCTTACGGCCGCGCGCCGGACGTCCGCCCGGGCCGCGACCGAACGCGCCCTGCGTGCCGCCACGACCGCCCGGGCCGCCGGGACGGCCGCCGAAGCCGCCGGGGCGCGGACCGAAGCCGCCACCGCCGCCGGGGGCGCCGCCACCGCCGGGACGACCGCCGAAGCCGCCGCCACCGCCCGGACGACCGCCGCCGCCGGGACCCGCGGGACGGCCGGCGAAGCCGCCGCCGCCCGGACGACCGCCGGGACCGCCGGAACGGCCACCGGGACCACCGCCGGGACGACCGCCGGGACCACCCGGACGGCCGCCGGGGCCACCGGTGGACGACGGGCGCTGCGGCATCATGCCGGGGTTCGGGCGCGGGCCCGAGGACTGCGGACGGGGCATGCCGCCGGGGGACGGACGACCGGCGCCCGGACCGCCCTGGCCGCCGGGCGCACCCGGACGGGGGGCGCCACCGGGGCGCGGACCGCCGCCGCCGGGACCGGCGGGACGCGGGGCACCGCCCTGGCCGCCACCGGGACGCGGCGCGCCACCCGGGCGCGGCATGCCGGTGGAGCCGGACGAGGTGAACGGGTTGTTACCGGGACGCGGGCCGGCGGGACGCGCGGCACCGCCCGGACGCGGGGCACCCTGGCCGGACGGGCGCCCGCCGGAACGGGACGCGCCGCCCTCGCCGCGCTGCTGGCCCTGGCCGGGACCGGCCGGACGGGCCGGACGCGGGCCGGGGGTGGCACCGGGACGCGGGCTCGGGGCCGCCGGGGTCGACGGCGCCTGGAACTCGGCGGCCGGCACGGGGGCCGACGGCGCGGGCTTGGGCGCCGGCTTGGGGCCGGGGCGCGGGCCGGGCGCCGGCGCGGAGCCGGTGCTCGGGGCGGCCGGAGCCGCGGGGGTGGTGGGGGTGGTGGGGCCGCCCGGCTTCGGCGCCTGGGCAGCAGGACGAGCCGGCGCACCCGGGGTCGGGGCCGGCTTCGAGGGCGCCGCCTTGCGCGGCGCGGACGGCTTGGCAGCGGACTTGCCGGCGGCGGGGCCACCGGATCCCTGGAAAGCGTCAGTCAGTTTGCGAACAACCGGCGCCTCGATCGTCGAGGACGCCGAACGGACGAATTCGCCGAGTTCCTGGAGCTTGGCCATGACGACCTTGCTCTCGACTCCCATCTCCTTGGCGAGTTCGTATACCCGGACCTTAGCCACTTCGCTCCTTCTAGGTCCGGGGTGGTCGTCCGCCGGACCGTCGCTACTTCATGGGCGTACTCATCGCGTACTCATCGAGTGCTCATCGCAATCTCGACCTACTTCCATCTCGCGAGGTACCTGACCGCACGGTGTTGCCCGTGCCGTACTTCTTCTTCCTACGGGGCTGCCTGCTCGACATACCGGCGCAACACCGCGGTGTCGGGCGCCACCGGTCCTCTGAAGGCCCGGGCGAACGCCCGGCGGCGGACCGCCAGGTCAAGACAGGCAAGGGCGGGATGCAGATAAGCACCCCGACCGGGCAGCGTACCGCGATGATCGGGAACGCACGCATCCCCGACCGCCGCCACACGCAGCAGATCGCTCTTGGCCGCTCGCTTCCGGCACCCGACGCACGTGCGCTCCGGGCATGCTGGGTTCAGCGTCCGACCAGACACCCTTCAGTCTACCTCCCCGCACCGACCTCACTCCTTCGAGTGGGTCAGCGCACGGTTGTTCGTCTGCCATCTGCCCGGCGGTTGGCCGGATTCAGTCCTGCGGCTGCTCCGTGTCGGGACGGATGTCGATCCGCCAGCCGGTGAGCCGGGCCGCCAGCCGGGCGTTCTGCCCTTCCTTCCCGATCGCCAGCGAGAGCTGGTAGTCGGGGACGGTGACCCGGGACGAGCGGGCCGCGAAGTCGACCACCTCGACCTTGGACACCCGGGCCGGCGACAGCGCGTTCGCCACCATCTCCGCCGGGTCGTCGGACCAGTCGACGATGTCGATCTTCTCGCCGTTCAGCTCGGCCATGACCGCCCGCACCCGGGCGCCCATCGGGCCGATGCAGGCGCCCTTGGCGTTGAGGCCCGAGCGGTTCGAGCGGACCGCGATCTTGGTGCGGTGGCCGGCCTCGCGGGCGATCGCCTCGATGACCACCGAGCCGTCGGCGATCTCCGGGACCTCCAGGGCGAAGAGCTTCTTCACCAGGTTCGGGTGGGTGCGCGAGAGGGTCACCGACGGGCCGCGCACGCCCTTGGCGACCCGCACGACGTAGGAGCGCAGCCGGGTGCCGTGGCCGTAGTCCTCGCCGGGCACCTGCTCCTGCACCGGCAGGATGGCCTCCAGCTTGCCGATGTCGACCAGCACGTTCTTCGGGTCCTTGCCCTGCTGGACCACTCCGGTGACGATGTCGCCCTCGCGGCCCGCGTACTCGCCGAACGTCACGTCGTCCTCGGCGTCGCGCAGCCGCTGCAGGATCACCTGCTTGGCGGTCGACGCGGCGATCCGGCCGAAGCCGGACGGGGTGTCGTCGAACTCGCGCGGCTCGGCGCCCTCCCCCGCCTCCTCGGGCTCCTCGGTGGCCCACACGGTGACGTGGCCGGTGTGCCGGTCCAGCTCCACGCGCGCCTTGCGGTGGCTGCCGGGCTCGCGGTGGTACGCGATGAGGAGGGCCGACTCGATGGCCTCGACGAGCAGGTCGAACGAGATCTGCCGCTCCGTCACCAAGCCCCGCAGGGCCTTCATGTCGATGTCCACGGCTACGCCTCCTCAGTGCTCTCGTCGATGCTGTCCTCGGCGTCGCCGTCGGCCTGCGCCTCGCCGTCCGCCTTCCGGCTGAACTCGACCTCGACCCGGGCCCGGGCGATGTCCGCGAACTCCACGCGGTCCGGCTTGGGCTTGCGGCCCTTGACGCCGGGCACCTCCAGGTCCAGACCGGTGTCGTCCACCGTCATGATCCGCGCGATCAGCTCTCCGCGCTCCTTGAGCTGCAGCTTGACCAGCCGGCCCGCGTTACGCCGGAAGTGTCGCGGCTCGGTGAGCGGGCGGTCGGTGCCGGGCGAGCTGACCTCGAGCAGGTACTCCTGCTCGCCCATGACGTCGGACTCGTCGAGCGCGGTGGAGACCTGCCGGCTGACCTCGGCCATCGCGTCCAGGTCCACACCCTCGTCGGAGTCGACCACCACCAGCAGCTGGCGCCGCCGTCCGGCCGCGGAGACCGTGATCTCCTCCAGTTCCAGGCCCGCCGTCTCGACGAGCGGCTCAAGCAGCGCGCGCAGCCTCTCGCTCTGGGTGGTGCTCATCCGGGTGACTCCTCGGCCGCGTCTGCTGTTGTCATGGAAGGTCGCGTGTACGGACAAGGCTACCTGAGTTCACTGCTCCGTTTCGCCCGGCGGCCATGGAAACGCAGGGGTCCGGCAACGGGCCGGACCGAGGGGTGCGACCGGGGGAAAAGAACGGTCGACCCCGCCGTAGAATCCCGTCATGATCCCCCGGGTGGCACGCCTGAGCAGGCGAAGTGTGGTGGCTGTGGCGGCTGTCGGGGCCGCGGCCGGATGTTCGGGGGGCTCGCGGGACGGGGACGGCCGGGACAAGGCGCCGGCGCCCGGAACGGTGGAGCGGGCGCGGGCGGCGCGCGACAGCCTGACGCTGCTCGGGCAGTACGACGCGGCGCTTGCCGCGCACCCTGGACTCGCGGGGCGTCTGACCCCGCTGCGGGCCCAAGTGGCCCTGCACGCCTCGGCGTTCGGCGGGAGGCTGCCGGCGCCTGCGGGCTCGGCGACGCCCTCCGCGTCCTCGTCGGGGCGCGGCGCCTCGGGCCGTCCGTCCACCGCGCCGCCGGCCTCGCCCACCCCGCGTCCGGGGGCGCCCTCGGCGTCCCCCACCCCCCAGTCCCCGGCCGCGGCGCTGGCGGCGCTCGCCGCGGCGGAGCGGGCGCTGGCCGACCGCAGGGCCGCGGCCCTGCTGACCGTGCCGGGCGAGCTGGCCCGGCTGATGGCGTCGGTGGCCGCCGCCGGCGCCGCCCACGTCGTCCTGCTGACCCCGGGAGCGCACACGGCATGAGCGGTACCAGCAGCCCGAGCCCGACGGGCGGCGGGCGCCCAGCGGGCACTCCTGCCCCGGGCAGCAGCAGCGCCCGCCCGGCCGCGGGGCCGGTCCTGGCCGCCGCGCAGGCGGCGCTGGCCGCGGAGCACGCCGCGGTGTACGGCTACGGCGTGGTCGGCGCGCGGGCGGCGGCAGGACGCCAGGCCGAGGTGCGCCAGGCGTACGACGCGCACCGCGCGGCCCGCGACGCCCTGGCCCGCACCGTCGCGGATCTCGGCGGCACACCGGTGGCCGCCGCGGCCGGCTACCGGCTGCCCTTCCCGGTGCCGGACGCGGCCGCGGCCCTGCGGCTGGCGGCGTATCTGGAGGACCGGCTCGCGGGCGCGTACGGCGATCTGGTGCGGGCCGCGACCGGGGACGTGCGGGGCGACGCGGCCGCCGCGCTGCGTCAGGCGGCGGTGCGCGCCGTCCGCTGGAGCGGCGACAGCGTAGCCTTCCCGGGGTTGGCGGAGCGCGGCTGAGCCCGGCTGGGCACCCCGCCGCCGACCGCACGGACACGGAGGGAACGCAGCGCGATGGGTTCAGTGGCGGACGACGGCCGGCCGGGACGCGTGGATCTGGCACCGCCGGAGCGGCTGGCCCGTACCGTCGCGGCCTGGGAGGGCGAGGCGGGCCTGCAGTGGCTCGAGCGGCTTCCCGGGCAGGTCGCCGGGTATCTGGAGCGCTGGCGGCTGACCCCCGAGCGGGTGTTCGCGGCGGGCGGCCAGATCAGCATGATCGTCCTGGTCAGGGCCGAGGACGGGTCGCCCGCGGTGCTCAAGGTCGGCATGGTCAACCGGGAGACGGCCCAGGAGCACGCGGCCCTCGCGCACTGGGACGGGCGGGGCGCGGTGCGGCTGCTGCAGGCGGACGCCGAGCGCGGCGCGCTGCTGCTGGAGCGACTGCAGGCCGACGTCTCGCTGCGCTCGCTGGCCGAGGCGCGGGCGATGCTGGAGGCCGAGGCGGTGCTCCAGCGACTGTGGGTGCCGCCGGCCGGCGGGCACCCCTTCACGTCGGTGGCGGAGTACACGGAGTACCTGGCCGGGACGCTGCGCGAGCGGCGGGACCGGGACTGGGCGGCGGACGCCCGGCCGCTGATCGACGAGGCGCTGGCGCTGCGCGACGAGTTGCTCGCGAGCGCGCCCGAGGAGTTCCTGCTGCACGGCGACTACCACCACGGCAACGTGCTGGCCGGCGAGCGGATGGCGTGGCTGGCCATCGACCCCAAGCCGCTGGTCGGCGAGCGGGCGTACGACCTGGCGTGGCTGGCGCGGGACCGGCTCTCCACGCTGGCCGCGCAGCCGGGTTCGCGGTCCGCGGCCAGGCGGCGGGTCGCCAAGCTGGCGTCGGCCCTGGACGTGGACCCCGAACGGCTGCGCGGCTGGGCGCTGTTCCGGTCGGTGGAGGCCGGGGTGTGGTCCCTGTCGGTCGGTGACCGCGAACCCGGCGAGCTGCTGCTGGAGTTCGCCGGCTGGCTGTGAGCACGGCGGCGCCGGGCCGCCGGCCGGCCTGACGAACCTGCCGCGCCGGAACGGGACTTGGCGGTTCGTTCGTCAGGCGGTGAGCAGCTTGAGCGCTTCGGCCAGTTGCAGCTCGCGGCGTTCCCCGGTGCGGCGGTCCTTCACCTCGACGTACCCCTGTGCCGCGCGGCGCCCGGCGATGAGGACGGTCGGCACGCCCAGCAGGTCGGCGTCGGCGAACTTGGCGCCCGGCGAGACCCCGGCCCGGTCGTCCAGCAGCACCCGCAGTCCGGCGACGTGCAGGGCGTCGGCGGCCAGGGCGGCGAGTTCGGTCTGCGCGGCCTTGCCCGCGGCGACGACGTGGACGTCGGCCGGCGCGACCTCGCGGGGCCAGCACAGCCCCTGCGCGTCCGCGGTCTGCTCGGCCAGCGCGGCCACCGCGCGGGAGATGCCGATGCCGTAGGAGCCCATGGTGACGCGGACCGGCTTGCCGTCCCGGCCGAGGACGTCGACCTGGAGGGTGTCGGTGTACTTGCGGCCCAGCTGGAAGATGTGGCCGATCTCGATGGCCCGTCCCAGGGTCAGGCCGGCGCCGCAGCGGGGGCAGGGGTCGCCGTCCTGCACGGTGACCACGTCGAGGTGGCGGTCGACCTGGAAGTCGCGGCCGCACACCACGTTCGCGGCGTGCCGGCCGGGCTTGTTGGCGCCGGTGATCCAGGCGGTGCCGGGGGCGACGCGGGGGTCGGCCAGGTACGGGACGCGCAGGCCCTGGGGGCCGACGTAGCCGCGGACGAGGTCGGGGCGGGCGGCGAAGTCCTCCGCGGTCACCAGCGCGACCTCCGCGGGCGCCAGGTGCTCGGCGAGCTTGCCGAGGTCCACCTCGCGGTCGCCGGGCACGCCCACCGCGGTGATCTCGCCGTCCACGGTGACCAGCAGGTTCTTCAGGGTGGCCGAGGCCGGTACGCCCAGGTGGGCGGCGAGCGTCTCGATGGTGGGCGTGTCGGGGGTGTCCAGCTCCTCGACGGGCCCGGGGTCGACGGCGGCGGGCACGGCCGCGGTGAAGGCGACCGCCTCGGTGTTGGCGGCGTAGTCGCACGCGGGGCAGTCCGCGAAGGTGTCCTCGCCCGCGGCGGCGGGCGCCAGGAACTCCTCGGAGGCCGATCCGCCCATGGCGCCGGACACCGCGGACACGATCCGGTAGTCCAGGCCGAGCCGGCGGAAGATCCGCTCGTACGTCTCGCGGTGCAGCCGGTACGCCTCGGCGAGCCCCTCCTCTCCGGTGTCGAAGGAGTAGGCGTCCTTCATCTGGAACTCGCGCCCGCGCAGCACCCCGGAGCGGGGCCTGGCCTCGTCGCGGTACTTCGTCTGGATCTGGTAGAGGATCACCGGCAGGTCCTTGTACGAGGAGACCTGGTCCTTCACCAACTGGGTGAAGATCTCCTCGTGGGTGGGCCCGAGCACGTAGGCGGTGCCCTTGCGGTCGGTGAGCCGGAAGAGCAGGTCGCCGTACTCCTCGGCGCGGCCGGTGGCCTCGTACGCCTCCCGGGGCAGCAGCGCGGGCAGCAGCACCTCCTGGCCGCCGATGGCGTCCATCTCCTCGCGGACGATCCGCGTCACGTTGTCCAGCACCCGCTTGCCCAGCGGCAGCCAGCTCCACATGCCGGCCGACGAGCGCCGCACGTACCCGGCCCGCACGAGCAGCTTGTGGCTGGTCGTCTCGGCGTCGGCCGGGGCGTCGCGCAGCGTCTTGAGCAGCAGTCGGGACATGCGCTGGACCATGGCGGGCCTCCGGTGGGGCTTCAGGTGCTGAGGGTCCGGCGAGGATACCGGCGCCGCGGTGGCCGGACGTACCGGTTATTCCCGCCCGTCCCGGGCACCGGGCAGCGGCATCCGGCCGCGGCGCAGCAGGGGCAGTGGCGCGCCCATCACCGCGTACGGCCGGCTGGCGCTGGGGAAGTGCACCGGGCGGGCCAGGTCGCGGTAGCCCAGATGGTGGTACAGGTGCCGGGCCGGGCTGTCGCCGTCGATCGCCGACAGGATGCTGCGTGGCTCGGTGGCGGTGTCGGTGATCTCGGTGATCAGCCGGCGCCCGATGCCGCGGCCCTGGAAGTCGGGCAGCACGTGCAGTTCGGTGATGACGAACGCGTCGTCGAGCCAGTGGTCGTTGCCGGTCCGGCGCAGGTACGGCTGGACGACACTGGACCACCAGTGGGTGCGGTCGTTGGGCAGGCCGTAGACGAAGCCGACGAGCCGCCCCGCGGCGGTCTGTGCGCCGAAGGCGCGGGCCCCCGGGACGCCCAGGTGCCGCAGCACGATCTGCCGGCGGATGGCGACCTCTTCGGGCCCGAGCCCGAAGGCGACCGCCTGTACGGCCAGCGCCTCGTCGACGCGTGCGGCGAGGTCGAGCGGGCCGACCACCACGTTCTCCATGTCCGGCGACCCTACCGGTGCGGGCCGCCCCGCCTCGCCACGCACCCAGGATCCGGACACCGCGGCTCCGGTCGGCGGAGGCCGGCCCCCGCGGGACGCCGCAGGTCCCGGGCCGCCGGCGCCTGGGCCGTGCCAGACCCCGCGGGGCAGGCGGGATGGGTCGGAGACGGCCTAGAACAGCACGCTCATGAACGCGCCGACCTCGGTGAAGCCGACCCGGCGGTAGGCGGCGCGGGCGGGCACGTTGAAGTCGTTGACGTAGAGGCTGACCACGGGGGCCACGTCGTGCAGCGCGTAGTGCAGCACCGCCGCCATGCCCGTCTCGGACAGGCCGCGGCCGCGGTGCGCCGGCGCCACCCACACGCCCTGGATCTGGCAGCTGTGCCGGGTGACCGCGCCGATCTCCGCCTTGAAGACCACCTGGCCGTCCTCGATGCGGGCGAAGGCGCGGCCGGTGGAGACCAGTTCGGCGACCCGCGCCTGGTAGAGCAGGCCGCCGTCCCCGGCGAGCGGGGACACCCCGACCTCCTCGGTGAACATCGCCACGCAGGCCGGCAGGATCACGTCCATCTCGTCCCGCCGCACCCGGCGCACCAGCGGGTCGGGCGCGACCTCGGCGGGCAGCGCACGGGTCGTCATCAGCGGCTGGTGGGTGCGGATCTCGCGGGCCGGCCCCCAGTGCGGTGCGAGCTGCGCCCACAGGTCGGCGGTGGCCTCGGCCGGGCCGACGATGGACGAGCAGCGGCGGCCGGCCCGCCGGGCGCGCTCGGCGAACGCCCGGACGGCCTCCGGAGTGGCGCAGATCGGGACCAGGTTGGCCCCGGCGTAGCACAGCGAGGTGAGCCGGCCGCCGGAGTACCAGCCCCACATCTCACCGCCGAGCCGCCACGGGTCCAGGCCGGCGATGGTGACCCGCGAGGTCACGAAGGCGTTGGCCACCGGGTCGCGGTCGAGGACCGCGAGTGCGGCGTCCAGGTCTCCGGGTTCCAGGACTCGGGCAGTGGAGTGGGTCAGCATGCGGGCGCCTCACCGTGCGGGCCGCGGGCGACGGCAAACGATGGTCCCCGCACTTTACCTCCCGCGGGCGCGGCGGGTGGCCGGCCGGGTCCGCTTCAGGAGACGCTCACCTCGGGCTCGCCGGAGAACACGCCGTCGGCCTCCATCTGCTCGGCCAGCTTCATGGCCTCCTCGATCAGCGTCTCGACGATCTTCGACTCGGGCACGGTCTTGATGACCTCGCCCTTGACGAAGATCTGGCCCTTGCCGTTGCCGGAGGCGACGCCCAGGTCGGCCTCGCGGGCCTCGCCGGGGCCGTTGACGACACAGCCCATGACGGCGACGCGCAGCGGCACCTCCATGCCCTCCAGGCCCGCGGAGACCTGGTCGGCGAGCTTGTAGACGTCGACCTGGGCGCGGCCGCAGGACGGGCAGGAGACGATCTCCAGGCGGCGCTGGCGCAGGTTGAGCGACTCCAGGATCTGGATGCCGACCTTGACCTCCTCCGCCGGCGGCGCGGACAGCGAGACGCGGATGGTGTCGCCGATGCCCTCGGCCAGCAGCGCGCCGAAGGCGACCGCGGACTTGATGGTGCCCTGGAAGGCGGGGCCGGCCTCGGTGACGCCGAGGTGCAGCGGGTAGTCGCACTTCTGGGCGAGCAGCCGGTAGGCGTTCACCATCACGACCGGGTCGTTGTGCTTGACCGAGATCTTGATGTCGCGGAAGTCGTGCTCCTCGAAGAGCGACGCCTCCCACAGGGCGGACTCCACGAGGGCCTCGGGGGTGGCCTTGCCGTACTTCTCCAGCAGGCGGCGGTCCAGCGAGCCGGCGTTGACGCCGATCCGGATCGGCACGCCCGCGGCGGACGCGGCCTTGGCGATCTCCTTGACCTTGTCGTCGAACTGCTTGATGTTGCCGGGGTTGACGCGCACCGCGGCGCAGCCGGCGTCGATGGCGGCGAAGACGTACTTCGGCTGGAAGTGGATGTCGGCGATGACCGGGATCTGCGACTTGCGGGCGATCGTGGCGAGCGCGTCGGCGTCGTCCTGCGTCGGGCAGGCCACCCGGACGATCTGGCAGCCGGAGGCCGTCAGCTCGGCGATCTGCTGCAGCGTGGCGCCGATGTCGGAGGTCCGGGTGGTGGTCATCGACTGGACGGAGACGGGTGCGTCGCCGCCCACTGCGACGCTTCCGACCTGGATCTGACGGCTTTTGCGGCGGTCGGCGAGTCGGGTCGGAACTTCCGGCATACCGAGCGAAATCGCGGTCATCTGCGTGGCATCCCCTGGTGTGGATCGAGGTCCCGTCGTGGGCGGGCTCCGGGATCGAGGTTACGGCACCGCGCCCACGACTCTGACTCGGCTCAGGGCATTACGAACTCAGTTTGACCGGGTTGACCACATCTGCGATCAGAACCAGCAGGGTGAAGGACACGAAGATTCCGGCCACGACATAAGCGACCGGCATCAGCTTGGCGACGTCGAACGGCCCGGGGTCGGGCTTGCGGAAGACCCGCGCGGTGTGACGGCGGATCGCCTCCCACAGGGCGCCGGCGATGTGCCCGCCGTCCAGCGGCAGCAGCGGCAGCATGTTGAACAGGAACAGCGACAGGTTGAAGCCGGCGACCAGCATGACCATCGTCATGATGCGGTCGATGGCCGGCTCCTTCAGGGCGAACACCTCGCCGCCGACGCGGGCCGCGCCGACCACGCCCATCGGGGAGTCCTGCTTGCGCGGGGCGCCGTCGAACGCGGCCTTCCACAGGTCCGGGATGCGCTTGGGCAGGCTCACCAGGGACTCCACGCCCTGGCGGGCCATGTCGCCCATGTGGTTCACCGAGGCGCCGAAGCCGAGCTGCTCGATGTGGGTGGCGGGCGAGAAGCCGAGGAAGCCGGCCTTCACGGTGCCGTCGAGGTAGTTGCCGTCCTTGTCGGTCTTGGCGACGGTGTTGGTGGTGATCGTCGGGTGCAGGGTGACCTGCTTGCCGTCGCGGATCACCACGATGGTGGCCGGGCCGGCGCCGGTGCGGATGTCCTCCGACAGCTGCGCCCAGCCCTTGACCGGCTTCCCGTTGAAGCTCACGAACTCGTCGCCGGCCTTGAAGCCCGCGGTCTTGGCCGGCGCCACCGGGTCGTGCGAGGTGCAGGGGTTGTTCGGGTCCCGCTTGGAGGTGTCGGACTGGGAGATCACGCAGTCGCTGACCTGGCCGATGACCGTGGTGCGGGTGTTCACGCCGAAGCCCATGAAGACGCCGAGGAACAGCGCGACGGCCAGGATCAGGTTCATGAACGGCCCGGCGAACATCACGATGACGCGCTTCCACGGCTTGCGCGTGTAGAACAGCCGGGTCTCGTCCCCCGGCTGCAGCTCCTCGTAGGCGGCCGAGCGGGCGTCCTCGATCATGCTGCGCCACGGCGAGGTGGAGCGGGCGGTGATCCGGCCGTCCTCACCGGGCGGGAACATCCCGATCATGCGGATGTAGCCGCCGAGCGGGATGGCCTTGAAGCCGTACTCGGTGTCGCCCTTCTTCCGCGACCACAGGGTGGGGCCGAAGCCGACCATGTACTGGGGTACGCGGATCTTGAACATCTTGGCCGTCGAGAGGTGGCCGAGCTCGTGCCAGGCGATGGAGACCATCAGGCCCACGACGAAGACGACTATGCCGAGGACCGTCATGAGAGCCGTCATACGCGCGCTTCCTCCGATGCCTGTGCCAGTTCGCGGGCCCTGGCGCGGGCCCATGTCTCCGCTTCGAGGACGTGTCCGACGGTCAGCCGAGTTCCCTGCTCGGGTGTGCCGTGTTCCTCGACGACGCGGGCGACGGTGTCCATGATGCCCGTGAACGGCAGCCGGCCGGTCCTGAAGGCCTCGACGCATTCCTCGTTCGCCGCATTGAACACCGCCGGCGCGGTACTGCCCAGAGTGCCGACGTGCCGGGCCAGCGCGACCGAGGGGAAGGCCTCCTCGTCGAGCGGGAAGAACTCCCACGTCGAGGCGGTGGACCAGTCGAAGGCCGGGGCGGCGTCGGGCACCCGGTCGGGCCAGCCGAGGCCGAGCGCGATCGGCATCCGCATGTCGGGCGGGCTCGCCTGGGCCAGCGTCGAGCCGTCGGTGAATTCCACCATCGAGTGAACGTAGGACTGCGGGTGGACCACGACCTCGATCCGCTCGAACGGGATGTCGTAGAGCAGATGGGCCTCGATCACCTCCAGGCCCTTGTTCACCAGGGTGGCCGAGTTGATCGTGACGACCGGGCCCATGTCCCAGGTGGGGTGGGCCAGCGCCTCGGCGGGAGTGACCTTCGCCATCTGCGCGCGGGTGCGGCCGCGGAACGGGCCGCCGGAGGCGGTGACGACCAGCTTGCGGACCTCCGAGCGGGAGCCGGCGAGCAGCGCCTGGAACAGCGCGGAGTGCTCGGAGTCGACCGGCACGACCTGCCCAGGCTTGGCGAGCGCCTTGACCAGCGGCCCGCCGACGATCAGCGACTCCTTGTTCGCCAGGATCAGCACCCGGCCTGCCTCCAGCGCCGCCAGCGTCGGGAGCAGGCCGATCGAGCCGGTGATGCCGTTGAGGACCGAGTGGCACGGCAGCCGCGCCGCCTCGGCGGCGGCGTCCGGGCCGGCGAGGATCTCCGGCTGCCTCTCGGCGCCGTAGCGCGCGGCCAGCGCCTCCCGCACGGCGGGCACCGCGGACGCGTCGGCGACCGCGACGGTGTGCACTCCCAGCCGGTGGGCCTGCTCGGCGAGCAGCTCGGCCCGGCCGCCGGCCGCGGCGACCGCGACGACCCGGAAGCGGTCGGGGTTGCGCAGCACGACGTCGATCGCCTGGGTGCCGATCGAGCCGGTGGAGCCGAGGATCACGATCTCCCGGGGCCCGGCCTGCTCGGCGGCGGGCGGCCTGTGGTGCGGATCTGCGAGTGCGTCGGTCATGGGGTCATTGTGTCCTGCCCGCCTGAGAGACGGGTCAACGGGCGGGCGGCTCGGCGGGGGCGGGGGGGCGGCCCCGGGCCGGCCCCCCCCCCCCCCCCCGGGCGGGGGGGGGGGGGGGGGGCGGGGGCCCCCCCGGGGGCGCCCCCCCCCCCGGGGGGGGGCCCGGGGGCC
>NZ_JBIRRR010000004.1:136827-517075 GCF_044333795.1 Streptomyces sp. NPDC020917 | reverse complement strand
CCCGCTCCGGTACTCTGTGTCCATGACTTCGCACACGTGCTGCACCCAGTGGTGGGGGGGGGGGGGGGGGGGGGGGGGGGCGGGGGGCGGGGCCCCCCCCCCCCCCCCCGCCGACGGTCAGGGGGCGGATCGGGCGTCAGTGCACGGGCCGGTGCACGTTCTCCTTGTGCGTGGGTCCCGGGGTCGCGTCGGCGATCCAGGGGCCCTCGCGGCTGCTGTCGACGATGCCGGCCTCCAGCCACTGCGCCTCGCCCTTCAGCACGCTCCGGGTCAGCGCCCGGTCGGGGCCGTCGGTGTTGGTCCACAGCCGGTCGAACAGCTCGTCGACGCGGATCCTGGCCTGCTTGCAGAAGGTGTCGGCCAGCTGCCGGGCCTGCGGGCCGTGGTCGCTGCTCGCCGCCAGGTGCTGGGCGCGGACGCACGCCGCGCTCATCGCGAACAGCTCGGCGCCGATGTCCACGATCCTGGCCAGGAAGTTCTGCTTGAGCTCCATCCGGCCCTGCCAGCGCGACATGGCGTAGAAGGTGCTGCGGGCCAGCTTGCGCGCGTTCCGCTCGACGTACCGCAGGTGGCCGGCCAGAGCCCCGAACTCGGCGTACGAGGTGGGCAGCTGACCGGGGCCTGCGACCAGCTTGGGCAGCCAGCGGGCGTAGAAGCCGCCGGCCTTGGCGCCGGCCCTGGCCTTGTCGGCCAGCGTCGCCTCGGGGTCGATCAGGTCGCCGGCCACCGACAGGTGGGCGTCGACGGCCTCCCGGGCGATCAGCAGGTGCATGATCTCGGTGGCGCCCTCGAAGATCCGGTTGATCCGCAGGTCGCGCACCAGCTGCTCGGCCGGCACCGCCCGCTCGCCGCGGGCGGCCAGCGAGTCGGCGGTCTCGAAGCCGCGGCCGCCGCGGATCTGCACCAGCTCGTCGGCCATCCGGCAGGCGGCCTCGGAGCCGTAGAGCTTGGCCAGTGCGGCCTCGATGCGGATGTCGTTGCGGTCCTCGTCGGCCATCTGCGAGGACAGGTCGAGCACCGCCTCCAGCGCGAAGGTGGTGGCCGCGATGTAGGCGATCTTCGCGCCGACCGCCTCGTGCTCGGCGATGGGCTTGCCCCACTGCTCGCGGACTCCCGACCACTCCCGGGCGATCTTCAGGCACCACTTGCCGGCGCCCACGCAGGCCGCGGGCAGCGACAGGCGGCCGGTGTTGAGGGTGGTCAGCGCGATCTTCAGGCCCGCGCCCTCGGGCCCGATGCGGTGGGCGGCGGGGACCCGCACCTGGTGGAAGCGGGTGACGCCGTTCTCCAGGCCGCGTAGCCCCATGAAGGCGTTGCGGTTCTCCACCGTGATGCCCTCGGACGCCGCCTCGACGACGAACGCGGTGATGCCGCCCTTGTGGCCCTCGGAGGCCGGGACCCGGGCCATGACGACCAGGAGGTCGGCGATCACGCCGTTGGTGGTCCACAGCTTCACGCCGTCGAGCACGTAGTCGTCGCCGTCGGGCACGGCGGTGGTGGCCAGCCGCGCCGGGTCGGAGCCGACGTCCGGCTCGGTGAGCAGGAAGGCGCTGATGTCGGTGCGGGCACAGCGCGGCAGGAACTGCTGCTTCTGCTCCTCGGTGCCGAACATCTTCAGCGGCTGCGGTACGCCGATCGACTGATGCGCGGACAGCAGGGCGCCGACCGCGGGGTTCGCCGAGCCGACCATGGCCAGCGCCTTGTTGTAGTACACCTGGGTGAGCCCGAGGCCGCCGTAGGCCTCGTCGATCTTCATGCCGAAGGCACCCAGCTCCTTGAGATCGATGATGGTCTCGTCGGGGATGCGGGCCTCACGCTCGATCCGGGCGCTGTCGATGCGGGTCTCGCAGAACTCCCGCAGGCGGTCGAGGAACTCCTCGCCCTTCTCGACGGCGCCGTCGGTGGGCTGCGGGTACGGGTGGATCAGGTCGAGGCGGAAGCGGCCGAGGAACAGTTCCTTGGCGAAGCTGGGTTTGCGCCAGCCCTGTTCCCTGGCGGCCTCGGCCACCTGGCGTGCTTCGCGCTCGGTGACCTTGCGCGCTGTGACGGGTGCGGACACGGTTTGCGTCACCTCCGGGTAGCCGGCTACCGACCGGTCTACTGGTCCGTACTACCCGAATTCACGCAATCCAGCCAGAGCAGCGGCGGGCACGCGCCCGCCGCCGCTGACCGGGTGTCAGGCCGGGGCCAGAGCCTCGGCGTTCCGCCGGGGCCCGGCGCCTACAGGTCGAGGCCGGTGAGCACCAGCACCCGCTCGTAGGTGTAGTCCTCCATGGCGAACTTCACGCCCTCGCGGCCGTTGCCGGAATCCTTCACGCCGCCGTACGGCATCTGGTCGGCGCGGTACGACGGGGCGTCGCCGATGATCACACCGCCCACCTCCAGGTCGCGGTGCGCCCGGAACGCCAGCTGCAGGTCGTGGGTGAACACGCCGGTCTGCAGGCCGAACCGGGAGTCGTTGACCGCCGCGAACGCCTCGTCCGCGCCGTCGACCCGGTGCAGCGACAGCACCGGCCCGAACGCCTCCGCGGTCGCCAGGATCGCGTCGTCCGGCAGATCCGCGAGCACGGTCGGCGCGTAGCTCGCGCCCTCGCGCACACCGCCCGCGAGCACCTTGGCGCCCTTGGCCGCCGCGTCCTCCACCCAGGCGGCGACCCGCTCGGCGGCGGCCTCGCTGACCAGCGGGCCGACGTCCGTCGCGTCGTCCGCCGGGTCGCCGGTGACCTGCGCGGCGACCTTCGCCAGCACCCGCTCCACCAGCGCGTCGTACACCGAGGCGTCGGCGATGACCCGCTGCACGGAGATGCAGGACTGGCCGCCCTGGTAGTTGGCGAAGGTGGCGATCCGCGTGGCCGCCCACTCCAGGTCCTGCTCGGACGACCAGTCGGCGAGCACCACCGCGGCGGCGTTGCCGCCGAGTTCCAGGGTGACGTGCTTGCGCGGCACCGAGTCCATGATCTGGTGGCCGACGGTGTCGGAGCCGGTGAACGAGATTACCGGCAGCCGCGGGTCCTGCACCAGGGCGGGCATCCGCTCGTTGGGCACGGTCAGCACGCTCCAGGCGCCCTCGGGCAGCCCGCTGGTCTCGGCCAGCAGCTCGCCGAGCAGCAGCGCGGAGAGCGGGGTGGCGGGCGCCGGCTTCAGGATGATCGGCGCGCCCACCGCGATGGCCGGGGCGATCTTGTGCGCCACCAGGTTGAGCGGGAAGTTGAACGGCGCGATGCCCAGCACCGGGCCGTGGCTGAACCGCCGGGTCAGCGCGAGCCGGCCGACGCCGCCCGGGTCGGTGTCCAGGCGCTGCGCCTCGCCGCTGTTGAAGCGGCGGGCCTCCTCGGCGGCCCAGCGGAACACCGACACCGCGCGGCCCACCTCGCCGCGCGCCCACTTGATCGGCTTGCCGTTCTCGGCGGTGATCAGCCGGGCTATCTCCTCGGCGCGCTCGGCGAGCCGCTTGGCCACGTGGTCCAGGGCCGCGGCCCGCACGTGGGCGGGCGTGGCGCCGAAGGCGTGCTGGGCGGCGGCGGCCGCGGCCACCGCCTCCTCGACCTGCTCCTCGGTCGGCACGCTCACCCGGCCCACCAGCGAGCCGTCCCACGAGTTCGTCACGTCGAAGGTGTCCGTGCCGGTGGCCGGACGGCCGGCCACCCAGAACGGGGAAGGGGCTGCGCCTGTGCTTGTCACGGTGGGATCCGCCCTTTCTGGTGATCTCAGGTGCCCCCACCGTAGGCGCGGGGGCGCCGGGTCCCCGTTGTCCACGGCGGAGTGGGCGGGAGACCGGGCGCTACGGAATGGCCAGGGCGCCGGGGCGGGGCCGTGGGCGCAGGGGTGGTGCCGTGGGCGCGGGGGGGGTGCCGTGGGCGCGGGGGGGTGCCGTGGGCGCGGGGGGGGTGCCGTGGGCGCGGGGGGGGTGCCGTGGGCGCGGGGCGCCGGCCCTGCGCGTCGAACGTCAGGCCTGGGCCTTGAACGCCGGCCGTGGCCTGGTGAACGTCAGCCCTGGGCCTTGAGGGCCAGCCACAGCTCCATCCGGACGTCCGGGTCGTCCAGGGAGCGGCCCAGGATCTCCTCGACCCGCCGCATCCGGTAGCGCAGCGTGTGCCGGTGGACGCCGAGGTCGGCCGCGGCGGCGTCCCACTGGCCGTGGTGCGACAGCCAGGCGGAGAGCGAGGCCACCAGGTCGCCGCGGGACGTCGCGTCGTGCTCGCGCAGCGGGCGCAGCAGGCCCTCGGCGAACGCCTGCACCGCGTCGTCGGCCAGCAGCGGCATCACTGAGCCGGCGCCCACCTCGTCGTGCTCGACCAGATTGCGGCCGCGCCGCAGCGCGACGGCCAGGGCCCGTTCCGCCTGCTCGTGCGCCCCCGGCACGTCCGGTGCCTCGGCCGGCGCGGACAGGCCGGCGGCCAGGGCGTCCTCGGCGTCGGCGAGGTCGGCGGTGGCGGCCAGCGCGTGCGCGTCGGTCGCGGCCAGCACGATCAGCCGCTCGCCCTCGCGCACCGCCAGCAGCGGCTCGCCGGCGCGCACGGCCGCGGCCTCGGCCCGCTCGCCGAGCAGCGCGACGGCGTCGGGTCCGGTACTCGGGTCCGACGGTTCGGCGATCAGCACCCGCACCGGCTGCTCCAGCAAGCGGCCGTAGAGCCGGCCGGCGACGGCGCGGGCGTGCTGCGGCTCGCCGGCCAGCAGCATCCGCAGCAGCGCGGCGGCCAGCCGGGCCTGTGCGTCCTGCAGGGTGCGGGACTGCTCCAGGGACAGGGTCAGCAGTGCGACCGCGGCGTGTACGACGTAGCGCGCCGAGGTGTCCAGCCGCTCCTCGGTGCCGACCGCCAGGAAGCCGCGCGGGCGCCGGCCGGTGCCCAGCGACTGCAGCTCCACCCGGTCCTCGCTGCCGGCCGTCCCCGCGACGGCGGCGCTGGCCGGCGCCGGGGTGTCGCGCAGCCGGTCGATCTCGCCGGCCAGCCGGGCGGCCCGGCGGCCCGCCCAGTCCGGTGCGGCGGCCAGCACCGTGCCGGAGGCGTCGTAGAGCGCGGCCCAGCCGTGGAGGTGGGCGGCGAGCCGGGCGAGCAGGGCGGCGGTGCCGTCGGCGGCGAGCGCGGCGCGGGTCAGCTCGCGCTGCGCCTCGAACCCGGCGGTGACGGCCTTGTACTGGTCGGCGGCGACGGCCGCGGAGACGGCCTTGCTGATCGCGATGAACGGGGTGCGGCGCGGCACCTCCAGCAGCGGCAGCCCTGCCTCCTCGGCCGCGGCCACCAGCGCCGGCGGGACGGCGTCGTGCCCGACGCCCACGCCGAACCCGAGCCCCACGACGCCGGCCCCGGCCAGCCGCCGCACGTAGGCGCGCAGCGCATCCGCGTCCTGCACGTCGAGCTTGAGCCCAGTGGTGAGCAGCAGCTCGCCGCCCTCCAGGTACGGCCCCGGATCGTCCAGTTCGCTGGTGTGCACCCACCGGACCTCGGCGTCGAGCCGGCCGGCGCCGGCGAGGACGGCCAGCTTGAGCGCCGAGTGATGGGCGAGTGACGCGAGAGTGAGCGGCATACCGACCTGGTGACCCCGTGTTCTTGGGCCGTCCGGTCCCGGACGGCCCTTCAATTGTGCCGCACCGTACAGCGGCCTCTCATCCCCGCAGGTCCACCAGCACCGGAGGCGCGTGCTCACCGCCCGTCGTCGTCATCGACACCACCGCGTGCCCCGCCGCCACCCCGTGCGCCAGATCCGAAGCCGACCACCGCTCCCGCTCCACCTCGCGAACGGTGACGGATTCGGTGGTCACGGTCTCGCCGGTGAAAAGCCGCCGCACGCCGCGGCCGATCCTGCGCGGAAGGCCGCCGGACTGGTCGGGGGTCCTGGTGATGTCCTGCGTCTGGACGGTGGTGGTCCCCCACGCCTCGGCGAAGAACCCGCCGTCCCACGGGGTGACCCCGGACAGAGCCATGCGGCAGCCGATCGCGCCGACCAGCGGCCCGCGCAGGTTCTCCGGGATGTCGTCCAGCGTGCGCAGGCCCAGCACCACGCCGGCGTGCGCCGAGCGGAGTGACGACAGCGCCCTGACCGTCGCCGGCGTGATCGCGTGGGCCGCGTCGTCGACGACGATGCAGGCGAACAGCGAGGAGTCCCGGCGCCTGGAAACCGTGGTCGTGAACTGTGCGAGCAGCAGCCGGACCAGGATCCGCGAGGCCTCGGCATGGCCGTGCTCCGGCAGTTCGATCCGCACCCGCAGGGGATGCGCCAGCGCGTCCATCGAGAACGGCCTGCTGCGCCCCGTGGTGTCGAAGAACCCGGCGAACGCCGGCCGGTCGAGCGTCGCGATCCGGTCCGCCAGCTGCCCGCCGATGTCGCCCGGGCGCGCCGACTGCCGCTCGCGCGCGTCGAGTTCCCGCCGCAGTCCCGGCGCGTCCACGGCGTCCACCGCCGCGCGCAGGGCCGCGTACGCGTGCGGCACCCCGTCCAGCAGTTCCCGCAGCACCGGGACGGGCGGGAACTGCCCGTGGGCCGCGACGTAGGGGCCCAGCACCTGTCCCAGCGCCGTGGCCGCACGTCGCTGCTCCGTCTCCGGGCCGTCGACCAGCGCGTCTGCCAGCAGCCACGCGGCGAGGTCGGGGTCAGTCGTCCCGCCGTAGAGGTCGAGGTCGTACTGGGACGAGGGATCGCCCAGCGCGATCATCACGTCGTAAGCCTCCGCCGGGCCGAGGTCGGCGTCCGCCGCGCCGACGGCGACGACGGCGGCCCGGCCCGCCAGGGCCTGCAGGCACAGCGACTCGGCCACGGGACGCATCACCTGCCGGGTCTTGCCGGAGCCCGTGGGGCCCACGGCCAGCAGTCCAGTACCGAGCACCACCGGGTCCAGGGCGATGCCCGAGCCCCGGTACTGGTAGCCGTTGCGCTTGTCCACCACGCCCCTGCCGATGCGCACCTGGCCGCCGAGCAGGTCGTGGCGGGCCGCGCGGCGCGGCACGTCGCGCTTGCCCGACGGATGCAGGCAGGCTTCACCGCCGAGCCGCATGACCGTCTCGGAGAACTCCTGGGCCCCGTCGCGGCGGCCGTGCACCAGCGACCACGCCTGCTGGATCCGGACGCAGTCCACGTCGTTCATCCGCCCGTCCCTGACCTCCCCGGCCAGCCGGTCCGCGACGTCGTGCCGCCCCACCCGGCGCAGCTCGAACCACTCGGCCGGGGAAGGCACGACATCCGCCCCTGCGGCCTCCCCGCCCTTCCGCTGCGGCCCGATCCCCGGCGCGGAAGGTCCCCGGGCCGGCATTCCGAGTGCGGTGCGCGCCAGTTCCGGCCACCTGCCGTACTTGGCGAAAGGCCACGCCATCAGGAGCGCGACGGCGACGTAGATGGCGTACTGGATCTCCGTCGCGCGCGTCCTGTCGCCACCGATCAGCCACGACGGGGGAACCATGGCGAGCACCATGGGGAGGATCGGTACGTAGCCCTTCCAGCTGAGAATCCACAGGACGACCCCGCCCGCCAGAGCGGCCAAGGCGCGCGGCGCCGGACCCTTCACAAAGCGGCGCATCACCTCGCTCCAGCTGCCCAGGCGGCTGAAGTAGCGCGCCAGCAAAGCGATCCACAGGAGACGGTAGAGGTCGTCGACGACCGACTCGGGTCGGCTGGGGCGCCCGCCGTGCCACCAGCTGCGCGGGGTGAGCAGCTTCAGCGGCTCGCGCCAGAACGGGATGTAACCGTTGTTGAGAAGCGACCAGACGAGCAGCCCGCTGAGCAGTGCGAGAACGGCTCCCCCGACCAGGCGGCGGTCCGTCATGCGATCAGGGTCGTCCGGCAGGCGGGGCTCGTGGTCGAATCCGTAAATCCCAGGAGCGTCCACGGTGCGCGGGGTGCGCAACCACCGCTCCACCGCGGACATCGGCGGCGCCTGCGCGGGCATCGGCGGCGGCGTCTTGGGCCGGGGAATGGGCGGTGCGGACGGCGGCTCCGGAACATCGCCCGGGAACGGGCCTCGGAAAGCTCGGCCTGCGGACGCCGGTGTGCCGCCCTCGTGGTCCCTGGCATCCATTGGACAGCTCGCCCCTCGCCCCTCGTCGCCGACGATGCGCTCAATGTAGTCGAGCGGCTACCGCGGTAAAAGGATCTTGAGGGGATTGCGGGGGCGGCGCGCGCACTGGCCGTTCCGGCGAAACGGGGGCGGGCAGTGTTACCTATCGGCGTATGCAGGGTCGCAGGGGGGCGGCCTAGCCTGCCGGGAGATGCCGTATGCGTATGAGGGATTCGAGGGAGATCGTCCGCCATGACCGAAGTGCCCCAGGAGCGCAAGCTCGTCACCGCCGTGCCAGGACCGAAGTCCCAGGAGCTGCTGGCCCGCAAGTCCGCCGCGGTCGCTGACGGCGTGGGCGTCACCCTGCCGGTGTTCGTCGCGCGTGCCGGCGGCGGCATCGTCGAGGACGTGGACGGCAACCGCCTGATCGACTTCGGCTCGGGCATCGCCGTGACGTCCGTCGGCAACAGCGCCGAGGCCGTGGTCCGCCGCGCCTCCGCGCAGCTCGCCGACTTCACGCACACCTGCTTCATGATCACCCCGTACGAGGGCTACGTGGAGGTCGCCGAGCGGCTGGCCGAGCTGACCCCGGGCGACCACCCGAAGAAGTCCGCGCTGTTCAACTCCGGCGCGGAGGCGGTGGAGAACGCGGTGAAGATCGCCCGCGCGTACACCAAGCGCCCCGCGGTCGTCGTGTTCGACCACGGCTACCACGGCCGCACCAACCTGACGATGGCGCTGACCGCGAAGAACATGCCGTACAAGGAGGGCTTCGGGCCGTTCGCGCCCGAGGTCTACCGGGTGCCGCTCGCCTACGGCTACCGCTGGCTGACCGGTCCCGAGCACGCGGCGGAGGAGGCCGCGGCCCAGGCCATCGACATGATCACCAAGCAGATCGGCGCCGAGCACGTCGCGGCGATCGTGATCGAGCCGATCGCCGGCGAGGGCGGCTTCATCGAGCCGGCGAAGGGCTTCCTGCCGCGGATCGCGCAGTTCGCCAAGAACAACGGCATCGTGTTCGTCGCCGACGAGATCCAGACCGGTTTCTGCCGCACCGGCCAGTGGTTCGCGTGCGAGGACGAGGGCATCGTGCCGGACCTGATCACCACCGCCAAGGGCATCGCCGGCGGCCTGCCGCTGGCCGCGGTGACCGGCCGCGCGGAGATCATGGACGCCGCGCACACCGGCGGCCTCGGCGGCACCTACGGCGGCAACCCGGTGGCCTGCGCCGCCGCGCTGGGCGCGATCGAGACCATGAAGGAGCTGGACCTCAACGCCAGGGCGCGGCGGATCGCCGAGATCATGGTCCCGCGGCTGACGGAGATGCAGGAGAAGTTCCCGGTGATCGGCGAGATCCGCGGCCGCGGCGCGATGATCGCGGTCGAGCTGGTGGAGCCGGGCGGCAAGGAGCCGAACCCGGCGGTGACCGCGGCGGTCGCCAAGGCCTGCCACGCCGCCGGCCTGGTCGTCCTCACCTGCGGCACGTACGGCAACGTGTTGCGCTTCCTCCCGCCGCTCGTCATCGGCGAGGATCTCCTCAACGAGGGCCTCGACATCATCGAGAACGCCTTCGCGGGGGTCTGACGGAGGTCGGCTCCGAGGCGGACAGGACAGGGGGCCGGGGGTCGTGAAGAACGTGTGCGGGCCTGATGGCGAGGGGGTGTGCGGTGGCGTTTCCGGGACCCCCGTGACGTACGGTTTCCGTGGAACACCCCGCGAGTGGCGGACTCCCCAGAAAGCCACACGCGACAACGCGCCGGTGAATCCCCATCACCGGCTCGGCAGTGCCCTCGCGCACGACACCGCCGGGACCTCTGGCCCCGGCAATCCTCGCCGATCGGTCGGCCGTTCGCCCCAAACCCCCCGGGACGAGCGGTCCGGCGATCGTCCTGGCCGCCCCGGAACTCTCCCCCCTGTTCCGGGGCGGCTGACTCTTTTCCGGGCACTTGCCGCGCTGTCGGCGTCCGCCCTGCTCGGTGTGGCCGGATTCGCGGTGCTCACCTGGCTGGTGACGGCCGGCGGTGCGCCGGTGCGCGCGGACGGCCGGGTGCTGCACCGCTTCCTGCGCGCGGCGGCCGCGCATCCGGGGCTCGACTCCACCGCGCATTACCTCTGCAAGCTCGGCAACATCCAGGTGGCGGTGCCCGTACTGCTCGCCGCGGCGGTCTGGACCGGCTGGGCGGCGCGCGCCGCGGGACGGCCGCGGTGGTGGCTGCCGCCGGCGGCGGCCGCGCTGGCGATGGCGCTGCTGCCGGTGGTGGTGACGGTGGTCAAGGACGCCGTGCACCGGCCGCCGCCCGGGCAGACGGTCCCGGATCCGAGCGGCTACGGCTACTTCCCGTCCGGCCACACGGCCACCTCGGCGGTGGCCTTCGGGGCGGCGGCGCTGCTCCTGCTGCCGTGGGCGCGCGGCCGCGCGGCCCGCGTGCTGCTGGGGGCGGGCACGCCGCTGCTGCTGCTCGCGGTGGGCTGCGCGCTGGTGTGGTGCGACTACCACTGGCCGCTGGACGTGCTGGCCAGCTGGTGCCTGACGCTCACCCTGCTGTCCGGGGTGGCCGCCGCCCAGGTCCTGGCCCGGGCGGCACACCACGGCGCCCCGGACGCCGCCGGCTCCGGCAGCTCCGGCGGCGCCGCGGACGACGGGCTCAACTGTTCGTCGGGAAGCCCAGGTTGATGCCCCCGTGGGACGGGTCGAGCCACCGCTGGGTGACGGCCTTGCCGCGGGTGAAGAACTTCACGCCGTCCTCACCGTAGGCGTGGGCGTCGCCGAACAGCGACGACTTCCAGCCGCCGAAGGAGTAGTAGGCGACGGGCACCGGGATCGGCACGTTGATGCCGACCATGCCGACCTCGACCTCGTGCTGGAAGCGCCGGGCGGCGCCTCCGTCGTTGGTGAACAGGGCGGTGCCGTTGCCGTACGGGTTGGCGTTGATGAGCGCGAGCCCCTCGTCGTACGAGCCGACACGGACGATGGACAGCACCGGGCCGAAGATCTCGTCGTCGTAGACGGACATGCCGGGCTTGACGTGGTCGAAGAGGGTGGGGCCGAGCCAGAAGCCGTCGGCCTCCGCGCCGGTGAGCGGGTGGCTGCGGCCGTCGACGGCGAGGGTGGCGCCGTCGGTGACGCCGGCGTCGAGGTAGGCGGTGACCTTGTCGCGGTGGACGCCGGTGACCAGCGGGCCCATCTCGGAGCCGGCCGCGCAGCCGGGGCCCACGGTCAGGCCGGCGATGCGCTGCTTGATCCGGTCGACCAGGTCGTCGCCGACGGGGTCGACGGCGACCAGCACCGACACCGCCATGCAGCGTTCGCCGGCCGCGCCGAAGCCGGCGTTGACCGCGGCGTCGGCGGCCAGGTCCAGGTCGGCGTCGGGCAGCACCAGCATGTGGTTCTTGGCGCCGCCGAGCGCCTGCACGCGCTTGCCGTAGCGGGTGCCCGTCTCGTACACGTAGCGGGCGATCGGGGTGGAGCCGACGAACGACACGGACTTGATGTCGGGGTGCTCCAGCAGCCGGTCGACGGCCGGCTTGTCGCCGTGCACGACGTTGAACACGCCGTCGGGCAGGCCGGCCTCCTTCCACAGCTCGGCGAGGAAGTTCGCCGCCGACGGGTCCTTCTCGGAGGGCTTGACGACCACGGTGTTGCCCACCGCGATCGCGATCGGGAAGAACCACATCGGCACCATGGCCGGGAAGTTGAACGGGGAGATGATCGCCACCGGACCGAGCGGCTGCCGGATGGAGTAGACGTCGATGCCGGTGGACGCCTGCTCGGTGAAGGCGCCCCTGCTCAGCTGGGCGATGCCGCAGGCGTACTCCACGACCTCCAGGCCGCGGGCGACCTCGCCGAGCGCGTCGGAGTGCACCTTGCCGTGCTCGGAGACGATGAGCGCGGCGAGTTCGTCGCGGCGGGCGTTGAGCAGCTCGCGGAACGCGAAGAGCACCGCCGTGCGCTTGGCCACGGAGGTGTGCCGCCAGTCCTGGAACGCCTCCAGGGCGGCGCTGACCGCCTGGTCGACGACGGTGTGGTCGGCGAAGTCCACCTGGCGGGTGACCTTGCCGGTCGCCGGGTCGTACACGTCGCCGCGGCGTTCGGAGGTGCCGGTCCACGGCCGGCCGGCGATCCAGTGGGTGAGGTGCTCGGTCGTCACGGGATGACCCTTCCTTCGTCGGTTCCGCCAGTGTCGTCAGGGCCCGCCGGGCCCGGCAAGCACCACGCTGTCGGGCTGCGGCGGTTCCGCCTTACACACCGTAGGCCGGGCGGGCCCGGCGATGCGGGTCCGGCCCGCGGCACGGGCCCGCGGCGTGCGGGCTGCGGTGCGCGGTCTGCGGAATGCGGTGCGCGGAACGCCGGGGCCGCCGCGGCGCGTCAGCCGCGCGCGACGCGGGCGGCCGCCTCGTGCATGGCCATCTCCAGCACCAGCGGGTCGGTGAGGTGCCCGGTGCCGTCCGGCGGTACGAGCCAGCGCACCCCGCCGGTGGGCCGCCCGGGAAAGGGCACCACGATCCAGGTGCCGCGCCCGGCGATCCGCACGCCGGTGCCCACCCAGCGGGTGGAGGTGCCGGCCGGGACTAGGAAGCCCATGCGGGCGTCGCCGAAGTCGGCCAGCACCGGGCCCGGCCGGTCGACCATCCGGTTGAGGACGTCCAGGGTGGGGTACCCCAGGCGCGCGCCGATGATCAGCACGTCCCACAATCGCCCGGCCGGGAGCAGGGTCACTCCCAGCGGGTTGCGCTCCCACTCCCAGCGGCACCCCTCGGGATCGGGTGCCACCGATACCAGCCAGTCCACCGCGCTCTTCGCTCCGGTGCTGCCCATGACGGCCTTCCTTCCACGTCGTGACGTACGTCCTCGGCGTCACGGGGAAGACAGGGGTGGTGCGGAACTCTTACGCGGGTCGGCCGGTATTTCTTACCAACGGGTAGGTGACCTGCGTCACACCCCGCTCAGCTGTCGAAGCCGAGGCCGGCGCGGTCCAGCGCGCGCAGCCACAGGTTGCGCCGGCCCTCAGAGGCGTCGGCACGGGCCAGCGACCAGCGGGTGAGGCCGATACCGGCCGAGGCGAGCGGCTCGGGCGGGAACGGCAGCGGCTTCCTGCGCACCATCGCCAGCCCGGTCCGCTCGGTGGACCGCCCGGCGAGCAGGTCGAGCATCACCTCGGCGCCGAACCGGGTCGCGCCGACGCCGAGCCCGGTGTAGCCGGCAGCGTAGGCGACCCGGCCGCCGTGGGCGCTGCCGAAGAACGCCGAGAAGCGGGTGCAGGTGTCGATCGCGCCGCCCCACACATGGCTGAAGCGCAGGCCCTCCAGCTGCGGGAAGCAGGTGAAGAAGTGCCGGGCCAGCTTCAGGTAGGTCTCCGGGCGGTGCTCGTACGCGGCGCCCATCCGGCCGCCGCGCGGGTAGATCGCGTCGTAGCCGCCCCACAGGATGCGCTGGTCGGCGGTGAGCCGGAAGTAGTGGAACTGGTTGGCGCTGTCGCCCAGGCCCTGCCGGCCGCGCCAGCCGATCGACGCGAGCTGCCCCGTGTCGAGCGGCTCGGTCACCAGCGCGTAGTCGTACACGGGCACCGTGTACGGCCGCACCCGGCGCAGCAGCGACGGGAAGACGCCCGACGCCAGGGCGACATGGTGGGCCCGGATCCGGCCGTAAGGGGTGCGCACCGCCAGCGCAGGGCCGCTCCTGACCAGGTCGGTGGCGGGTGTGTGCTCGTAGACACGCACGCCGAGGCGGGCGGCGGCGCGCTGGAGCCCCCAGGCGAGCTTGGCCGGGTGGACCATCGCGACGCCGTCGCGGTCGTGGAGCCCGCCGTGGAAGGTGGGCGAGTCGACCTCGGCGCGGACCTGGTCGCGGTCGAGCAGTTCCAGGTCCATGCCGTGCCGGGCGGCCAGTTCCGCGGCCTCCTGCAGCTCCGCCCACTGGTGCGGGGCGGTGGCCACGTCGATCTCGCCGGTGCGCTCGAAGTCGCAGTCGATGCCGTACCGGCCGAGGGTCTCCTCGATGGCGTCGAGGTTGCGCCGGCCCAGGTCCTGCAGCAGGTCGAACTCCTGCGGCCAGCGGGCGAGTCCGTTGAACGCGCCGTGGGTGAGGCTGGCCGCGCAGAAGCCGCCGTTGCGGCCGGAGGCCGCGCCGCCGATCCGGTCGGCCTCGACCAGCACCACGTCCCTGGCGGGGTCGCGCTCCTTGGCCAGCAGCGCGGTCCACAGCCCGCTGTAGCCGCCGCCGACCACCAGCAGGTCGCAGTGCTCCTCGCCGGCCAGTGCGCCGGCCGGTTCGGGCCGGCCGGGGTCGGCCAGCCAGTACGGGGCGGGTTCCGCGTCGGCGAGACTGCGGGCAGGGTCCATGGTGGTCACGCCTTCGCTTTCCGCCGGCCGCCGATCAACTGCCCGCCCAGCACCAGCAGGACGGCGATCGCGAACATCGCCGTGCCGATGACGTTGACCTGGACCGGCGTGCCGCGCTGTGCCGAGCCCCAGACGAACATCGGGAAGGTGACGGTGCTCCCGGCGTTGAAGCTCGTGATGATGTAGTCGTCGAAGGAGAGCGCGAAGGACAGCAGGGCTCCGGCGGCGATGCCGGGCGCGGCCAGCGGCAGCGTGATCCGCAGGAACGTCTGCAGCGGGGAGGCGTACAGGTCCTGCGCGGCCTGCTCCAGGCGCGGGTCCATGCTCATCACCCGGGCCTTGACCGCGGTCACCACGAAGCTCAGGCAGAACATGATGTGGGCGATGAGGATCGTCCAGAAGCCGAACTGGATGCGCATGTTGAGGAAGAGGGTGCCGAGCGAGGCGCCCATCACCACCTCGGGCATCGCCATCGGCAGGAAGATCAGCATGTTGGTGGCGGCCCGGCCGCGGAAGCGGTAGCGGGCCAGCGCGAACGCGGTCAGGGTGCCGAGCACCGTCGCGCCGATCGTGGCGTAGACGGCGATCTTGAGGCTGAGGGTGAGCGAGCCGCACATGTCGGCGACGCCGCAGGGGTGCTGCCAGGCGTCGGTGGAGAAGGTGTTCCAGGTGTAGTTGAAGCGGCCCTTCGGCTTGTTGAAGGAGAAGAGCAGCACCACCAGGTTGGGCAGGATGAGGTAGACGAGGGTGAGCACCCCCGCGATCACCACGAGGTTCCTGCGCATCCATCGGATCGGGCGCATCAGACCAGCTCCTCCGTTCCCGCCCTGCGGATGTAGAGGGTGACGATCGCCAGGATGGCGGCCATCAGGATGAAGGACAGGGCGGCCGCCGTCGGGTAGTCCAGGACCCGCAGGAACTGGGACTGGATGACGTTGCCGATCATCTTCTGGTTGGTGGAGCCCAGCAACTCGGCGTTGATGTAGTCGCCGGACGCCGGGATGAAGGTGAGCAGCGTGCCGGCCACCACGCCGGGCATGGAGAGCGGGAACGTCACCTTGCGGAAGGTGGTGAAGGGCGTGGCGTACAGGTCGCCGGACGCCTCGTGCAGCCGGCCGTCCACGCGCTCCAGCGAGGTGTAGAGCGGCAGGATCATGAACGGCAGGAAGTTGTAGGTCAGTCCGCAGACCACCGCCAGCGGGGTGGCCATCACCCGGTGGCCCTCGGTGATGCCGAGCCAGGTGGTGGCGTCCAGCACGTGGATGTGGTTGAGGAAGGACACCAGCGGGCTCTGGTCGGCGAGGATCGTCTCCCAGGCCAGCGTGCGGATCAGGAAGCTGGTGAAGAACGGCGCGATCACCAGGATGAGCACCACGTTGCGCCAGCGGCCGGCGCGGAAGGCGATGGTGTACGCCAGCGGGTAGCCGATCGCCAGGCACAGCACCGTGGCGATGCCCGAGTAGACCAGCGAGCGCACGAAGTGCGGCCAGTACTCGGTGAGGGCGTCCCAGTAGGTGGCGAAGTGCCAGGTGACCTTGAAGCCGGTGTCCAGCGAACCGGTCTGCACCGAGGTCGACGCCTGGTAGACCATCGGCGCGACGAAGAACACCAGCAGCCACACCACGCCGGCGAGCAGCAGCAGGTAGGGGACGCTGCGCCGGCGGCGGGCGGCCCGCTTGAGCGCGGCGGGCACCGGTACCGGGTCGGGCGGCGCCTCGGTCACGGGCGCGGGGGCGGAGGCGGCGGTCATGCGGCGGCACCTCCGGCGTCCGGCTCGTCGTCGGTGTCGATGCCGGCCTCGATGTCCTGGGCGGCGTCCAGGCCGAAGGTGTGCTCGGGGTTCCAGTGCAGGACCACGGGCGCGCCGGGCACCAGCCGGCCGTCGCGCTCCACGTTGGGCACGAAGACCTCGAGGTCGGGGCAGACCGGGCTGTCGATCACGTACTGGGTGGACACGCCGATGAAGCTGGAGTCGACGATCCGGCCCTGGACCCGGTTGCGGCCGGCGGGTATCGCGTCCTCGTCGTCCCGGTGGGCCAGGGTGATCTTCTCCGGCCGCACGCCGGCCAGCACCTTGTCGCCGGCGGCGACGTCGGCGCGGCAGCGGGCGGCCGGCAGGGTCAGCTTCTGCCCGGCCGACACCAGGTGCAGCTCGTCGCCCTGGACCCCGGTGACCTCGGCCGCGATCAGGTTGGACGTGCCGAGGAAGTTGGCGACGAAGGTGGAGCCGGGGTTCTCGTAGAGGTCGGCGGGGGCGCCCATCTGCTCGACCCGGCCGGCGTTCATCACCGCGACGGTGTCGGCCATCGTCATGGCCTCCTCCTGGTCGTGGGTGACGTGCACGAAGGTGATGCCGACCTCGGTCTGGATCCGCTTGAGCTCCAGCTGCATCTGGCGGCGCAGCTTGAGGTCGAGGGCGCCCAGCGGCTCGTCGAGGAGCAGCACCTGCGGCTTGTTGATCAGGGCGCGGGCCACCGCGACGCGCTGCTGCTGGCCGCCGGACAGCTGGTGCGGGCGGCGGCGGGCCAGCGGGCCCAGCTGGACCAGGTCGAGCATGTCGCCCACCTGCTGCTTGACCGACTTGATGCCGCGCCGGCGCAGCCCGAACGCGACGTTCTCGTAGATGTCCAGGTGCGGGAAGAGCGCGTAGTTCTGGAACACCGTGTTGACCGGGCGCTTGTACGGCGGCAGCGCGGTGACGTCCCGTCCGCCGAGCCGCACCGAGCCGGAGCTGGGGTCCTCCAGTCCTGCGATCATCCGCAGCGTGGTGGTCTTGCCGCAGCCGGACGCGCCGAGCAGAGCGAAGAACGAGCCGGCCGGCACGGTCAGGTCGAGCGGGTGGACGGCGGTGAAGGACCCGTAGGTCTTGCTGATCCCGGTGAGGTGGACGGCGTCGCCGGTCGCCTCGGGACTCGTGTTGGGGGTCGTCATGGGGGTGTCCTCGTGGGGTGCGGAGCGGCGGGCGGGCACGGCGTCACGCGCCGATGAGCTTGGAGAACTTCTCCTCGTACCGCGTGTCCTCGTCCTGGCTGAGGGAGCGGAACTGGTGCGCCTTGGCGTCCATCGCGGCGTCCGGCACGATCATCGGGTTGTCGGCGAGCGACTTGTCGATCTTCGCCAGATAGGGCTGCACCCCGGCCACCGGGCTCACGTAGTTGATGTACGCCGACACCTGCGCGGCGACCGCGGGCTCGTAGTAGTAGTCGATGAGCTTCTCGGCGTTGGTCTTGTGCCGGGCCTTGTTGGGGACCAGCAGGTTGTCGGTGGAGAACAGGAACCCGGCGTCGGGGAAGACGTACTCGATGTCCGGGTCGTCCAGCCGCAGTTGCACCAGGTCGCCGGCCCACGCCATGCACGCCGCGATGTCGCCCTTGCTCAGCCCGTCGGTGTAGTCGTTGCCGGTGAACTTGCGGATCTGCTGGCTGTCGACGGCCTTCTGGATGCGGGCGATCGCCGCGTCGTAGCTGTCGTCGGTGACGGTCTCCGGGCGCCGGCCCATGTCGAGCAGGGTCATCCCGATGGTGTCGCGCATCTCGGAGAGCAGCGCGACGCGGCCCTTGAGCGAGGGGTCGTCGAGCAGTTGGGACACCGAGCTGACCTTCCGCCCGCCGGTGGCCTTCTTGTTGTAGGCGATGCAGGTGGCGATGCCCTGCCAGGGGTAGGAGTAGGCCCGGCCCGGATCCCAGTCGGGGTTGCGGAAGCGCTGCGCGAGGTTGGTGTAGGCGTGCGGCAGGTTGGCCGGGTTGAGCTGCTGGATCCAGCCGAGCCGGATCATCCGGGCGGCGAGCCAGTCGGTGAGCACCATCAGGTCGCGGCCGGTGTCCTGGCCGGCGGACAGCTGCGGCTTGATCTTGCCGAAGAACTCGACGTTGTCGTTGATGTCCTCGGTGTAGTTGACCTTGATACCGGTGCGCTTGGTGAACGCGTCCAGGGTCGGGCGGTGCTTCCCGTCGTCGGTGACGTCGATGTACTCGGTCCAGTTGGAGAAGTTGACGATCTTCTCGGTGGCCGAGTGGTCGGTGGACGGCGTGGTGCTGCCGGTGCGGCTGGCGGCCGGGATCCCGCAGGCGGTCAGTCCCGCCGTGGCGACCGCGCCGAGTGCGCCGGCACGCAGCAACGACCGGCGGGCGAGGGCCCCGCGGCCGTTGGTCATGCTGCGCTGGGTCGCCGCGCGCTGCGCCGGCGACAGGGGCTCGTACTGCTCCATGGGGGGTGCCCTTCCGGGTTACCGGTGTGACCGGTCGGTGAAGACGGTGCGGTGCCAGTCCTTGCGCGCGACCGCGGTGTTGTCCGACATCACGTGCTTGACCTGGGTGTACTCCTCGAAGGAGTAGAGGGACATGTCCTTGCCGTAGCCGGACGCCTTGGCGCCGCCGTGCGGCATCTCGCTGACGATCGGGATGTGGTCGTTGATCCAGACGCAGCCGGCGGCGAGCGTGCGGCTGGCCAGGCCGGCCCGGTAGACGTCCCGGGTCCAGGCGGACGCGGCCAGGCCGTACGGGGTGTCGCCGGCGAGCGCCAGTCCTTCGCCGTCGCCGTCGAAGGGCAGCACGGCGAGCACCGGGCCGAAGATCTCCTGCTGGACGGCCTCGCTGGCTTGCGGGGCGCCGGCCAGCAGGGTCGGGAGGTAGTAGGCGCCGGCGGCGAGTTCACCGCCGGGGGCCGCGCCGCCGGTGACGACGTCGGCGTAGCCGCGGGCGCGTTCCACGACGGCCGCCACCCGGTCGCGGTGGGCGTGGGTGATCAGCGGGCCGAGGTCGGTGTCCGGGTCGGCCGGATCGCCGAGCCTGACGTCCCGCATGAGGTCGGCGACCCCGGCGACGAAGGCGTCGTACAGCGGGCGCTGGACGTAGGCGCGGGTCGCGGCGGTGCAGTCCTGGCCGCCGTTGATCAGGCTGGCAGCGACCGCGCCGTGCACCGCGGCCTCCAGGTCGGCGTCGTCGAAGACGACGAAGGGCGCCTTGCCGCCGAGTTCGAGGTGCACGCGCTTGACGCCGCCGGCCGCGAGCGCGGCGATCCGGCGGCCGACGGCGGTGGAGCCGGTGAACGACGTCATCGCGACGTCGGGGTGGGCCACGAGGTGCTCGCCCGCGTCGGGCCCGGTGCCGCTGACGATGTTGACGACGCCGTCGGGCAGCCCGGCCTCGGTCGCGGCCTGCGCGAACATCAGCGAGGTGAGCGGGGTCAGCTCCGAGGGCTTGAGCACGATGGTGTTGCCGGCGGCGATCGCCGGAAGGATCTTCCACGCGGCCATCTGCAGTGGGTAGTTCCAGGGCGCGATGGAGCCGACCACGCCGACCGGTTCGCGCCGGATGTAGCTGGTGTGGTCGGGGCTGTACTCGGCGGCGGCGACGCCCTGCAGCTGGCGGGCCGCGCCGGCGAAGAACGCGGTGTTGTCCACGGTGCCCGGGACGTCGAACCCGCGGCTGAGCCGGATCGGCTTGCCGCACTGGGCGGTCTCGGCGCGCGCGAGGTCCTCGGCCATGCCGTCCAGCACGCCGGCCAGCCGGTGCAGCGCCTGCGACCGCTCCCCCGGGCTCGCCGCGGCCCACTCGGGAAGCGCCGCCCGGGCCGCGGCGACCGCCGCGTCCACGTCGGCCGGCCCCGCGGTGCGGTAGGTCCACACGGCCTGCCCGCTCGCGGGGTCGACGACGGAATGCGTACCGGTGGCACCGCCGCTCCCCTCGACGGCCCGGCCGCCGATGTGGTGGGCGGCGGTGCCGAAGCGTTCCGCCACGTCACTTACGTGGTGCATCCCATGTCTCCTCGCCGATTGCCGCCCTGCAAACCGCTTGGCAGCGTGGGCAAACCCTGGGTTGGTGGCCGATCCTGGCAGAGCAGGCGCCCTCCAACAAGGGATTCCGTTGTTGCCTTTTGGTTACGCGACGAAATCTGTGTATCGGGTGGCTCGCCAGCAGGTGGCGGCACGCCGTACGCTGCCGGGCACGCCGGGGCCGGGCCAAGGCACAGTCCGCAAGGAACCGGCAGCCCTGCCCTTACACAGTGGCGGCCCGCCACCTCGTGGCCGGCGGCCCGCGGCCCACCGGAGGTCCCCGTGCTCCCCACCGTCGCCGAAGTCCTGGAGCTGGACGCGTTCCGCCCGGGCGGTCCTGTCGTGGTGGCCGGGCACCGGAACCTGGCCGCCGAGGTGCGCTGGGTGCACGTGAGCGAGCTCGCCGACATCGCGGGGATGCTGCGCGGCGGCGAACTGGTGCTGACCACCGGCGTGATGCTGCCGGACGACCGCGAGTCGCTCGCCGCCTATGCCGACGCGCTGGCCGACGTGGGCGCGGCCGGGCTGGTCGTGGAGCTGGGCCGCCGCTACGCCGAGGACCTGCCGCGGCCCCTGGTGCGGGCGGCCGAGCGGCGCGGGCTGCCGCTGGTCGCGCTGCGCGAGGAGGTGCGGTTCGTCGCCGTCACCGAGGCGGTGCACGCCCTGGTCCTCAACGCGCACTACACCCGGCTGCGCGCCTCGGAGGCGGTCCACCAGACCTTCAACGAGCTGGCCGTGGAGGGGGCGGAGCCCGCCGACATCCTGGGCGAGGTGGCGCGGATGGCCGGCGCCCCCGCGGTGCTGGAGAACCTCTCCCACCAGGTGCTGGCCTTCGCGGCCGCCGGGCAGGACCCGCAGGTCCTGCTGGACGCCTGGGAGCGCAGGTCCCGCGCGGTGGCGCCGGCGGGCAGGACCGGGTTCGACCCGCGCTCCGGCTGGCTGGTGACCGCGGTCGGCGCGCGCGGGCGCGACTGGGGCCGGCTGGTGCTGGTCGGCGCGGACGGCCCGCAGACCCACGCCGTGCTGCTGGAGCGCGCCGCCGCCACCCTCGCGCTGGGCCGGCTGCTGGACCGCGACCGCGAGTCGCTGGAGCGCCAGACCCACCGCACCCTGCTGTCCGGGATCCTCACCCACGCGCTGACCGTCTCGGACGTCGCCCTGCGGGCCCGGGCGCTGGGAGTGCCGCTGGACGGCCGCCGGCTGGTCGGCGTGATGCTGCGGCAGCCAGGCGGCCAGCCGTCGGCCGCCCTGGAGGCGCAGGCGCGGCTGCGGGACTTCACCGAGTACGCCGCGCTGGCCGTCCGCGAGCGCGGCCTGAGCGCGCTGACCGGGGCGCTGGACGACGGCACGGTCGGGGTGCTGGTCTCGCTGGGGCCGCACGACGAGGAGCAGTCCGTGCTGGACGGCCTTGCGGCCGCGCTCAAGGCCGGCCCGCCGTGCCTGATGGCCGCCGGCTCCAGCGTGGCCGCGCTGCGCGACGCCCGCCGCTCGCTGCTGGAGGCCGCGCAGATAGCCGACGCCGCCGAGCACGGCGGCCGGCCGGACGGCGGCGCCCGCGGCTACTACCGGCTGCCCGACATCCGGCTGCGCGGCCTGCTGCACCTGCTGCGCGACGACGCGCGCCTGCAGACCTACGTCGAGCGCGAGCTGGGCCTGCTGCTGGCGTACGACGCGGAGCACAGGACGGACCTGGTGCGCATCCTCGGCGTCTACCTGGCGTGCGGCCGCAACAAGTCCGCCGCGGCCGACGCCGCCCATCTGTCCCGCCCCTCGTTCTACGACCGGCTGCGGCGCGTGGAGTCGGTGCTCGGCGTGGACCTGGACCAGGTGGAGTCGTGCCTGTCGCTGCACGTGGCCCTGCTGGCGCTGGACGCGGTGCGCCGCTGAGCGCCCCCGGACCGCCCGGCGGCCCCGTCTACGATGGGCCGACCGGCAGCGATCCTGCGGCACACGGCCACGGGACCCCGGCCTGTGCGCCGAGCCGGCGCAGAAGCGACGAAGGAGCAGGCATGAGCGACCTCGCACCCGGCACCGCGACCAGGACCGCGGAGGGCCTGGACGCTTTCATCGCCGGACTGCCGAAGGCCGAACTGCACGTCCACCACGTGGGGTCCGCCTCGCCCCGCATCGTCGCGGAGCTCGCCGCCCGCCACCCGGACTCCTCGGTCCCCGAGGACCCGGCGGCGCTCGCCGAGTACTTCACGTTCCGGGACTTCGCGCACTTCATCCAGGTGTACCTGTCGGTCGTCGACCTGATCAGGGACCCCGAGGACGTCCGGCTGCTCACCTTCGAGGTGGCCCGCGACATGGCCAGGCAGAACATCCGCTACGCCGAGCTGACCGTCACCCCGTACAGCTCGACCCGGCGCGGGATCCCGGGCCCGGCGTTCATGGAGGCCATCGAGGACGCCCGCCGGGCCGCCGAGGCGGAGCTGGGCGTGACGCTCCGCTGGTGCTTCGACATCCCGGGCGAGGCGGGCCTGGAGTCCGCCGAGGAGACGGCCCGCCTCGCGCTCCACGGGCAGCCGGACGGCCTGGTCTCGTTCGGCCTCGGCGGGCCCGAGATCGGCGTGCCGCGCCCGCAGTTCAAGCCGTACTTCGACCGGGCGCGGGCGGCCGGCCTGCACAGCGTGCCGCACGCGGGCGAGACGACCGGGCCGCAGACCGTGTGGGACGCGCTGCGCGAGCTGGGCGCCGAGCGGATCGGGCACGGCACCAGCGCCGCGCAGGACCCGCGGCTGCTGGAGCACCTGGCCGAGCACGGCATCCCGCTGGAGGTCTGCCCGACCTCGAACATCGCCACCCGCGCGGTCGCCGTGCTGGAGGAGCACCCGATCCGGCAGATGGTCGACGCGGGCGTGCTCGTCACCGTCAACAGCGACGACCCGCCGATGTTCGGCACCGACCTCAACACCGAGTACGCGGTGGCCGCCCGGCTGCTCGGCCTGGACCGGGCCGGGGTGGCGGCGCTGGCGAAGAACGCCGTCCGGGCCTCGTTCCTGGACGCCCCGGGCAAGGCCCGGATCGCCGCGGAGATCGACGCCTACACCGCGTCCTGGAGCTGACGTGGCGCTCGCCGTCGCGCACCGCGGTGACCCGTACGTGCACCGCGAGAACACGCTGCCCTCGGTCGGCTCCGCGCTGGCCAAGGGCGCGGACGTGGTGGAGGTGGACGTCCGGGTCACTCGTGACGGGGTGCCGGTGCTGCTGCACGACCCGACCCTGGAGCGGATGTGGGGCCGCGAGGTTCCCGTCGCCTCGCTCACCTTCGACCAGGTCTTCGAGACCACCGGCGGCGGCGTGCCGCCGCTGGCCGACGCCCTCGCGATGCTCGGCAAGCATCCTGCGGGCCGGATGCTGCTGGACCTGACCGAGTCCGGGCAGGCGGCGCCGTCCCTGGAAGCGGTCGAGGCGGCCGGGCTGGGCGAACGGGTCTACTACTGCGGCGATCTGGCCGCGATGCGCGAGGTCCGGGCGCTGTCCGGCGACGCCGAGATCGCCATGACCTGGAAGACCTCGGTGCGTCCCGGTGAGCCGCTGCTGGCCGCCCTCCGGCCGCGCTGGCTCAACCTGCGGTTCGGCCTGGTCGACGCGGCGACCGTGGCCTTCGCGCGCGACCACGGGCTGCTGGTCTCCGCGTGGACCGCGGACTGGGAGCGGTCCATGTCCCGCCTGCTGGCGCTGGGCGTGGACGCGGTCACCACCAACCGGCTGGACGCGCTGCAGCGCGTGCTGGCGCAGCGCTCCCGCGCCTGAACGCGCCGAAGCACCTGCAGCGCCTGCAAGCCGGCAGCCCCGGGACGTGAAGGGGCGGGGTGCGCCGCCGTCCGCCGCACCCCGCCCCTCCGGATCGCCGGTCAGGAGTCCAGGGACGTCATCACGTGCTTGATCCGGGTGTAGTCGTCGAAGCCGTAGGCGGAAAGGTCCTTGCCGTAGCCGGACTGCTTGAACCCGCCGTGCGGCATCTCGGCGACCAGCGGGATGTGGGTGTTGATCCACACGCAGCCGAAGTCGAGGCGCTTGGACATCCGCATCGCGCGGCCGTGGTCCTTGGTCCACACCGAGGAGGCGAGCGCGTACTCGACGCCGTTGGCCCACTCGACGGCCTGGTCCTCGTCGGTGAAGGACTGGACGGTGATGACCGGGCCGAACACCTCGCGCTGGACGATCTCGTCGTCCTGCTTCAGGCCGGAGACCACCGTCGGTGCGAAGAAGTAGCCGCTCTCGCCGACCCGGTGGCCGCCGGTCTGCACCTTGGCGTGCGCGGGCAGCCGCTCGATGAAGCCGGTGACCTGGGCGAGCTGGTTGGCGTTGTTGAGCGGGCCGAACAGCACGTCCTCGTCGTCCGGCAGGCCGGTCTTGGTGTCGGCGGCGGCCTTGGTGAGCGCGGCGGTGAACTCGTCGTGGATCGACTCGTGGACCAGCACGCGGGTGGCCGCGGTGCAGTCCTGTCCGGCGTTGAAGAAGCCGGCGACCGCGATGTCCTCCACGGCCTTGGCGATGGCGGCGCTGTCGAGGTCTTCGAACACCACGACCGGGGCCTTGCCGCCCAGCTCCAGGTGGACCCGCTTGACGTCCTTGGCGGCCGAGCCGGCCACCTCGATGCCGGCCCGCACCGAGCCGGTGATGGAGGCCATCGCCGGCACCGGGTGCTCGACCATCATCCGGCCGGTGTCGCGGTCGCCGCACACCACGTTGAACACGCCCTTGGGCAGCACCCCGCCGAGGATCTCGGCGAGCAGCACGGTGGAGGCGGGGGTGGTGTCGGACGGCTTGAGCACCACGGTGTTGCCGGCCGCGATGGCCGGCGCGAACTTCCAGACGGCCATCATCATCGGGTAGTTCCACGGCGCGACCTGCGCGCAGACGCCGACCGGCTCGCGGCGGACGATGGAGGTCATGCCCTCCATGTACTCGCCGGCCGCGCGGCCCTCGAGCATGCGGGCGGCGCCGGCGAAGAACCGGATCTGGTCGACCATCGGCGGGATCTCCTCGCTGGCGGTCAGCCCGATCGGCTTGCCGGTGTTCCGGCTCTCCACCGCGACCAGCTCGTCGGCCCGTGCCTCGATCGCGTCGGCGATCTTCAGCAGGGCCTTCTGCCGCTCGGCGGGGGTGGTGTCGCGCCAGCCGGGGAAGGCCGCGGCGGCCGCGGCCATCGCCGCGTCCACGTCCGCCTGCCCGGACAGCGGCGCCTTCGCGTACGCCTGCCCGGTCACCGGGTCGACCACCTCGGTGGTGCGCCCGTCGGCGGCGTCGCGGAATTCTCCGTCGATGTAGTTGCGCAGAGTACGGAGTTCGGTCACGGCGCTTGCTCCCTGGTCCTACGAGTCGTGTCCATCTACTGAGACGCGTCCCAGCTTAGCCCGAGAACTACTGTATTCGACATACCCACCTCACCGAAACAACCGATTCGGTGTTACGAGAAGGCCACAGCAACGGATTTCATCGTTGAGGGCTTGCGTGACCGTCGACCTCTCCTGCACAGTGGTGCGCGTGGCCACTCGAGACATGAACGCCGCGTCAAGCCAGATAGACGCGGTGTCGAAGGCGATCATCGAACAGCTCCAGGAGGACGGGCGCCGTCCGTACGCGGCGATCGGCAAGGCCGTCGGCCTGTCCGAGGCCGCCGTGCGCCAGCGCGTGCAGAAACTGCTCGACCAGGGCGTGATGCAGATCGTCGCGGTCACCGACCCGCTCACCGTGGGATTCCGGCGGCAGGCCATGGTCGGCATCACCGTCGAGGGCGACATCGACCCGGTGGCCGAGTCGCTCGCCGCCCTGGACGAGGTCGAGTACGTGGTGATCACCGCGGGCTCCTTCGACCTGCTGGTCGAGATCGTCTGCGAGGACGACGACCACCTGCTGGAGATGATCAACAAGCGGATCCGCGCGCTGCCCGGCGTGCGCTCCACCGAGAGCTTCGTCTACCTCAAGCTCCGCAAGCAGACCTACACCTGGGGAACCAGATAGCCATGGACACCAGCCCGGCAGACCTCTCCAAGACCGCGTACGACCACCTGTGGATGCACTTCACCCGCATGTCGTCGTACGAGAACGCCCCCGTGCCCACCATCGTGCGCGGCGAGGGCTCGTACATCTACGACGACCGCGGCAAGCGGTACGTCGACGGCCTGTCCGGGCTGTTCGTGGTCAACGCCGGGCACGGCCGGCACGAACTGGCCGAGACCGCCTACAAGCAGGCGCAGGAGCTGGCGTTCTTCCCGGTGTGGAGCTACGCCCACCCCAAGGCCGTGGAGCTCGCCGAGCGGCTCGCGCACTACGCGCCCGGCGACCTGAACAAGGTCTTCTTCACCACCGGCGGCGGCGAGGCCGTCGAGACCGCCTGGAAGCTGGCCAAGCAGTACCACAAGCTGAACGGCAACCCCACCAAGTACAAGGTCATCTCACGGGCCGTCGCCTACCACGGCACGCCGCAGGGCGCGCTGTCCATCACCGGACTGCCCGCGCTCAAGGCGCCGTTCGAGCCGCTGGTGCCGGGCGCCCGCAAGGTGCCGAACACCAACATCTACCGGGCGCCGCTGTTCGGCGACGACCCGGAGGCGTTCGGCCGCTGGGCCGCCGACCAGATCGAGCAGGAGATCCTGTTCGAGGGCCCGGAGACGGTCGCCGCGGTCTTCCTGGAGCCGGTCCAGAACGCCGGCGGCTGCTTCCCGCCGCCGCCCGGCTACTTCGCGCGGGTCCGCGAGATCTGCGACCGCTACGACGTGCTGCTCGTCTCCGACGAGGTGATCTGCGCCTTCGGCCGGCTCGGCACCATGTTCGCCTGCGACAAGTTCGACTACGTGCCGGACATGATCACCTGCGCCAAGGGCATGACCTCCGGCTACTCGCCGATAGGGGCGTGCATCGTCTCGGACCGGCTCGCCGAGCCGTTCTACCGCGGCGACAACACCTTCCTGCACGGCTACACCTTCGGCGGGCACCCGGTGTCGGCCGCCGTCGCCCTGGCCAACCTCGACATCTTCGAGCGCGAGCGCCTCAACCAGCACGTGCTGGACACCGAGGGCGACTTCTTCGCCACCCTGAAGAAGCTGCACGACCTGCCGATCGTCGGCGACGTCCGCGGCAACGGCTTCTTCTACGGCATCGAGCTGGTGAAGGACAAGGCCACCAAGGAGACCTTCACCGACGAGGAGACCGAGCGGGTCCTGTACGGGTTCCTGTCGAAGAAGCTCTACGACAGCGGCCTGTACTGCCGGGCCGACGACCGGGGCGACCCGGTGGTCCAGCTGGCCCCGCCGCTGATCTCCGACCAGGCCCTGTTCGACGAGATCGAGCAGATCCTGCGCGGCGTGCTCGCCGAGGCGTGGACCAAGCTGTAGCCGCCCGCGCCACCGGCCACGGTCCCGGCCGTGCGGCCACGCACCGGTCCTCGATCGTCCGTACGGACGATCCCGGGCCGGTGCGCCGCCGCGCCTGCGCGCCGGACCGCCCGCCGCCTGCCTACGGTGCCCGGGAGTGACCGCCCACTCCCCGGCTCGTTTCCCGTGTGAACGTGCCTGGGAACGAACCTGCGGAGGTACGGCATGGTGGCCCCGCCCGACAACGACGTGCTCTGGGCCCGTGCGCTGCGGCACTCCCACCGGGGCGACCCCGCCCTGGCCGGTGTGTCCGTCAACGTGCGGGCCGGCGAGATCCTGGCCGTCCTCGGCCCGCGCGGCGCCGGCAAGTCGACGCTGCTGCACTGCCTTTCCGGGCAGCTCGTCCCGGACGAGGGCGAGGTGTGGTTCAACAGCGCCCCGGTGCACACCCTGGACGAGGCGTCCCGTGAGCTGCTGCGCCGCGACCGGTTCGGCTGGATCGGCGACCGGGCGCATCTGCTGCCCGAGCTGACGGCCTGGGAGAATGCCGCCCTGCCGCTGATGCTGCGCGGCGACGGCCACCGCGGCGCCCGGAGCGCCGCGCAGGAGTGGCTGGAGCGCCTGGACATCGGCGACTGCGCGCGCAAGCGGCCGGCCGATCTGACGACAGCCCAGCGCCAGCGCGTGGCGGTCGCCCGCGCCCTGGTCACCGGTCCTGCCGTGGTCTTCGCCGACGAGCCGACCGCCGCCCTGCACCGGCAGGACCGCGGCCATGTGCTGCGCACCCTGGCCAGCGCGGCCCGCTCGCACGAGATCACCGTGGTCCTGGCCACCAGCGACCCGGAGGTCGCCGGGCACGCCGACCGGACCATGGGGCTGGTCGACGGCCGCCCCGGGGCGCCGATGCCGGTGCAGGACCGCGAGTCCGCGAGCCCGTGGCCGGCGTCGGTATGACGGGACGCCGGGCGGTCCGCGCCGCCGGCCTGCGGCCGGCGGCATTTCCTGGAGGGGTGACGGCGGCGTGCTGAGCCTGCGGGTGCTGCGCGGGTCGCGACCCGCGATGCTGGGCCGCTGGGCGCTGGTCGCCGCGGCCTCGGCCGGCACGGGTCTGCTGCTGCTGTCCGCGGTGGGCTGGGCGCTGGCCCACCCGCACGGCAGCGCGACGGACTCGGTGATGCGGCTGGTGTGGTGCGTGGTGCCGGTCGTGGTGACCGTGCAGCTGGCCTCGGCGGTGGGCTGCCGGCAGTCCGCCGCCTGGCCGCGCGACGGGCTGGCGTCGGTGGGCCTGGGCAGGACCGGGATGCAGGCCCTCGCCGCCGTCACCACGGCGGTGGTGTGCGCGGCGGGCAGCCTGCTCGCGCTGCTGCTGTTCCTGCTGGTGCGCGGCGACGTCGCGGGCGGGCCGTGGAGCGCTGTCGGGCCCGGCCGGCTCGCCAGCGGCACGACCTTGCCGGCCGCCGGCGTGGCGACGCTGCTCGCGCTCGTCCCCGCCGCTGCGGCCGTCACCGTCGCCGTCGGGCTGCGCTCGTCGCGTCCGAAGGAGGCGCATGACACGCCGGGCAGCCTGCCGTGGGGTGTCGCGCTGGTCGCCGTGGGCCTGTCCGTCGAGGTGGCCGCGCCCAAGGGCGACGGGGTGCCGCTGCCCAGCGGCCTCGGGGTGATCGCGCCGGCCGCGGTCGCCGGCTGGATCGTCACCACCGCGGGACTGGTGCTCGCCGGGCCCGGCCTGGCCTTCTTCTGCGGCCGGCTGCTGGCCGTCTACCGGCCGGGCGCGGTGCGCCTGCTCGCCGGACGGACGCTGCAGTACGAGTCGCGGCGGATCGGCCGCCCGCTGGGCCTGCTCTGCGCGACCGCCGCCGCGGCGCTGTCGGCCTACGCCCTGCAGTCCGGCGCCGGTCACCGGCTCGGGCCGGTGACCGTCTTCGCGTTCACGCTGATCGCGGTGTGCGTGCTGGCCACCGCCGCGGTCGGCCTGTCCGAGACGGGCAACGCCCGGCCCGAGGCGCAGGGCGCGCTGAGCGCGGTGGCCGCCCCGCCGGCGATGCTCCGGGCCGCGCTGGCGGTCCGCGCGGGCGCGCTGGCCGCGGTCCTGGTGGGCGTGGCGTTCCTGGTCGCCGGGCTCAGCACGCTGCCGTAGACCCCCTTTCGGTGACACACCGTCCGGGTGCCGGTGACGTACCGTCAGCGGTCCCGCCGGCGGCCCGACCTCCCCGGTCCTGCCGCGCCGAGGGGGGGGCTAGGGTGCAGGGGTGCCCGCACCCCTGCCTTTCGATGACGCCGACATGGACCGGTTCGCAGGAGCGGAGGGCATACCGATACGGGAGATCCACGACCTCGAGGAGTTCGACCGGGCCGCGCTGGGCGGCAGCCTGGCCGGATGCCGGCTGCAGGCCCTCGACCTGACCGAGCGCACCTTCGCGCTGCTGGTCGTGGACTCCTCGCAGGCGGTGTTCCTGGGCTGCCGGATGGAGCCGCAGGCGCTGGCCCACGTCAGGGCCGGCGGCGCGCTGGTCTTCCCGCCGGTCCCGAACCTGCCGTTCGACCCCTACCGCGGCGCGCCCTACACTCCCGACGAGCTGTATGCGGGCCTGGAGACCGACGGCTACGCGAGCACCCCGGACGCCAGGACCTACGCCTGGTACCGCCGCACTTCGGCCGGCGGCGACGTGCTGGCCTCGATGCTCCGCTCGGTCCACGACGACGCTCTGTCCGACGCGCTCGACGAACGGCTGCGCGGCGCCCGGGTGGTGGGCGTCATGGGCGGCCACGCGATGGAGCGCGGGAGCCTGGAGTACGCGGGCGCGGCCCGCCTGGGCCGGGAGCTGGCCAGGTCCGGCCTCACCGTGGCGACCGGCGGCGGGCCGGGCGCCATGGAGGCGGCCAACTTCGGCGCGTACGCGGCACCGTACGACGACGTCATGCTCGGCAAGGCGCTGGACGTGCTGGCGCGGGTGCCGTCCTTCGGCGCGTCGGTCGGCACGTGGGCGACGGCCGCGATGGCGGTGCGCGACCGGTGGCCGGACGGCGGGCCCTCCTACGGCCTGCCGACCTGGTTCTACGGGCACGAGCCGCCGAACGCCTTCGCCGCGCACATCGCCAAGTTCTTCGCCAACGCCACCCGCGAGGACGGCCTGCTGTCCCGCTGCAACGCCGGCGTGGTGTACCTGCCGGGCGCGGCCGGCACCGTCCAGGAGGTCTTCGACGCGGCCACCGCGAACTACTACGGGTCGCACGGCGATCCCGCCCCCATGGTGCTGGTGAACCGGGCGCACTGGACGACCACGCTGCCGGTGTGGCCGCTGCTGACGGCGCTGGCCGGCAAGCGGCCGATGGCCGACCGCATCGCCCTGGTCGACAGCGTCCGCGAGGTGCCGGCCGCGCTGGCCCGCCTCGCCTGGGGCTGACCGCGCGGCGCCCCGGGCGCCTCAGCCCGCGGCGGCCGCCTCCAGCTCCTTGACCACGATCTTCTTCATGCCGAGCATCGCGGCCATGACGCGCTGCGCGGCCTGCTGGTCGGGGTCGGCGAGCAGTTCGGGCAGCCGTCGGGGCACGATCTGCCAGGACAGGCCGAACCGGTCCTTGAGCCAGCCGCACGGCCCTTCCTCGCCGCCGTCCGCGGTGAGCCGCTGCCACAGGGTGTCGACCTCCTCCTGGGAGCCGCAGTCCACGCTGAGCGAGATCGCCTCGGTGAAGCTGTGCGCGGGCCCGCCGTTGAGCGCCAGGTACCGCTGGCCCGCCAGCTCGAACTCGACGACCAGCGCGGTCCCGGGGGCGCCGGGTCCCGCCTCGCCGCTGCGCTGGACGTCCACGATGCGGGAGTCCTCGAACAGCGAGGTGTAGAACTGCGCGGCCTCCTCGGCCTGGGTGTCGTACCAGAGGAACGTGGTGATCTTCTGCACGGTGCTCTCCTCGTCTCGGTCTGTGCTTCATACGACGAGACGGGCCGCCGAAAATCATCGGTGCAGGACGACGACTTCCGCGGGGTCGAAGGTGACCCCGGTCCGGTCGCCCTCGGCGGGGGCGTCCCGCAGCGTGCACTCGGCCTCCAGCTGCGGCCCGCGCTCCGCGCCGACGACGCCGAGGATCACCGCGACCCGCCCGCCGCGGAAGGTGCGGGCGCGGACCTCGCACAGCAGGCCCTCGTCCGCCGGGCCGAGCAGGACCCCGGGCGGCCGCACCAGAACCCGCGCCCGCCCTTCGGGCGTGCCGTCGGGCACCGGCAGCTTGCCCCAGTCGGTGACGGCGACGCCGCCGCTGACCACGCCGTCGGTGACCGCGTCGAAGCCGAGGAAGCGCGCGACGAACTCCGAGTCGGGCCGCTGCCAGACCTCCAGCGGCGTGCCGCTCTGCGCGATCCGGCCGTCCCGCATGACCACCACGCGGTCGGCGAGCGCGAACGCCTCGCCCTGGTCGTGGGTGACGGCGAGCACCGTGGTGCCCAACCGGCCGAAGAGCTGGCGGAGTTCGACGACCAGCCGTTCGCGCAGCGAGCGGTCGAGCTGGCCGAGCGGCTCGTCGAGCATGAGCAGCCGCGGCTCGGGCGCGAGCGCGCGGGCGAGGGCGACCCGCTGCTGCTCGCCGCCGGACAGCGTGCCCACCGCGCGGTGCGCGGCCCCGGGCAGGCCCACCAGGTCCAGCAGTTCGGCCACCCGCTGCTCCCGCAGGTCGCGCGGGACCCGGTGCATCCGCGGGCCGAAGGCGACGTTGCCGCCGACATCGCGCTGCGGGAAGAGCTGGTGGTCCTGGAACATCAGGCCGACGCCGCGCCGGTGCGGCGGCGTGCCGGCCTGGTCGGCGCCGTCGAGCAGGATCCGCCCGGCGTCCAGCGGCTGCAGCCCGGCCACCGCGCGCAGCAGCGTGGACTTGCCGCTGCCGCTGGGCCCGAGCACGCACACGGTCTCGTGCGCGGCGACGTCCAGGTCGACGCCGTCGAGCGCGGCGCGGTCCCCGAACCGTACGGTGGCGGCGTCGATCCGCAGCAGGGCCATCTAGAACTCCCCGGTCGCATCGGTGATCCGGCGGCCGTCCCCGCGGCGCCGCCAGGCGGTCTCCAGGACGAGCAGGCTGGCCGCGCAGACCGCCATCAAGATGGTGCTGAGCGCCATCGCCTGGCCGTAGTTCATCTCGCCGGCACGGCCGAGCAGGCGGGCCACCGCGACCGGCAGGGTGGGGCTGTCGGGCCGGGCGATGAACACCGTCGCGCCGAACTCGCCGAGCGAGACGGCGAACGCGAAGCCCGCGGCGATCCCCATCGCCCGCGCCACGAGCGGCAGTTCGACCTCGCGCCAGACCCGCAGCGGGGACGCGCCGAGCACCGCGGCGGCCTCCCGCAGCCGGTCGTCGACGGCCCGCAGCACCGGCAGCATGACCCGCACCACGAACGGCACGCCGACCAGGGCCTGTGCGAGCGGCACCAGCAGCCAGGAGTCCCGCAGGTCCAGCGGCGGCTTGTCCAAGGTGATCAGGAAGCCGAAGCCGACGGTGACCGCCGAGGTGCCCAGCGGCAGCATCAGCAGGGCGTCGAAGCCGCGCATCAGCCGGCCGGCCCGGCGCACCAGCGCGGTGGCCGCCAGCGCGCCGACGGCCAGCGCGATCACCGTCGCGACGGCGGCGTAGCGCAGCGAGTTCCAGACCGTCTCCAGCGGCGAGACCAGGAAGGTGCCGCCGTCGCCCGAACCGTCCGCGGAGGACAGCGCCCGGTAGAAGTCGAGGCCGTAGCCGTGGGGGCCGTCGAAGGAGCGGGCGACGAGCACGCCGAGCGGCAGCAGGATCAGCAGCGCGACGACGGCCAGGACACCGGCCAGCAGCACGCGTTCCGCGCCGCGCGGGCGGTGCGCGGTGCGGGCGGCGTCCACCAGCCGCAGGGTCGCCTCACGGCGGCGCACCGTCCAGGCGTGCACGCCGAGGATCGCGCCGACCGCGGCGAGTTGCAGCAGCGTGAGCACCGCGGCGGTCGGCAGGTCCAGCAACTCGGCGGTCTGCCGGTAGATCTCGACCTCCAGGGTGGAGCGGGTGGGGCCGCCCAGGATCTGGATGACGCCGAAGGAGGTGAAGGTGAACAGGAACACCATCAGCGCGGCCGCGGCCACCGCGGGCCCGAGCGCGGGCAGGGTGACCCGGCGCCAGGCCGCGAAGCGGCCGGCGCCCAGCATGCGCGCCGCCTCCTCCTGCCGCGGGTCCAGCTGCGCCCACAACCCGCCGACCGTGCGCACCACGACCGCGTAGTTGAAGAAGACGTGGGCGATCAGGATCGCCCACACGCTGGTGTCCAGCCGGAAGCCGAACAGGCTGTCGGTGAAGCCGCCGCGCCCGAGCAGCGCCAGGAACGCGGATCCCGCGACGACGGTGGGCAGCACGAACGGCACGGTGACCACCGCCCGCAGCAGCTGCTTGCCGGGGAAGTCCAGCCGCGCGAAGACGTACGCGCCGGGCAGCGCGACGGCCAGCGTCAGCGCCGTGGAGGCCGCCGCCTGCCAGCACGTGAACCACAGGACGTGCCGGATCGACGGGTCGCCGAGCACGTCGCCGATCGCTCCCGGCCGCCACCGCCCGCCCTGGTGCAGCCCGCGGGCGACGATGGCGCCGACCGGGTAGGCGAAGAACACCGCGAAGAAGGCCAGCGGCAGGGCCATCAACGCCAGCCGCACACCGGTCGCCCGGCCGCGACCCGGTCGCGGGGACGCGGGTGCGGGTACGGGTGCGGTGGTGGCGGTGGCGGGACCGGCAGGGGCTACAGGACGGTCGACGTCCATGCCTTGACCCAGTCGTCGCGCTTGGCCGCGATCTCGGTCGGCGGGAGGGTCGTCGGGTGCTCGACCTTCGCGCCGTACTTCACGAACTCCTCGGGCTCCGCGGCGCCCTTGACCACCGGGTCGACGTACATCTGCAGCGGCATGTCCTGCTGGAACGCCTTGCTCAGCATGAAGTCGATGAACGCCTTGCCGCCCGCGGGGTTCTTCGCGCCGTGCAGCAGCCCGGCGAACTCGATCTGGCGGAAGCAGGTGCCGGTGGCCACGCCGACCGGGGACTCGGCCGGCGCCGGGGTGACGCCGACGACCTCGGCGGGCGGGCTCGACGCGTAGGAGACCACCAGCGGCCGGTCGCCCTTGGCCTTCTTGCCCGCGGACGAGCCGGAGAAGCGGTCGTTGTACGCCTGCTCCCAGCCGTCGACGACCTCGACGCCGTTGGCCTTCAGCTGCTTCCAGTACCCCTGCCAGCCGGCGTCGCCGTAGGTGGCGACGCTGCCGAGCATGAACGCCAGGCCCGGCGAGGAGGTCGCGACGTTCTCGGTCACCAGCAGGTTCTTGTACTGCGGCTTGACCAGGTCGGCGAAGCTCTGCGGCGGGGCCAGCTTGTGCGCGGCGAAGTAGGCGCGGTCGTAGTTGACGCACACGTCACCGGAGTCGATGGGCGTGGCGCGGTGCTTGGCGGCGTCCAACTGGACGTCGGCGGGCACCTGGTCGAGGCCCTTGGCCGTGTACGGGTCGAACAGGCCGTTGTCGAGGGCGCGCGACAGCAGGGTGTTGTCGACGCCGAAGAAGACGTCGCCGCGCGGGTGGTCCTTGGTGAGGATCGCCTGGTTGACCGCGGCCCCCGCGTCGCCGCCGCGCAGCACCTTGACCGTGTAGCCGGTCTCCTTGGTGAACGCGGCGAGCACGCTCTTCGAGGCGGCGAACGAGTCGTGGCTGACGACGGTGACCGTCTTGCTGCCGGAGGCGGCGCCACCGCTCTTCTTGCCCGACGACGAGCCGCCGCAGGCGCTGAGCGCGGTGGCGCAGGCGGTGGCCAGGACGAGTGCGCCCAGGGCACGCCTGCGGATGGTGCTGTTCATGCTGACTCCCTACGCCGGTATGACCCGGATCAGGTTCGAGGGTCTGCGGCCTGGGACCGAGGTCCCAGCCGCACTCTCAGCGCCGTCTCAGGCGCTCCCCTGTCGGATGTTCACTTGTGGACCGATGTCCGGTGCGCATGCACCGTACCAGCAGCTTTGCCATCCGGTGCCGGCTGCTCCCCGGCGGCCGGTCAGCGCTCGGAAGCGGCGAGCTGCCCGCAGGCGCCGTCGATCTCCTGGCCGCGGGTGTCCCGCACGGTCACCGGGACGCCGTGTCCCTCCAGAGCGGCGACGAACGCCCGCTCGTCCTCGGGCCGGGACGCGGTCCACTTGGAGCCCGGGGTGGGGTTGAGCGGGATCAGGTTGACGTGCACGCGATGGTTCTTCAGCAGCCTGCCCAGCCGGTCGGCCCGCCACGCCTGGTCGTTGATGTCGCGGATCAGCGCGTACTCGATCGAGATCCGGCGGCCGGACTTCTCCGCGTAGTACCAGGCCGCGTCGAGCACCTCGCGGACCTTCCAGCGGGTGTTGACCGGCACGAGGGTGTCGCGCAGCTCGTCGTCCGGGGCGTGCAGGGAGACCGCCAGCCGGCACTTGAAGCCCTCTTCGGCGAACCGGTACATCGCCGGGACCAGGCCGACGGTGGACACGGTGATGCCGCGCTGCGACAGGCCCAGGCCGTCCGGCTCGGGGTCGGTCAGCCGGCGGATCGCGCCGATCACCCGCTTGTAGTTGGCGAGCGGCTCGCCCATGCCCATGAAGACGATGTTCGACAGCCGGGACTGCCCGCCGGGCACCTCGCCGTCACGCAGCGCCCGCATGCCGGCGACGATCTGGTGCACGATCTCCGCGGTCGACAAGTTGCGGTCCAGGCCGGCCTGCCCGGTCGCGCAGAACGGGCAGTTCATGCCGCAGCCGGCCTGTGACGAGATGCACATGGTGACCCGGTCCGGGTAGCGCATCAGCACGGACTCCACGAGCGTGCCGTCGAACAGCCGCCAGAGCGTCTTGCGGGTGTCCCCGCCGTCGCACTCGGCGTGCCGCACCACCGTCATCAGCTCCGGCAGCAGGTCGTCCGCGAGCCGCCCGCGGGCCGCCGCCGGGATGTCCGTCCACGCCGCCGGATCGTCGGCGTACCGCGCGAAGTAGTGCTGCGACAGCTGCTTGGCCCGGAACGGCTTCTCGCCGAGCGCGGCCACCGCCTCCCTGCGCTCCACCGGCGACAGGTCGGCAAGGTGCCGCGGGGGCTTCTTGGCCCCGCGCGGCGCGGCAAATGTGAGTTCTCCGGGTGCAGGCATGATGCCTACCAGTGTCGCAGACCCCCAGCACTCCCCCGTCCGCCCCGGTTTGCGGCCCGGTTGCGGCCCGGTTTGCGGCTGGTTTGCGGCCCGGGGGGGTCAGCCGTTGCCGACGAAGGCCACGAGGAGGAGCCAGACGACGGGGGCGGTGGGGAGGAGGCTGTCGAGGCGGTCCATGATGCCGCCGTGGCCCGGGAGGAGGGCGCCCATGTCCTTGATGCCGAGGTCGCGCTTGATCATGGACTCGCCGAGGTCGCCGAGGGTGGCGCTGGTGGCCGCCGCCAGGCCGAGCAGCAGGCCCTGCCACCACTGGCCGTCGTCGATGAGGTACTGCATCAGCAGGGCGCCGGCCACCATCGCGAAGGCCATCGCGCCGAGCAGCCCCTCGCGGGTCTTGCCGGGACTGATCCGCGGCGCGAGCTTGTGGCGGCCGAAGCGCCAGCCGACCGCGTAGGCGCCGGTGTCGCTGATCACGGTGAGCAGCAGGAACACCAGCACACGCCGCGGCCCGTCGTCCGCGGCGAGCATCATGACCACGAACGTGGCCAGGAACGGCACGTAGAACGCGGCGAACACGCCGGCCGTGACGTCCCGCAGGTAGTTCTCCGGCGGCTGGGCCATCCGCCAGACCAGCACCGCGAGCGCGGTCAGCGCCATGGCGATCCACGCGCCGTCCGCGCCGCGCAGATAGCCGAGCACGACCATCGCCGCGCCGCCGACCGCCAGTGGCACCAGCGGCGCGTGGATGTCCTTGCGCTCGGCCAGGCGCGACGTCAGCTCCCACAGGCCGGTCACCACGGCGGCCACCACGACGCCGACGAACACCGCCTTGACGATGAACAGGGACGCGACGATGACCACGCCCAGTCCGACGCCGACCCCTATCGCCGCCCGCAGGTTGCGTCCCGCGGACTTCTTCACCCGGGTCGGTTCCGGAGCCGGGTCCTGGGCGGGCGGGGGCTCGGCGGCCGGCGGCGGGGATGGCGGCATGGCGGGAGTCTTCCTGCTCGCCCCGGATTCCGTGGCGGAACCCGCCGCATGCGCGGCGCGTGGCGAAGCGCCCCAGGAAGAGTCGTTCACGGAGCTTCGCCTCGCGTCGTCGTCAGGTGGTGGTCGGCCGGGGAGTGTGCGGATGTGGCGCGGCGGGCGTGCCGGAGGTCAGACCTCCAGCAGCTCGGCCTCCTTGTGCTTGAGCAGCTCGTCGATCTGCGCCACGTACTTCGCCGTGGTGTCGTCGAGCTCCTTCTCCGCGCGGCGCACCTCGTCCTCGCCGGTCTCGCCGTCCTTGACGAGCTTGTCGAGCGTCTCCTTGGCCTTGCGGCGGACGCTGCGGATCGAGATCTTCGCGTCCTCGGCCTTGTGCTTGGCGACCTTGATGTAGTCGCGGCGGCGCTCCTCGGTGAGCTGCGGGAAGACCACCCGGATGATACGGCCGTCGTTGCTCGGGTTGACGCCGAGGTCCGAGTTGCGGATCGCCTCCTCGATGTTGCGCAGGCTGCTGCTGTCGAAGGGGGTGATCACCGCCATCCGGGGCTCGGGCACCGCGAAGGAGGCGAGCTGGTTGATCGGGGTGACGGTGCCGTAGTACTCGGCCACGATCTTGTTGAACATCGCCGGGTGCGCACGGCCGGTTCGGATCGCCGCGAAGTCGTCCTTGGCGACGGCCACGGCCTTCTCCATCTTCTCCTCGGCCTCGAGGAGGGTTTCTTCAATCACCATGTGCTCCTGGTCTTCAGAAGGCGGACGTCTGTGTGACGGCTTGTGACGGCGGACGCCATCGTGACGACGGTCGTGCGGCGGATGCGACGGCGGCGGCCGTCACGCCCGGGTGCCCTGGTCGTTGACCAGCGTGCCGATCTTCTCACCCTTCACGGCCCGCGCGATGTTCCCTTCCGCGAGCAGCTCGAAGACCAGGATCGGCAGCTTGTTGTCCTGGCACAGGGTGATCGCGGTGAGGTCGGCGACCCGCAGGTCCCGCGCGATGACCTCGCCGTACTCCAGCGCGTCGAACCTGACCGCGTCCGGGTTGTGCTTGGGGTCGGAGTCGTAGACGCCGTCGACCCCGTTCTTGCCCATGAGCATGGCCGCCGCGTCGATCTCCAGGGCCCGCTGGGCGGCGGTGGTGTCGGTGGAGAAGTAGGGCATGCCCATGCCGGCGCCGAAGATGACCACGCGGCCCTTCTCCAGGTGGCGGACCGCCCGCAGCGGGATGTAGGGCTCGGCGACCTGGCCCATGGTGATGGCGGTCTGCACGCGGGTCTCGATGCCCTCCTTCTCCAGGAAGTCCTGGAGGGCGAGGCAGTTCATGACCGTGCCCAGCATGCCCATGTAGTCGGAGCGGGCGCGGTCCATGCCGCGCTGCTGGAGTTCCGCGCCGCGGAAGAAGTTGCCGCCGCCGACGACGAGCGCGATCTCGTAGCCGTCCCTGACGACTGCCGCGATCTCGCGGGCGATGGCGTGCACGACATCGGGGTCGACGCCCAGCCCCCCTCCCCCGGCGAACGCCTCGCCGGACAGCTTGAGCAGGTAGCGGCGGGGGGCGATGCCGCCGCGGCCAGCGGTGGCGTGAGCCTTGGCGACGTGGTCGGCGCCTTCGTCCATGGGGTTCTCCTCGTGCACGTACAAAGGAGGCCATTGCCGCGGGTCCTCTGGGGTTCCCTCGACGGCAACGGCCTCCTCGTCACATCTGCGGCCGACGGGCGGCCGGCCGCGTACGACCCTAGCGGGGCCGCGGGTCTTTCGCTGCTCCGACGGCGATCAGACGCCGACGCGGAAGCGCGCGAAGCGCTTGAGCGTCACGCCGGCCTCGTCGAGCACCTTCTGGACGGTCTTCTTGGCGTCCTTGGCGAACGCCTGCTCCAGGACGACGTTCTCCTTGAAGAAGCCGTTGACCCGGCCCTCGACGATCTTCGGCAGCGCGCCCTCGGGCTTGCCCTCCTCGCGGGCGGTGGCCTCGGCGACGCGGCGCTCGTTCTCGACCGTCTCGGCGTCGATCTCGTCGCGGGTCAGGAACTTCGGGGCGAACGCGGCGATGTGCTGCGCGACGTCCTTGGCGGTCTGCGCGTCGGCCTTGTCCAGCTCGACCAGCACGCCGACCTGCGGGGGCAGGTCCGGGCTGGTGCGGTGCAGGTAGGACGCCACGTAGCCGTCGGTGAACTGGGCGAAGCGGTCGAGCACGATCTTCTCGCCGAGGGTCGCGTTCGCCTCGTCGACGTACGCCTGGACGGTCTGGCCGTCCTTGATCTCGGAGGCGAGCAGCGCCTCGAGGCCGGCCGGCTTGGTCGCGGCGACGTGCGCGGCGATCGCGTCGGCGACGGCGACGAACTTGTCGCCCTTGGCGACGAAGTCCGTCTCGCACTTCAGCTCGAGCAGGACGCCCTCGCTGTTGTCCGCGGCGATGAGCGAGACGACGGCACCGTTGGAGGCCGAGCGGCCCTCGCGCTTGGTGACGCCCTTCTGGCCCTTGACCCGGAGGATCTCGACGGCCTTGTCCAGGTCGCCTTCCGCCTCGGTGAGGGCGTTCTTGCAGTCCATCATGCCCGCGGCGGTCAGCTCGCGGAGCTTCTTGACGTCGGCGGCGGTGAAGTTCGCCATGGGTTTAATTCTCTTCCCGAATGGTCGGTGGATCTACGGGTGAACGGCGGGGGCGTGAGGCCCCCGCCGTCGTCACGCGTGGAACTGCTGAAGGCGTCAGGCCTGCGGGGCGTCGCCCTCGCCGGCGGCCGGGGCGTCCGCAGCCGGGGCGTCGGCGGCCGGAGCGTCAGCAGCCGGAGCGTCAGCGGCCGGGGCCTCGGCAGCGGCCTCGGCGGCAGGCGCCTCGGAGTCGGCCTTCTTCTCGCCCTCGAGCAGGTCACGCTCCCACTCGGCGAGCGGCTCGGCCGCACCCTCGGCCTTCTTGTCGCTCAGCGCGGCGCCGGAGCGGGCGATCAGGCCCTCGGCGACGGCGTCGGCGATCACGCGGGTGAGCAGGGTGACGGAACGGATCGCGTCGTCGTTGCCCGGGATCTTGTAGTCGACCTCGTCGGGGTCGCAGTTGGTGTCGAGGATGGCGACGACCGGGATGCGGAGCTTGCGCGCCTCACCGACGGCGATGTGCTCCTTCTTGGTGTCCACGATCCAGACGGCGCTGGGGACCTTCTGCATCTCGCGGATGCCGCCGAGGGTCTTCTCCAGCTTGTCCTTCTCGCGGGAGAGGACCAGGAGCTCCTTCTTGGTGAGGCCGGAGGCGGCCACGTCCTCGAAGTCGATCTCCTCGAGCTCCTTCAGGCGCTGGAGGCGCTTGTAGACGGTCGAGAAGTTGGTGAGCATGCCGCCCAGCCAGCGCTGGTTGACGTAGGGCATGCCGACGCGGGACGCCTGCTCGGCGATCGCCTCCTGCGCCTGCTTCTTCGTGCCGACGAACATGATGGAGCCGCCGTGCGCGACGGTCTCCTTGACGAACTCGTAGGCGCGGTCGATGTACGACAGCGACTGGAGCAGGTCGATGATGTAGATGCCGTTGCGCTCGGTGAAGATGAAGCGCTTCATCTTCGGGTTCCAGCGGCGGGTCTGGTGCCCGAAGTGGACGCCGCTCTCCAGCAGCTCCCGCATCGTGACGACGGCCATGGCCGTACTCCTTGAGGTACTCGGTTATCGCGGCCTCCGGATGGCTGCCGCGCCTGACGCCCCGACGCGCCGTGCCGCAAGGGACCGAGGAGCGCGGCCACCGCCCCTGTGACGGGGGTGAGTGGCGGGGCGTGCGAAGTCGACCCGGTGACCCGGATCGCCAGAGAAAGTGTACGGGACCCGCGGAGCGCCGGGCGACCACCGGGTTTTCCACAGGCCGGCGACCAAGATCATCGCGAGCGGCCCGCGGTCGTCCATCGTGGATCCATGATCTTCACGACGATGTGGTGGACGACGGTGGTGACGGCCGCACTGCTGGCCGCGGGCCCGGGCGGTACGGCGGGTGGCGGTGGGGCCGGCGCCTCGGGCGGCGGTGCGGCCGGTGCTGCGGGCCGGGCCGAAGCACCCGGTGCGGGCTGCGCCGGGCCGCCCGGCCCGGGGGCGCGGTGCTGGCCGGTGGCGGGACCGGGAGCGCGAGGGCGGCCGGCCGTGCTCCGGGCGTTCGACCCGCCGGCCGCGCCCTGGGCGGCCGGGCACCGCGGGGTGGACCTGAGGGCGGGTCCCGGTGCGGCGGTGCGGGCGGCGGCTCCGGGCAGGGTCGCGTTCGCGGGTGCCGTGGCCGGGGTGCCGGTGGTGGTGCTGGCGCTGCCCGGCGGGCTGCGCACCACCTACGAGCCAGTGCGGGCGGAGCTGCCGGTGGGCACGGAGGTGGCCGCTGGCCGGCGGGTGGGGGTGCTCGGCGGGGAGGTTCCGCACTGTCCCGGGCCGTGCCTGCACTGGGGGCTGCTGCGCGGAGACGTCTACCTGGACCCGCTGTCGCTGCTGCCTCCGGCGCTGCGCCGCTCGGGGCCGTCGCGACTGCTGCCGCTGTCCGGCCCGCTGCCCGCGGCCGCCGCCGCGAGTCATCCCCGCGGTGCGGGACCGCCCTGGCGGGTGACGCCGTGCAGCGCGATGCCGACGGCCGCCTCGACGATGGCGTCGGGGTCCTCCGCGGCACCCAGCTCGATGCGGCGGACCGCGGCGTCGACGATGCCCTGCAGCAGCATGGCCGTCAGCCGGGGCTCGGCGTGGCCGAGGGAGGACAGCGCGGCGACGACCATGGCGACCAGGCCGCCGTGCGCGGCGCGGATCTTCTCCCGGGCTCCGGCCTCCAGCTCGCCCGCGGAGATCGCCACCACGGCGCGGTGCCGGCGGTCGCCGACCAGGGTCAGCTGGCTGCGGACATACGCCTCGATCTTGTCCGCGGGCGTCTCCGCGGCCTGCATCGCGGCCTCGACCTCGGCGGCCCAGACCGGGAAGTCGACGGCGCACAGCTCCTCGACGACCGCCGCGCGGGAGCGGAAGTACTCGTACACCGAGGACCGGGCCAGGCCGGTGCGCTCGGCCAGCGCCGGGAAGGAGAGGGCGTCGGTGCCGCCCTCGGTCAGCAGGGAGCGGGCGGCGTCGAGCAGGGCGCGCCGCTGCATGGACCGGTGCTCGGCCACCGAGGCCGCTCGAATCCTGGGCATCCCCCCACTGTAGAAGGTCCCGCCGGCGGCTCAGCGGCCCACGTCTGCCAGCTTTGCCCGGAGTTGGAGGACGGACTTGGTGTGGATCTGGCTGACCCGGCTCTCGGTGACGCCGAGCACCTGCCCGATCTCGGCGAGGGTCAGGCCCTCGTAGTAGTAGAGCGTGACCACGGTCTTCTCCCGCTCGGGCAGGGTGTTGACCGCGCCGGCCAGCAGGCGGCGCAGCTCGCGGTCCTCGGCCACCTCGACCGGGTTGTCGGCGCCGGTGTCCTCCAGCGTGTCGACCAGGCTGAGCCGGTCGCCCTCGACACCGACGTGCAGCAGTTCCTCCAGGGCCACCACGTTGGCCAGCGACAGGGCGCTGAACACCCCGTGGAGCTCCTCGAGCGGGACGCCCATCTCGGCGGCGACCTCGGGCTCGCTCGGGGTGCGGCGCAGCGTCGCCTCCAGGGTGGCGTAGGCGCGCTCCACCGCGCGGGCCTTCTGCCGCACCGACCGCGGGATCCAGTCGAGGGCGCGCAGCTCGTCGATCATGGCGCCGCGGATCCGGGTGATCGCGTAGGTCTCGAACTTGATGGCGCGGTCCGGGTCGAACTTCTCGATGGCGTCGATCAGCCCGAAGACCCCGGAGGACACGAAGTCGGCCTGCTCCACGTTCGCCGGCAGGCCCACGCTGACCCGGCCCGCGACATATTTCACCAGCGGCGAGTAGTGCAGGATCAGCTGCTCGCGCAGCCGCTTGTCCCCCGTGGCCTTGTAGGTCCGCCACAGCGCGTCCAGGGACGTGGGGGCGGGGGGCCGAGCGGTGGCGCGGGCGGCGGTCGGTGCCGTCGCCCTTTCGGTCCCGGGGGTGTACTGGGGCATGCGTCGTGGTGAGCCGTTCTGGGGTGTCGTGGTCGATCGTGTGCGGGTCGATCGCGTGCTGGTGGGGTCGGCCGGGGAATCGAGCCTCCGCGAGCGTAGCGTGACCGCGGCGTCGCTGGCTGCTACGTCATCCGTCTGGGACATGCGCAGATACGTTCCTCTGCGGGTACGGGCCGGACAGGCCCGGTGGCGGTTCCCCGGTGGGGGTGAAGGGGCGGTCGTGTGCGCCATGATGCGGGTCCTGCGCGGGCGTTCTCGCAGGTCCTGTGATCACCCCAGGTCACGGCGTTTTCCTGTCACCTGATGGTGTGTCCATAGCGTCAACCGATCCGCCCCGACCGCCCGTCGTGATCGGTACGGACCAACATCCATCCGGCGTCCGTGCGTTCGACGAAGCCCAGGGCCCGCAATTCGTGCAGTCGTCCCAGCGTGTCGGGGACGCCGGCTCCCGCGGCGGCGGCGACGGCCTCGACCGCGGCTTCCCCGCGGGCGGGCAGCGCGTCCAGCACCTGCGCGGCCGCCGCGCCGAGGCGGTCGCGGGGCAGCGCGTGACCGCGGCGGGCCGGGGCGAGATCCGCGCCGATCTCGCCCACCATCTCCACCACTTCGGCCGCGTCGGTGACCACCACGGCCTCCTTGCGGAGGAGCTCGTGCACCCCTTCGGACAGCCCGCTGGTGCACGGCCCGGGAACCCCCATGGTGATCCGGCCGAGCGCCGCGGCCCGGCGGGCGGTGATCAGCGAACCGCTGCGGTAGCGGGCCTCGACCACCACGGTGCCGCGGGTCAGTGCGGCGATGACCCGGTTGCGGAGCACGAACCGGCTGCGGGTGGGGTGCTCGCCGGGTGGCAACTCGCCGATCAGCAGGCCGTGTTCGGCGATGGCGCCGATCAGGGGGGCGTTGCCCGGCGGGTAGGGCACGTCGACCCCGCTGGCCACCACGCCGATGGTGGCCCCGCCGGCGGCCAGGGCGGCGCGGTGGACCGCGCCGTCCACCCCGTAGGCGGCGCCGGAGACCACGGCCCAGCCGGCGGCGGCCAGGCCCGAGCCCAGCCGTACGGCCATGTGCACGCCGTAGTCGGTGCAGGCGCGGGCGCCGACCACGGCGACCGAGCGCAGCGCCCACAGCCGCAGCGAGGGCCCGCCGCGCACCCACAGCCCGTAGGGACGCTCGTCGCCGAGGTCGTCGAGCTGGGCCGGCCAGTCGCCGTCGCCCGGGCACACGAAGCGGCTCCCGGCCCGCAGCGCCGCCGCCAGGTCCGCCAGGGGGTCGGCACGCGGGGCGCGCAGCCGGTAGCCCTCGGTCCGCCGCGGGCTCGCCGCCGGCAGCCGCCGGCCCGCGCCGGCCGCCCGCAGCGCCTCCTCCGCGCCCAGCTCGCGCACGGCGCGCCCCATCACCGTGTCCCCGGGGTCCGCGATCCGGGTCAGGGAGACCCGTGCGAGCCGCTCGGGCCAGCCGGCCGCCGCGTCCAGCCCGTCCCGTCCCGCGCCCCCGCCGGAGGCGTAGTAGCGCCTCAGCTCCTCCTCGACGGCCCCGGGCCCGGCCGGTGCCTGCCCCTGGTCGCTCCCGCCCGGGGACGGGGTCCGCGGCGGGCCGGTCCGCCCGGCGGTCACGGGGTGCCGGCCAGGGCCGCGCCGCGGCTGAAGCCGCTGCGGAGCTGGAGGGCCTGCAGGACGTCGCCGGGGTCGGGGCGCGGGTGGCCGGCGAGGTCGGCGAGCGTCCAGGAGACGCGCAGCACCCGGTCGAGTCCGCGGGCGGTGAGCAGGCCGCGTTCCATGTCGCGTTCGGCGGCGTGCAGGGCGCCGGGGGCGACGTGCCAGCGGGTGCGGATCTCGTGGCCGGGGACCTCGCTGTTCATCCGCCAGGGCGTGTCCTGGTAGCGGGCGGCGGCGCGGTCACGGGCCTCCAGCACCCGGGCCGCGACGTCCGCGGTGGACTCGCCCCGGCCGTGGCCGATCAGCTCGGCGCGGCTGACCGCGTCCACCTCGACCCGCAGATCGACCCGGTCGAGCAGCGGCCCGGACAGCCGCGCCTGGTAGCGGCGCACCGAGGTGGGTGAGCAGTCGCAGCCGCCGAGGAGCGAGAAGCGGCCGCACGGGCAGGGGTTGGCGGCCAGCACCAGCATGAAGCGGGCCGGGAGCCGCATCACGCCCGCGGTGCGGGCGACGACCACGTGCCCGGACTCCAGCGGCTGCCGCAGGGCGTCCAGCGAGCGGACGCTGAACTCCGGCGCCTCGTCCAGGAACAGCACGCCCCGGTGAGCCAGCGAGACCGCTCCGGGGCGGGGCAGCCCGCTGCCGCCGCCGACGAGCGAGGGCATGGTCGCGGAGTGGTGCGGGGCGCAGTAGGGCGGGGTGTCGACCAGCGGGCGTCCAGGCGGCAGGATCCCGGCGACCGAGTGGACCGCGGTGACCTCCAGGGACTCCTGCCGGGTGAGCGGCGGCAGGATGCCCGGCAGGCGCTCGGCCAGCATGGTCTTGCCCGCGCCGGGCGGCCCCTTGAGGTACAGGTGGTGTCCGCCGGCCGCGGCTGCTTCCAGGGCCAGCCGGGCGGTGGGCTGGCCGGCGACGTCGGCCAGGTCGGGGCGGTCCACCGCTGCCGTGCCGCCGCCGAGGCTGCTGGCCAGCCCGCCGCCGAAGCCGCCCGGCATGGTGAGCCCGGCCAGCATGGGGTCGGGCCGGCCTTCCGGGTCCGCCCGCGGCTCCTCCTCCTCGGGCACGGGTTCGTCGTTGAGGACCGCGATGAGCTGGCGCAGCGAGCGGATCCCCAGGACGGAGACTCCGGGCACCAGCGAGGCTTCAGCGGTGGTGCGCTCGGGTACGACGACGTGCCGGTAGCCGGCGTCGGCGGCGGCCAGCACCGCCGGCAGCACGCCGCGGACCGGGCGCACCCGGCCGTCCAGGCCCAGCTCGCCGATCATCATCAGGTCGGCGATGGAGGACGGCGCGATCCGGTCGTTGGCGGCGAGCACGGCGCAGGCCACCGCGAGGTCGAAGCCGGAGCCTCCCTTGGGGACGGAGGCGGGGCTGAGCCCGACGGTGAGCTTCTTCTGCGGCCAGGTCTCGCCGCTGTTGACGATGGCGGCGCGGACCCGGTCGCGGCTCTCGGTGAGGCTCTTGTCGGGGAGGCCGACCAGGGCGAAGGCGGCCACTCCCGGTTCCAGGTCGGCCTGGACCTCGACCACGACGCCCTCCACACCGACCAGGGCGACCGAGCAGGTGCGGGCGAAGCCCATCACGCCACCCCCCTGGCGTGCTCGACGCGGGCGGCGCCGCGGGCGGGCAGGGTGACGCCGACCAGGTCGATGCGGACGCCGCCCGGCGGTGCGCCGCCGTGCTCGGCCGCCCAGCGTTCGGCCAGCGAGCGCAGCCTGGCCACCTTGGCGGCCGTCAGGGCGGCCATGGGCGCCTGGAAGACGCCCTCACGGCGTGTCTTGACCTCGCAGACCACCAGGGCGTCGCCGTCGACCGCCAGGATGTCGACCTCGCCCCGCCGCCCGCACCGCCAGTTCCTGGCCAGGACGTCGAGCCCGGCCTCCACCAGCGTCCGCGCGGCGACGTCCTCGCCGTAGCGGCCCAGCGCGCCTCGTGCGTTCATGGGAACCCCCTCTGTCACTCACGGTGAAATCCAGTGATCTCACTGTGACAGAGGGGGATCCCGCGGCGATGATCTTGAAAGCGGCCCTGTGGATAACTGTGGCGGGCCCGGCTCAGCCGTTGAAGCCGGAGTCGTCCGACGGCAGATCGAGATCGGACTTGTTCAGCTCCTCGATGTTCACGTCCTTGAACGTGAGCACCCGGACCTGCTTGACGAAGCGGGCCGGCCGGTACATGTCCCACACCCACGCGTCGGCCATGGACACCTCGAAGAACACCTCACCCTGCACCGAGTGCACCTGCATCTCGTAGTCGTTGGTGAGGTAGAAACGCCGTTCGGTCTCGATCACGTACTTGAACAGGCCGACGACGTCCCGATACTCCCGGTAGAGCTTCAGCTCCATCTCGGTCTCGTATTTTTCGAGGTCCTCGGCGCTCATGGCATGTTCCCCTTCAGCCGTACGTGCCCCCATTGTGCGTCACACGGTCTCACGAAGGAGGTGAAGTTCGACGTGGTCACCGCCGCCGCGTCACCAGCTTCGCCACCGGCTCGTACGCCGCACCGCCCAGGATCAGGGCGGCACCGGCGATGACCATGAAGACGATCCAGCGCAGCGGGCCCTGCGGCGACTGGCCGCCACCGGCCAGCGCGTCGAAGGCCGAGGTCGTGGGGAGCATGCCCATGTGGCCCGGCGGCCACGCCAGGGCGTCCACCCGGCCCTTCACGTCGCTCGCGGGCACCGAGCCGCCCTGGGCGTCGTCCAGGTGCACGCGCGAGTCCTCGGAGATCGACCGGTTGTCGCCGAGCATGAACAGCTCGCCCTTCGGCACCGTCGTGTGGAACGCGTCGAGCGAGGCCGGGCCGCCGCCGCGCACGTAACTCTCGTCGACCGGCTTGCCGTCGACCGTCATCCGGCCCTGCTTGTCGCAGCAGACGACGACGTCGCCGCCGACCGCGACCACCCGCTTGACCAGGGGCGCGTTGCCCCACAGCTTGTCCTTGAAGACCACCACGTCGCCGCGGTGCACGTCCGAGCCGGAGACCTTCTGCGCGAGCACCTTGTCGCCGGGGTGCACGGTCGGCTGCATGGAACCGGTCGGCACGGTGTACGGGCGGTACGTCAGGGCCGCCCAGCCGAATCCACCGAGGAACAGCACGCAGCCGAGGGCGATGGCCAGCCCGGACACCATTCGTCCGGACCGGCCCGCGCGGTCCCTGCGTATCGCGGCGGAGCCGCTGGTCGTCGTGGCGCTCATGGAGCCGAACCCTACCGGGCGGTACGAGCCGCGGTCAGCCCTTCTCAGGCGGGTTGTCACGCAACAGCCGCCTCCTGCGCACCAGGACCAGCGGCAGCGCGCCCGCCAGCCCCACCGCGGCCGGCACCGCGGTCCCGGCCGCGTTGATCCCCGGCTGCGAGAACGTGGACGGGATGGACAGCCAGTCCCAGCGGTTGATCGGCCAGGCGACCACGACGGCGCGGCCGACGACGTCGCTGTTCGGCACGAAGCCGTGGCCGGCTTCCTTGGTGTGGAAGCGCGAGTCCAGCGAGTCCTGGCGGTGGTCGCCCATCACCCAGATGTGGCCCTTGGGCACGGTGACCTTGAACGGCATCCCGGGGGTGCACGGCGTGTTGCCGGGGAACACGTACGGCTCGTTGAGCGCCTTGCCGTTGACGGTGACCGGACCGCTGCCGGTGCACGCCACGGTGTCGCCGCCGACCCCGATCACCCGCTTGATCAGGTCCTTCTCGTCCGCGGACGGCATCAGGCCGATGAAGCTGAGTCCCGTCTGGATCCCGCGGACCAGGGGGTTGCTGCTGGCCGGCGGGTTCTCCGGCAGCCAGCCGCCCGGGTCGTGGAAGACGACGACCTCCCCGCGGCTGGGAGTGGAGCCGAACCACGGGGTGAGCTTGTCGACCAGCACCCGGTCCCCGCGCTGCAGGGTGTTCTGCATCGAGTCCGAGGGGATGGAGAACGCCTGGACGAGGAACGTCTTGATCAGCAGCGCCAGCACCAGGGCGATGCCGATGAGCAGCGGCAGCTCCTTCCAGAACGACCGCTGCTTGCTGCCGGAGCTCGGTGCGGGACGGTCGCCGTCGACGTCCTTGTCGGCGCCGGGCGGGACCGCGGGGCCGCCGGTACCGGCGCGGTGGGCGCCGGCCATCGCGAGGCCGGGCGCCGGCTCCGGAGGAAGGCCGCCGGCGTTCGGCAGACCGTTGCCGTTCTGCAGGCCGCTGCCGGGCGCCAGTCCGTTGCCCTGGGCGGCGCCGTTGGCGGGCGGCGCCCCGTTGCCGGGCTGCACGCCGCCGCGCAGCGGGAGGCCGTTGCCCTGCGCCAGGCCGTTGCCGGCCGGCGGCTCGTAACCGGGAGCCGCGCCGTGCGCGGCTTCCCCTCCGGGACCGGGGACGATGCCGTCGGAATCCGCGTTGTCGACCGGGGGCACCTTGGCTTCCTCCTTCTCGGGCTCGCCGGATCCAGACCGCGCTCCGACCACCAGGTCCCCCACATCCACTCCTCACACCAGACCTCCGCCTGCCCCGTTTCCGGCGCAGGCCCACCACTCCCATAACGATCGGGAGTTCCGCAGGAGTCGGCAGCTGGTTCATCCTTTGACCGTTGTTGGCCGAGGCCACCCTAGTGGGCGTACCTGTGCCCATTGTCGTGCCAGTCGTGCCGTTCCTGCCCGGATCCGCGGGCGGTCCGGGGCCCGCCGCGGTCGTCCCGGCGGCCGTCGGGCCCGGCACCGAAGCGTACGTGCCCGGTTCCTGCAGGCGGCGCCAGTGGTCCAGCGGCCAGGCGATCACGAAGGCCCGGCCGACGACCAGGCTCTCCGGGATCGTGCCGCCGCCCGGTTCCTGCTCGTGGTAGCGCGAGTCCGCGGAGTCCGAGCGGTGGTCCCCCATCACCCACAGGCGTCCCTCGGGGATGGTGATGGAGAACTTGATCATCGACGGCGGGTTCCCGTCGTACACGTAAGGCTCCGTCAGCGGCGTGCCGTTGACGGTGAGGTGGCCGCCCTTGTCGCAGCAGGCGACGGTGTCGCCGCCGACGCCGATGACCCGCTTGATCAGGTCCTGCTCGCCGGAGGCCGGCAGCAGCCCGATGAAGGTGAAGAACTGCTTCACCTGCTTGATGACCACCGGGTCGGACTTGGGCTTGGGCTCGCCGCTGAGCCAGCCGCCGGGGTCCTTGAAGACCACGACGTCGCCGCGGTGCGGATGCGCGCCGAACCACGGGGTGAACTTGTCGACGAGCACCCGGTCGCCGATCTGGATGGTCTGCTCCATCGACCCCGAGGGGATGACGAACGCCTGGAGCAGGAAGGTCTTGAGCACCAGCGCGATGACCAGGGCCACCAGCACCAGTAGCGGCACCTCCCTGGCCAGCGAGCGGCGGCGCTTGCGCTGCACCTTGCGGGCGAGCTTGCGGCGCTCGACCCGGCTGCTGCCGGTGCGCAGCGGCGGCGCCTGCGGGGCGTCGGAGGGCTCGGCGCTCTCGGAGGCCGCGGCGGGAGCCGACGTGTGGTGTCCGTTGCGCGGTTTGCCCCGGTTACCCATGCCGGCCGGCCGAGGGCTGCGGGGCCGGCACGGCGGCGAAGTCGGCGGGGCGGTGCAGCCGGGTCCAGTGGCCGATCGGCCAGGCGATCCAGTCGGCGCGGCCGATCACCTTGCCGACGGGCACGGTGCCGCCGCCGGGATCGCCGAGGTGGTCACGGGAGTCGCGGGAGTCGTCGCGGTGGTCACCCATCACCCACAGCCTTCCCTCCGGGACCTCGATGTCGAACGGTACCCGGGACGGCAGGTCGCCCGGGTGGACATACGGCTCGTCGATCGGGTGACCGTTGATCATGAGCCGGCCCTGGGCGTCGCAGCAGGTGACACGGTCGCCGCCGACGCCGATCACGCGCTTCACGTAGTCCGTCCCGCCGCTGGTCGAGAAGGAGTCCTTGCCGTCGAAGACGATGACGTCACCGCGGCGCGGGGTGCCGCCGAAGCGGTAGGCGAGCTTGTTCACCAGCACCCGGTCGCCGACCCGCAGGGTGCTCTCCATGGATCCGCTCGGCACCTCGAACGGCTCCACCACGAAGTTGCTGACCAGGAGCAGGGCCGCCGTGCAGCCGAGGGCGAGCAGGACGGTGCGCCGCCACTCCGACCACCAGTGCGCGACGTTCGACCACCGGACGACGGAACGCGACCGCTCCTCCGGTTCCGCCTCGTCGGCGGGGAGGGAGCGGTCGCGTCCCGATGCCACTGCTTCGCTGTCCATTGCGGCGGCAAGCTTATCCGGCCTGCGCCAAGGACAGGTCAAGCGCTCAGTTCTCGCGCTTCTCCTTGATCTTCGCCGCCTTGCCGCGCAGCTCGCGCAGGTAGTACAGCTTGGCGCGCCGCACGTCACCGCGGGTCACGACCTCGATCTTCTCGACGATCGGGGTGTGCACCGGGAAGGTGCGCTCGACGCCGACGGAGAAGCTGACCTTGCGGACCGTGAAGGTCTCGCTGACGCCCGCGCCCTGGCGGCGGATGACGACGCCCTTGAACTGCTGCACACGGGAGCGGTTGCCCTCGATGACGCGCACGTGGACGTTGACGGTGTCGCCCGGGCGGAAGGCCGGGATGTCGGAGCGCACGGACGCGCTGTTGACGCCCTCGATCAGGTTGGTCACGGTGTTCTGCTTCCTCGCCGATGCCACAGGTCATCGACGGAACGTCGGTCGTTCGTCGGTTGGGGTGCCGTCCGGGTGCGGCGGGCGTCGTTCCCCCTGTGGCAGGGGCGCGCGCCGCACAGGCAGCAGCCGCTCATTCTTCCACGGCGTCGGGGTTCCGCCCAAATCGGCCGTCGGGGCCGGGCTGCCAGCCGAGGATGCTGAGCATCTCCCGGTCCTTCTTGTCGAACGCGGCGGGGTCGGCGCGCTCCAGCAGGTCGGGCCGGTGGGCGGCGGTACGGCGCAGCGCCTCGTCGCGGCGCCAGCGGGCGATCTTGCCGTGGTGGCCGCTGAGCAGCACGTCGGGGATGCCGCGGCCGCGCCACTGCGGGGGCTTGGTGAACACCGGGCCCTCCAACAGGTCGGCCATGGCGCCGGGCGCGAAGGAGTCGTCGGCGTGCGACTGCGCGTTGCCCAGCACGCCCGGCAGCAGCCGCGCGACGGCCTCGGTGACGACCAGGACCGCGGCCTCGCCGCCGGCGAGCACGTAGTCGCCGATGGACACCTCGTAGACCGGCAGCCGGGTGGCGTACTCGGCGGTGACGCGGCTGTCGATGCCCTCGTAGCGGGCAGGGGCGAAGATCAGCCAGGGGCGGCGTGCGAGTTCACCGGCCAGCTCCTGGGTGAAGGGCCGGCCGCTGGGCGTGGGCACCACCAGGGCTGGCTGGGACGCGCCGGCCTCGTACCCGTCGGCGAGGGTCGTATCCAGCGCCTCGCCCCACGGCCCGGTCATCATGACCATCCCGGGGCCGCCGCCGTACGGGGTGTCGTCGACGGTGTTGTGCCGGTCGTGGGCCCAGCCGCGCAGGTCGTGGACGCGTACGTCGAGCCGTCCCGCGGCCCGGGCCTTGCCGACGAGCGAGACGTTCAGCGGTTCGAGGTACTCGGGGAAGATGGTGACGACGTCGATCCGCATGTCAGGCGTCCCCGGCCGGCGCGCTGCCGGACTCCCCGGCCTGCTCGCTGCCGGCATCGCGGCTGCCCGCCACCTCGGCCTCGCCGTCGTCCAGCAGCCCGGGCGGCGGGTCGACCACCGCGCGCTGCTCGTCCAGGTCGATCTCCGGGACGATCTCGGTGACGAACGGGATGAGCACCTCGCCGCCCTCGGGCCGGGTCACGACCAGCAGGTCCTGGTACGGCAGGTGCGTGATCTCGGCGATCCGGCCGACCGTGCGCCCGTCGCGGGTCACCACGTCCAGGTCGATCAGCTGGTGGTCGTAGAACTCCTCGGGGTCGTCCGGCCGTTCCTCCGGGTCGACCTCGGCGATGAGCAGGGTGTTGCGCAGCGCCTCGGCGCCGGTGCGGTCGCTGACCCCCTCGAAGCGCAGCATCAGCCGGCCGCTGTGCACCCGCCCGGTGGCGATGGTGAGCGGGCCGGTGGACGCCGGGTCGGTGGCGAGCACCGCGCCGGGCGCGAGCCGCAGCTCCGGTTCGTCGGTGCGCACCTCGACGCTGACCTCGCCCTTGATGCCGTGGGCGCGGCCGATCCGGCCGACTACGAGCTGCACGGGAGACTCCTGCTCCTTCGGATGCTGCGGGATCACGCCGGCTGATCCCGGCGAAAAGCACGGGCCGGGGGCGGACTTGCCACCCCCGGCCCGTGCCGGTGTTCACATGTGCCGAGCGCCGGCCGGGTCCGTCAGTGGACCTGGTCCACGTCGACGAGGTCGACGCGTACGCCTCGACCGCCCAGGGCACCCACGACGGTGCGCAGCGCACGGGCGGTGCGGCCGTTGCGGCCGATCACCTTGCCGAGGTCGTCGGGGTGCACCCGGACCTCCAGCACGCTGCCGCGGCGCAGGTTGCGCATGCCGACCTGCACATCGTCGGGGTTGTCGACGATGCCCTTCACGAGGTGCTCAAGGGCCTCCTCGAGCATGCTCAGGCCTCGGTGGACTCGGCCGGGGCGGCAGCCTCGGCGTCGTCGGCCTTCTTCTCGGCCTTGTCCGCCTTCTTCGCCTTCGGGGTGATCGCCTCACCCTTCGGCTGGTCGGCGGTGTCCTTGGCGGCGGCCTCGAACAGGGCGCGCTTGTCGGCCTTCGGCTCGGCGACGAGCAGCGGGGCCGGGGCGGGCTCACCCTTGTACTTCTGCCAGTCGCCGGTCAGCTTCAGGATGGCGAGCACGGGCTCGGTCGGCTGCGCGCCGACGGAGAGCCAGTACTGCGCACGCTCCGAGTCGACCTCGATGCGCGACGGGTTCTGCACCGGGTGGTACAGGCCGATCTCCTCGATCGCCCGGCCGTCACGGCGGGTGCGGGAGTCGGCGACGACGATGCGGTAGTGAGGCGAACGGATCTTGCCCAGACGCTTCAGCTTGATCTTGACTGCCACGGGAGTGGGTTCTCCTGGTGTTGACGTGTTTGGGCGCGGCGAAATGCCACGTGGGGTGGTGGGAATCGGGCGCCCGGTGGACGCGTCAGCCGAAGGAGAGAGGGGTCCTGCACGGCTGTCGAGTTCTCAGCTGAACATTCTGCCACACCCGGCCGGGTGTCATGCACCCCGGCCGGGGATCGGCACGGCTCCACTCCCGGTCCACAGGACCGTCACGCGGCCCCCACGATCTCCGGGATGCGGAAGGGCTGCCCGCACGCGCCGCACATGATCGGCGCCTGGGCCAGCACGGAGGGGACGACCCGGACGTTGCGCCCGCAGTCGCAGACCGCCTTGACGCGCACGCCTCCGCCGGAGGAGCCGTGGCGGGCGGCCGGCCCGCGGAAGGCGCGGGTGGTGTCGGCGGTGGTGGCCACGGTGTGCGCCTTCAGGGCGCGCTGCAGCCGTTCGATGGTCACCCGATATCGCTTGCGGGTGTCGGGCCGCATGACCACCAGGGAGAACCCGCTGCTGGGGTGCGGCTCCTCGGCGTGGTCGAGGCCCATCTCGTCGGCGATCGCGAGGAAGCGGCGGTTGTGGTAGCGGCCGGCGCGCGAGGTGTCACGGATGCCGCGGGCGGCGGCGATGCCGTGCACGGCCTCGTGCAGCAGCCTTTCGAAGGAGAGCTCCGTGCCGCAGGCGGACGACGACTCTCCGATCAGGGACTCGGGGGCGGCCAGATCGGGCAGCTCGGGGTGGTGCCGTTGAATGTCGGCCCAGGCGACTGCCAGCTCGGCGGCGAGGACAGGTGGTGTCGTGCTCACGCCGTATCAACGAGCCGGACCGCCCTGGTGTTCCGATTCCGGGCCAGTCCAATTAATTTGCACTGATCGGTCAGTTCCGGATGATGGTGCATGACCGAGGGCGGGTGCGGAGGACCCCGGAGAAGCCGGAGAAGACCGGCGGATCCGGAGAAGCCTGCAGCACCCGCCCCAAGGCAGGATGTCCCGTGTTTTTTCCGGACGTCACCACGCCCGGCCGGACGATTTGCGGAGCGTCAGTACGCCCGGGCCACGATCGCCACGGTGCCCGGCTCGTCGTCCGCGGTGGGCACGGAGCCGTCCGCGGCGACCAGGCAGCGCACCGACACGCCCTGCTCGGCGAGCTTGGCCTCGCCCTCGGGGCCGAGGTCGGCCCACGGGATGCGGGCCCAGCCGGTGGCCGCGGCCTCGGCCGCCTCGTCGATGGTGGCGACGTCCACGGTCCTGGCGATCCGGCGCTCCCGGGCCTCCTGCAGCAGCCGCGCCTGGTCCTCCTCCAGCACCTTCGGCAGCAGGGTGTCCAGGCTGTCCAGCGCCACCGGCTCCTTGCCGCCGGGGATGCGGCGGGCCAGCATCGCGGTGCCGGCCTCCAGGTCGCGCGGGCCGACCTCGACGCGCAGCGGCACGCCCTTGAGCTCCCAGTCCACCGCGCGCCGGCCGAACGGGGTGTCGGTGCGGTCGTCCACGACGACCCGCAGCCCGGCCGCGCCCAGCTTGGCGCCGATCTCGCGCACCTTGGCCACGACCGCCTCGTCGTCCTTGATCGCGAGCACCACGACCTGGACGTGCGCCAGGCGCGGCGGGACGCGCAGGCCGTTGTCGTCGCCGTGCATCATCACCAGGGCGCCGATCATGCGGGTGGTGCTGCCCCAGGAGGTCTGCCAGACGAACTCCTGGTTGCCGTCCTTGGACAGGTACTGGGTCTGGAACGCCTTGGCGAAGTTCTGGCCCAGCTCGTGGCTGGTGCCCAGCTGCAGCGCCTTGCCGTCGCCCATCATCCCTTCCAGGGTGAGGGTGTTGATCGCGCCGGCGAAGCGCTCCTTGACCGTCTTGCGGCCCAGGACCACGTCCATCGCCAGGACGTTCTCCATGAAGTCGGCGTAGACGTCGCGCTGGATGCGGGAGGCGAACTCCTGCGCGTCGGCCCGGGTGGCGTGGGCGGTGTGCCCCTCCTGCCACAGGAACTCGGTGGTGCGCAGGAACAGCCGCGGACGCAGCTCCCAACGCACCACGTTCGCCCACTGGTTGATCAGCAGGGGCAGGTCGCGGTAGCTCTGCACCCACTTGGAGAAGTACTCGTTGATGATCGTCTCGGAGGTGGGCCGGACGACGATCGGCTCGTCGAGGTCCTTGCCGCCGGCGTGCGTGACGACCGCCAGCTCGGGGGCGAAGCCCTCGACGTGCTCGGCCTCCTTGGTCAGGTAGGACTGCGGGATGAAGAGGGGGAAGTAGGCGTTCTGCACGCCGGCCGCCTTGATCCGCGCGTCCATGTCCTGCTGCATCCGCTCCCACAGGCCGTAGCCGTACGGCCGGATGACCATGGTGCCGCGCACCGGGCCGTTGTCGGCCAGTTCGGCCTTGTTGATCAGGTCCTGGTACCAGCGCGGGAAGTCGTCCGCCTGGGGGGTGAGAACGGGAGCCTTAGCCATGGAGGCGATGGTACGGCCCGGCACCGCCGGAGCGTGAATCGGCCGGTGGTACCTGTCGGTAGCCGGAAGTTAACAAGAACGCCCCATCCAGACCCTGGACGCGGCGGCGAATCGGCAGTTGTCTGGCTTTCGGGGCCACCGGCGGCACTTCGCCGGAAAGTCCCCGAAAAGGATCACGGGGGGCACGGCGCACGGCAAGACGCTCGATCGCGGCTGATTGGGGCTTCCATGGCACCTACGCTCTATCGCGGATCCCGGCCCGGTGCGGAGGGCAGGGCGCGGGACTGGGCGGAAATCCAGGAACGGATGCTCGTTCCCCTGTACGAGACCGTGTACGACCGCCTCGAGGTCGGCACGGGAACCCGGCTGCTGGGCCTCGGCTGCGGATCGGGGCTGGCGCTGCTGCTGGCGGCGGCGCGCGGCGCGGCCGTGACGGGGTGCGAGTCCGACGCGCACCGGCTGGCGCTGGCCCGCCGCCGGTTCCGGCCGGAGCCGGGGTGGGGGCGCCGCGCACGGCCGGCCCCCGGGACGAGCCTGCTGGCCGGCTTCCCGGGCGGGAGCCCGCCGACGGCCGCTGGTGGTGGCGGCGGAGGTGACGGCGGGGGTCCCGACGGGCACGACGGTTTCGATGTCGTCACCGCGTTCGACCCGGCGGAGCCGGCTGCCGAACTGCGGCCCGCGCTGGCCGCGGTGGTCGCCGGTGCGCGGCGCGGCAGCGCGGTGGTGCTGGCCGGCTGGGGCCCGCCGGAGCGCTGTTCGGCCTCGCGGGTGCTGCGGGTCGCGGAGCGCCTCGCGGAGCCGCGCGGCCCGGCCTCGTTCGGTTACGGGATGCGGCTCAGCGGCCGGGACGACCTGGAGGACCTGGCCCGCGAGGCGGGTCTGCGGCCGGACGGTTCGGGGCGGGTGGCGTGCCCGTTCGGCTATCCGGATCTGGACAGCGCGGTCCGCGGGCTGCTGTCGACCGGGTTGTTCGACGCGGCGGTGGCGGCCACCGACCAGCAGCAGGTGGACAAGGAGATCGCCGAGGCCCTGCACCCCTACCGTCGCGCGGACGGCTCGGTCCGGATGGAGAACGTCTTCCGTTACGTGGTGGCGCGGGTCTGAGTGAAGCCGAAACCCGGTGGCCGCGGGGCGGGGGGTGCGCGAGGCTGGCTCCATGTCCGAGTCGTCCTCCCCGTCCGGTGCCGATTCCGACTCTCCGTCGGAATCCCCGTCCGGGCCGGGCTCCGTGCCCGGTCCCGCGTCCACCGTCCTGTCCCCCGGCGCCGTCACGTCCGTGCGGCTGGTCAAGGCCGGCCGCGAGAAGGTCCGCTACGACGCGACGGTGCTGAGCGACGACGGGGTGCGGGTGACCGTCCGGGCCCCGTGGTCGCTGCCGACGACACGGGACTTCGGGTTCGTGCGGTTCGAGCCCGGCGACGTGTTCACCGAGCACTACTGGCGCGACCGGTGGTTCGCGGTGAAGGAGGTGCGGGACGCGCAGGGCGGCCTCAAGGGCTGGTACTGCGACATCACGCGCCCGGTCCTGGCGACCGAGGACGGCGCGCTGGTCTCGGAGGACCTGGATCTGGACCTGTGGCTGTCGGCGGACGGCAGCGCCGTACTGCGGCTGGACGAGGACGAGTTCGCCGCGAGCGGTCTCGCCGAGCGCGATCCGCGGGCCGCCGGCCGGGCAGCACGGGCGCTGGACGAGCTGGAGGAGCTGGCGCACCGGGGCGGATTCCCGGCGCTGCTGGCCGCCCAGGGCTGACCCGGGCGGCCGCCGTGCCGCTGCGGCCTACAGGCCCGGCCACTCCTCGGCGGTCAGCGCGAACCGCTCGTGGTCGCGCCAGGCGTCGTTGATGTAGAGCATCCGCGGCGAGAAGCCCTCGTGGCGGAAGCCCAGGCGCTTGGCCATCGCTATGGAACGGCTGTTGTCCGGCTGGACGTTGATCTCCAGCCGGTGCAGCCCGAGGCCGTCCGGCCAGCTGCTGAAGCATCGGTCCACCACCTGCCGCATGCCCTCGGTCATCCGGCCGGTGCCGTTGTAGGGCAGGTAACTGTCGTACCCCAGCGCAGCGTTGCGGAAGCGGGCGCGCACGATGTTGGCGACGTTGCACTTGCCGACCAGGCCGCCGTCCTCCTCGTTGAAGATGAGGTACGTCTGCAGGTCGGGGCCCTGGCGGCGGAGCAGTTCGTAGAACCCGTCGGGGTCGACGGGGTTCCACGGGCTGAGGTGGTCCACGGAGCGCAGGATCGCGGCGCGGTGGGCGGCGTCGTCCTCGGGCCTGGGTGCCCGGATCGAGACCCGCATCAGTCCATGAACTTCTTGAACTCGTCGGGCAGTTCGAAGTCCTCGGGGGGCATGCCGAAGGCGTTGCCGTCCTGTCCCGGGCCCTGTGCCTGCTGCTCGCGGCGGGCGGCCGCGGCCGCGGCGTCCGCCTTGCGCTTCATCGGGTTGCCGGACTGGCGCTTGCCCTTGGCCTGCTTCTGCTGCTTCTTCTGCCGGCCGGGGCCGCCGCCCATGCCGGGCATGCCCGGCATCCCGGGCATGCCGCCGCCCTGCGCCATCCGCGACATCATCTTGCGGGCGTCGAAGAACCGCTCGACCAGGCTCTTGACCGCGCTGACCTCCACGCCCGAGCCCTTGGCGATACGGGCCCGGCGGGAGCCGTTGATGATGTGCGGGTCGGCGCGCTCGCCGGGCGTCATCGACTTGATGATGGCCGCGGTGCGGTCGACGTCGCGCTCGTCGAGGTTGTTGATCTGGTCCTTGATCTGGCCCATGCCCGGCAGCATGCCGAGCAGCTTGGACAGCGAGCCCATCTTCCTGACCTGCTCCATCTGCTGGAGGAAGTCGTCGAGGGTGAACTCCTTGGGGCCCTTGGCCAGATTGGCGGCCATCTTCTCGGCCTCGGCCTGGCTGAAGGTCTGCTCGGCCTTCTCGATGAGCGAGAGCATGTCGCCCATGCCGAGGATCCGGGACGCCATCCGGTCCGGGTGGAACGCGTCGAAGTCGTCGAGCTTCTCGCCGTTCGACGCGAACATGATCTGCTTGCCGGTGACGTGCGCGATGGACAGCGCGGCACCGCCGCGGGCGTCGCCGTCGAGCTTGGAGAGCACCACGCCGTCGAAGCCGACGCCGTCGCGGAAGGCCTCCGCGGTGTTCACCGCGTCCTGGCCGATCATCGCGTCGACGACGAACAGGATCTCGTCGGGGTGGACCGCGTCGCGGATGTCCGCGGCCTGCTGCATCATCTCCTGGTCGATGCCGAGGCGGCCGGCGGTGTCGACGACGACGATGTCGTACTGCTGGGACTTGGCGTACTCCAGCGAGTCCTGCGCGACCTTGACCGGGTCGCCCACGCCGTTGCCCGGCTCGGGGGCGAAGACCGCGACGCCGGCCCGCTCGGCGACCACGCTGAGCTGGTTGACGGCGTTGGGGCGCTGCAGGTCGCAGGCGACGAGCAGCGGGGTGTGGCCCTGCTTCTGCAGCCACTGGCCGAGCTTGCCGGCGAGGGTGGTCTTACCGGCGCCCTGGAGGCCGGCGAGCATGATCACCGTGGGCGGCTGCTTGGCGAACCGCAGCCGGCGGGTGTCCCCGCCGAGGATGGTGATCAGTTCCTCGTTGACGATCTTGATGACCTGCTGCGCGGGGTTCAGCGCCTGCGACACCTCGGCGCCGAGCGCGCGTTCCTTGACCTGCTTGATGAACGCGCGGACCGCGGGCAGCGCGACGTCGGCTTCCAGCAGCGCGATACGGATGTCGCGCGCGGTGGCGTCGATGTCCGCCTCGGAGAGACGGCCCTTGCCCCGGAGGTTCTTGAAGGTGGCTGCAAGGCGGTCGGAGAGGGTGTCGAACACGTCGGTCGCGGATCCTCGCGTCGGGAGTGGGAAGTATCGGCTCCCAGGGTACTGGGCCGGTCCCGGTGCGGTCTGCACCCAGGGTTCACCTCAGCGCCGCCTCCACCTGCCGCGCCACCTCCGCTGCCCGCGCCGCGGGCAGCGCCCCGCCGTCCTTGCCGACGACGTAGAAGGCGTCCACCGCGTCCGCGCCCAGCGTGGAGATGCGGGCCGAGCGCACGGTCACGCCGGTCGCGGCCAGCGCCAGGCCGATGCGGTGCAGCAGGCCGGGGGCGTCGTGCGCCCTGACCTCCAGCACCGTCGCGGTGTGCGAGGTGTGGCCGGGGGCGACCGTCACCCGGGGCGGCGGGGCGGTGATGCCGCGGCGCCGCGGGTAGGCCGCCTCCCGCTCGGCCAGCCGCGCCTCGATGTCCAGGGTGCCGTCGAAGGCCCTGGCCAGGTCGGCGCGCAGCCGGGCGGTCTCGGGCAGGGCCCCGTACTCCGCGGAGACCTGCCAGCCCAGCAGCGCCACCTGGCCCTCCCCGATCGGGTCGAAGGAGGTCAGGTCGGCGGCGCGGACGGTCAGCCGGTGCAGGGCCAGCACGCCGGCCGCCTGGGCGACCAGGCCGGGCCGGTCGGGCACCGCGAGCAGCAGCTCCACGCCGAGCGCCGGGGCCGGCTCGGCGCCCTCGGCGTCGGGCTCGGTGCGGGCGTGCAGCGCCAGGACGGGGCCGCGGGTGCGGGCGGCCTCGACGGCCAGCCGCTCCTCCTCGGCGGTGGGGTCGCGGTCGGTGCTGTCGGGCAGCTCGCCGGTGTCGAGGGCGCCGGCGACCCGGTCGACGAGGTCGGCGAGCAGCGAGGCCCGCCAGGTGCTCCAGGCGGCCGGCCCGGTGGCCAGCGCGTCGGCCTCGGTGAGGGCGGCCAGCAGTTCCAGCGTGGCGGTGTCGCGGACGGCGGCGGCCACGGTGCGGATGGTCTCGGGGTCGTCCAGGTCGCGCCGGGTGGCGGTGTCGATGAGCAGCAGGTGGTGGCGGACCAGGACGGCCAGGGTGTCGGTGTCGGCGCGGCCGAAGCCGATCCGGGCGGCGACGTCGCGGACGATGACCTCGCCGGCCTCGCTGTGGTCGCCCGGCCAGCCCTTGCCGATGTCGTGCAGCAGCGCGGCGGTCAGCAGCAGGTCGGGCCGGCCGACGCGGCGGGTGAGCGAGGCGGCCTGCACCGCGGTCTCGACCAGGTGCCGGTCGACGGTGAAGCGGTGCACGGCGTTGCGCTGCGGGCGGCAGCGGACCCGCTCCCAGTCCGGCAGCAGCCGGGTGACCAGCCCCTCGGCCTCCAGCGCCTCCCAGACCGGCACGGTGGCCTCGCCGGAGCCGAGCAGCGCCAGCAGGCACTCGCGGGCCTCCGGGGGCCACGGCACGGGCAGCGGCGCCGCGGCCGCGGCCAGCCGCCGCACCGCGTGCAGCGACAGCGGCAGCCCGGCCTGGGCGGCCGCGGCGGCGGCGCGCAGCGGCAGCACCGCGTCGCGTTCGGGCCGGGCGGTGAGGGCGAGCACCGCCTCGCCCTCCTGCTCGACGACGCCCTCGGCGAGCGGCACCCGCTCGGGCGCGGACTGCGGCAGGGGGGTGCGGCCGAGGCCCAGCAGCCCGCGGCGGCGAGGCCGGTTCCTGCGGGCGCGCAGCACCCGGGCGACCTCCCGCCAGGTGACGTCGGAGGCATAGGCGATGCGGCGGGCGGACTCGTAGACCTGGCGCAGCAGGGTGTCGGCGTCGAGCACGCCGAGGGCGGTGGCGACCTGGTCCTGCTCCTGGAGCGCGAGGCGGTCGGTGGCACGGCCGGTCACCAGGTGCAGGGCGTCGCGGGCGTCCAGCAGTCCGGTGCGGGCCTGCTCCAGGCCCTCGCGGGGGGCGTCGGCGAGCCAGGAGGCGGCGACGGCGCGCAGCGCGGTGGCGTCCCGCAGCCCGCCGCGGGCTTCCTTCAGGTCGGGTTCGAGCAGGTAGGACAGTTCGCCCTGGCGTTCGGCACGGTCCTGGCACATCTCGTGCAGGGCCGGCAGCCGGGTGGGGGCCTGGTTGCGCCAGTCGGCGAGGACGGCGCTGCGCAGGGCGGACGTCATCGCGGCGTCGCCGGCGACGTGGCGGGCGTCGAGCAGGCCGAGCTGGACCTTGAGGTCCTCGCCCGCGGTCTTCTGCGCCTCGGCCGGGGTGCGCACCGAGTGGTCCAGGGCCAGGCCCTGGTCCCACACCGGGTACCAGATGCGGTCGGCGAGCGCGGCGACCGGGCCGGCGCCGTCGTGCAGCAGGACCAGGTCGAGGTCGCTGCGCGGGGACAGCTCGCCGCGCCCGTACCCGCCGACCGCCAGCAGCGCCCAGCCGCCGGAGTCCGCGCCCGCGGAGTCGGCCGCGGCGCCGGCCAGCGAGGCCAGCCACCGGTCGGTCAGGCCGGCCAGGGCCGCACGGCGCGGCGGCCCGGACACCGCCTCCTCGGTCAGGAGGCGGAGCCGGGCCGCCGCGTAACTGCCGTCCTGCGCATCGACGCTGTCGGTCACTGGGTCTCCAGCACTGGGTGGATGGGGGTCAGGAACCGACGCGTCCGGGCCGGCCGGCCCGGCCCGGTACGGGCGCGGGCGGCCGGCGCGGGCTCACAGCGCGTCGGGACCGCGCTCTCCGGTACGGACCCGGACGGCCGTCTCGACCGGCAGGCTCCACACCTTTCCGTCTCCGATCTTGCCCGTCCTGGCGGCCTTCACGACGACCTCGATGAGCTGGTCGGCGTCCGCGTCCTCGACCAGGACCTCGATCCGGACCTTGGGCACGAGGTCGACGGTGTACTCCGCGCCCCGGTAGACCTCGGTGTGGCCGCGCTGGCGGCCGTAGCCGCTGGCCTCGGTGACGGTGAGGCCGTTGACGCCGAAGGCCTGCAGGGCTTCCTTGATCTCGTCGAGCCGGTGCGGCTTCACGACGGCGGTGATGAGCTTCACGCGTCCACCTTCTTGGCCGTGGAGGCGGACGCCTCACTGCGGGAGCCGGTCGCGTCGGCGGCGCTGCGCGCCCCGCCCACACCGGCGAAGTCGTAAGCGGTCTCGGCGTGCAGGACCTGGTCCACGCCGGTGATCTCCTCGTCCTCGGTGACCCGGAAGCCCATCACCAGGTCGACGACCTTGGCGAGGATCGTCGCGCACACCAGGGAGTAGCCGAGCACCGCGCCGACACCGATGAACTGCAGTCCCAGTTGGTGCCAGCCGCCGCCGTAGAACAGGCCCTTGGCGGTCTGGCCGACGCCGCCGGTGGCCAGGAAGCCGATGGACAGCGAGCCGACGATGCCGCCGACCATGTGGACGCCGACGACGTCGAGCGAGTCGTCGTAGTTGAACCGGTACTTCAGGCCCACCGCGGCGGCGCAGATCACGCCGGTGACCAGACCGAGCAGGATGGCGCCGAGCGGGGAGACCGAGCCGCACGCGGGGGTGATGGCGACCAGGCCGGAGACCGCGCCGGAGGCGGCGCCCAGGGTGGTGAAGGAGCCGTGCCGCAGCCGCTCGTAGATCAGCCAGCCGAGCATGGCGGTCGCGGTGGCGACCTGGGTGTTGGTGAAGGCGACCGCGGCGACGCCGTCGGAGCCCAGCCAGGAGCCGGCGTTGAAGCCGAACCAGCCGAACCACAGCAGGCCGCAGCCGAGCATGACCAGGGGCAGGTTGTGCGGCCGCATCGGGTCGCGCTTGAAGCCGTGCCGCTTGCCGATGACCAGGATCACGCCGAGTGCCGCGGCGCCGGCGTTGATGTGCACCGCGGTGCCGCCGGCGAAGTCGATGACGCCCTTCTTGAACAACCAGCCGTCGGACGCCCAGACCCAGTGCGCGACGGGGAAGTACACCACCGTCGCCCACAGGGTGATGAACAGCGCCCAGGCGGTGAACTTCACCCGGTCGGCGAGGGCGCCGCTGATCAGGGCGGGGGTGATGATCGCGAACATCAGCTGGAAGACCGCGAATACGTAGACGGGAATTCCGTATCCGGGCCAGAGTTCGGAGATCCCTATGTGGCGCATCCCGAACCAGTGGGTTCCGCCCATGAATCCGGAGCCGGAGTCGAAGGCGAAACTGAATCCGTACAGCGTCCACAGGACGGTGATGATGCCGAGGCTGATGAAGCTCATCATCAGCATGTTCAAGGCGCTCTTGACACGCACCATGCCGCCGTAGAAGAAGGCGAGACCGGGGGTCATCACCATCACCAGGGCGGCGCTGATCAGCATGAACGCCGTACTTCCAGTGTCGAGCTTGGGCGCATCCGCGGCCAGCGTCGTGATGGCTGGTGCCATCGGCGTCTCCTCGTCATCCGGACGGCCCGTGCGGGGCGGTGCAGGGTGTGGGCCGGTTATCGCCTTGAGGTTGGCTCAGCCGGGTTTCGGTCGATGCCGATCGGTGTTTCACCGCCGTGACGAAGAAGTCGTCCGTGTTACGGCACGGTGAACCGACCCGTGGAGACGGGGAGGATGTATACGGGTGGGAATACGGGGACGCACCGGTGATCCCGGTCCGTCAGGCGGCTTCGGGCGGTTACCGGCCGTGCTGAATCGGCTTCAAGCAGATTCAAGCCGATTCACGCGGATTCGGCGACCTCGGGGAGCTCCACCGACAGCCGTTCGGCGAGCCGGACGACCTCCGGGACGTCGCCGAAGTCGCGCAGCGCGGTGTGCGTGGTCTTGCGGATGCGGGTGTTGACCCGCTCCGAGCGCACCCGTTTGGCGATCGTGATGGCGTGGTCGGTGAAGTGCGCGGCCTGCTCGGGCTCGCGCATCAGCAGGTGGACGGTGCTCATGCCGACCAGGTTGAGGGCGTAGGCGCGCTGGTGGACCGGGTCGGCGGAGAATCCGTCGACGGCCTGGACCATCTCGGGGTGGGCCAGCGAGGCGTACGTGGGGCTGCGGCCGGCGACGTACGCCAGGTCGCGGTAGGAGTGGGCGTTCTCGGCGTGCAGTTCGGCCTCGGTGAAGAAGCCGATCCAGGCGGGGTCGTCCCCTGGGCGGGAGTCGGCGAAGGTGTCCTCGGCCATCCGGACCGCGCGGTGGCACTTGTTGACCTGGCCCATGTTGGCGTAGGCGCGGGCCTCCAGGGTGTGCAGCATCGCCTGGGTGGTCGCCGACGCCGAGTCGCGGCTGCCGTACTGGGCGAGGTGGATCAGTTCCAGGGCGTCGTCCGGCCGGTCCAGGTGGATCATCTGCCGGCTCATGGAGGACAGGATGAACGCGCCCAGCGGCCGGTCGCCGGCCTCCTTGGCCGCGTGCAGGGCCAGGACCAGGTACTTCTGCGCGGTGGGCTGCAGCCCGACGTCGTAGCTCATCCAGCCGGCCAGCGCCGCGAGGTCGGCGGTGATCCGGTACAGCCGCTGGGAGACGGCCTCGGGGTGCGGCTCCTGGAGCAGGTCGGTGACCTCGTGGAGCTGGCCGACCACGGCCTTGCGGCGCAGCCCGCCGCCGCACTGGCTGTCCCACTCGCGGAACATCACCGTGGTGGCCTCCAGCAGCTCCAGCTCCTGCTCGGACAGCCGTGACGGCCGGCCGGTGTCGCGCGGCGGCGGGCCGGCGACGGCCGGGTGGGCGCCGGGGCCGGTCGGCACCAGCCAGCGCTGCAGGGGTTCGAGCAGGGCGGGCCCGGCGGACAGGGCCAGCGAGGTGCCGAGGAAGCCGCGGCGGCCGAGCATCAGGTCGCTGCGGGAGAACTCGTTGATCAGCTGGACGGTCTGCGGTCCCGCCCACGGCAGGTCGATGTCGCCGCCGGCCGGGGGCTGGTGCGCGGAGCGCAGGCCGAGGTCCTCCACCGGGACGACGCAGCCGAAGCGTTCGGAGAACAGTTCGGACAGGATCCGCGGGATCGGCTCCCGGGGCTGCTCGCCGTCGAGCCAGCGGCGCACCCGCGAGGTGTCGGTGCTGACATGGTGGGCGCCGAGCTGGCGCGCCCGGCGGTTGACCTGGCGTGCGAGCTCGCCTTTGGACCAGCCGCTGCGCACGAACCAGGAGTTCAGCTGCGCGTTGGGCTGTTTCTCCGCTGTGGCGCCCACGGTCAAGCCCCCATCCACTTCTCTCAACCCCTTGGATACCAGGGTTGGTTGAGTCCTGTCGCCCGTATCACCGGATCTGTACCGCCGGATTGTGCGGCGCGGGTGTGCGCGGCGTGGGTGCCTCCGGCATACCCCGGTTCGTGCGCGGCCGTGGCGCCGCGGACTCACGAACCGAAAGTAACCCCACGATCACCCGTCCGGCGAGCACGGATGCGGAAACGCCACCATTCGCCACCCCATCGGATGAACTCACCTTCAGCAACAGGCGATTCACTTGACACATGCCGCTCGTACCAGGCCGGAAGGAACGGGCGCGAGCGTAACCATCCGCGGCGGCGATCCGTTGGAGGTGTCATGGTGTTCACGATCGGCAGCATGCGGGAGAACCGCGCACAGCGGGCCGGGGTGCTGGGCGCCGCCCGGACCGCCGTCCTCTCCGGAGCGCGGACCGGCGCGCGGCGCCGTACGCACGCCTCGGCGTGCTCCACTGTCGCCCAGTACACCGGGGCATTCGGCTGGGCGGTGGTGCCCGGGGCCCGCGCGGCCCGCGGCGGCACCGCGTGCTCCTGCGGCGACGTGCGGTGCAAGCGGCCCGGCGCGCATCCGCTGCCGTTCGCCGAGGAGGTCCCCGCGCAGTCCTCCCCGCAGGAGGCCGCGGAGGCATGGGCGCAGGTCCCGGGCGCCGCGGTGATGCTGCCCGCGGGGCGCGCCTTCGACGTGCTGGACGTGGCCGAGGAGCCGGGCCGCCGCGCGCTGGCCCGGCTGGAGCGGATGGGGCTGCGGGTGGGGCCGGTGCTGCTGGCGCCGACCGGGCGCGCGCAGTTCTTCGTCGCGCCGGGCGCCGCGGCCGAACTGCCGGCGCTGCTCTACCGGATGGGCTGGGACGACGCGCGGCTGGACCTGCGCTGCCTGGGCACCGGCGACCACGTCACCGCTCCCCCGTCGGATCTCGGCGGCCTCGGTCCGGTCCGGTGGCTGCGCGAGCCGCGCCCGTCGGGCCGCGACGGGCTTCCGCAGCCGCCGGAGGCGCGCCTGCTGCTCGGCACGCTGGCGTACGTCAGCCACCGGGCCCGCGTCTCCGCCTGACCGCGCCGCGCCACCGCGGCCCGCCACACCGGCGGATCACGCCCGGCCGGGCCCATGCGTAAGGGGCGCCCACTGAAGTGTGGGCGCCCCTTACGCATGGGCCGGTACGGCGGCTGGCCGCCTAGTCGCCGATCAGCGCGTCGACGAACGCCTCCGGCTCGAACGGGGCGAGGTCGTCCGCGCCCTCGCCGAGGCCGATGAGCTTGACCGGGACGCCCAGCTCGCGCTGGACCGCGACCACGATGCCGCCCTTGGCGGTGCCGTCGAGCTTGGTCAGCACGATGCCGGTGATGTCCACCACCTCGGCGAAGACCCGCGCCTGCACCAGGCCGTTCTGGCCGGTGGTGGCGTCGAGCACGAGCAGCACCTCGTCGACCGGGCCGTGCTTCTCCACGACCCGCTTGACCTTGCCCAGCTCGTCCATCAGGCCGGTCTTGGTGTGCAGCCGGCCGGCGGTGTCGACGAGCACGGTGTCCGCGCCCTCGGCGATGCCCTCCTTGACCGCGTCGAAGGCGACCGACGCCGGGTCGCCGCCCTCGGGCCCGCGCACGGTGCGGGCGCCCACCCGCTCGCCCCAGGTCTGCAGCTGGTCGGCGGCGGCGGCGCGGAAGGTGTCGGCGGCGCCGAGCACCACGCTGCGGCCGTCGGCGACCAGGACCCGGGCGAGCTTGCCGGTCGTGGTGGTCTTGCCGGTGCCGTTGACGCCCACGACGAGGACGACCGCCGGCGCCTCCTCGTGGCTCTCGGTGTGCAGGGTGCGGTCGAGGGCGGGGTCGATGAGGGCGACGAGCTCTTCGCGGAGCAGCCCGCGCAGTTCCTCGGGGGTGCGGGTGCCGAGCACGCGGACGCGGGTGCGCAGCCGCTCGACCAGTTCCTGGGTGGGGGCGACGCCGACGTCGGCGGTGATGAGGGTGTCCTCGATCTCCTCCCAGGTGTCCTCGTCGAGGCGCTCCCGGGACAGCAGCGTGAGCAGTCCCTTGCCGAGCGAGGTCTGCGAGCGGGACAGCCGGGAGCGCAGCCGCACCAGGCGCCCCGCGGTGGGCTCCGGCTGCTCGATCGGCGGCGCGGGGAGGACGTCGAGTTCCTCCAGCGCCTCGGGGGCGGCGGTCGCGCCGGCCGAGGGCAGGGGGATCTCTTCGATGGTCCTGCGGGTTTCCTCCCGCGGGGCCTCGGCTTCGTCCCCGACGTGGGGCTCGGCGGGAGGAGCGGTGATCGTCGGGGAGCTCGGCGGCGCGGTCGGCAGCTGCTGCTTCTTCTTGCGGCGGCTGCCGACCACCAGCCCGCCGGCCCCGAGGATCACGACCAGGGCGATGACGACGGCAAGGATGACGATTTCCATAACCCGACCAGTATCGCTGCTTTTCCCTCCGGCACGGTCCAGGCCGCGACCGGGACCGTGCGCGGAGGGCGGACAGCGGCTAGCCCATCTCCTCCAGTGTCTTGCCCTTGGTCTCCTTGACGAACTTCAGCACGAACGGGATCGAGAGCAGCGCGAAGCAGCAGTAGATCATGTAGGTGCCCGACAGGTTCCAGTCGGCGAGGCTGGGGAAACTGGCGGTGATCGCCCAGTTGGCGATCCACTGGGCGGAGGCGGCCACGCCCAGGGCCGCGGCGCGGATCTTGTTCGGGAACATCTCGCCGAGGAAGACCCAGACCACGACGCCCCAGGACAGGGCGAAGAACAGCACGAAGCAGTGGGCCGCGATCAGGGCGACGGTGCCCTGCGTGTGGGGCAGCGTGTCGCCGTTGCGGGAGGCGAACGCCCACGCCTCCAGGGCGAGGGCCACCGCCATGCCGGCGGAGCCGATCAGGGCGAGCGGCTTGCGGCCGACCCGGTCGACGAAGATCATCGCGATGACGGTGCCGACGATGTTCACGATGGACGTGGTGAACGAGTAGAAGAAGGAGCTGCTCGGGTTGATGCCGACGGACTGCCACAGCGTGGACGAGTAGTAGAACGCCACGTTGATACCGACGAGCTGCTGGAACGCGCTCAGCCCGATGCCGATCCAGACGATCGGCAGGAAGGAGTGGCGGCTGGCGAGCAGGTCGCTGAACCGGGACTTGTGCTCGCGGCGCATCGCCGTCTGGATCTCGTCGACCCGGGCGTCCAGGTCGCTGTCCTTTCCCTCGACGTCGGCGAGCACCGCGCGCGCGTCGTCGCGGCGGCCGACGCTCAGCAGGAACCGCGGCGACTCGGGGATGGCGAACGACAGCAGCCCGTAGATCACCGCGGGGACGACCATCACGCCGAGCATGACCTGCCATGCCTCGACGCCCAGCAGCTGCCCGCGCTGGTCGCCGTGCGCGGCGTTGAGGATGCCCCAGTTGACGAGCTGGGAGATGGCGATGCCGAGCACGATGGCCGCCTGCTGGAACGAGGCCAGCCGGCCGCGGTAGGCGGGCGGGGCGACCTCGGCGATGTAGGCGGGGCCGATGACCGAGGCCATGCCGATGGCGAAGCCGCCGACGATCCGCCAGAAGGCCAGCTCCCACAGGGAGAACGGCAGGGCCGAGCCGATGGCGCTGATAGTGAAGAGCACCGAGGCGATCTGCATGCAGCGGATCCGCCCGATGCGGTCCGCGATCCGTCCCGCGGTGGCCGCGCCGATCGCGCAGCCGATCAGGGCGATCGCCACGACCTGTGCCAGTGCTGCCGATCCGATGCTGTAGCGGGACCGGATGGCCTCGACGGCGCCGTTGATGACGGAGCTGTCGTAGCCGAACAGGAAGCCGCCCATCGCCGCAGCCGCGGTGATGAAGACGACATGGCCCAGGTGCTCGGAGCCGGCGGTATGGCCGGCCGTTCCGGTGTCGCGTGCGGTGCTCGTCAAGGTTCGTCTCCTCGGGCTCGGCGGTGAGCCCTCACAAGAGGGTTCTGGATCTTCAAGTGTTGGGTCACCCCCAGGCGCCCACCACTCGAACGTTTTGCCAACACCCGGGAGACTATGCCTTCAACTTTCGAAACCAAAAATGCACGATGTCGAGAAAACTGGACAGACGATCACCCGTGGTCGAAGCCATGGCCTTCACTTCTTGAAGACAGATCTCCCCTGCCGGCGGCGAGCGGGGAGGAGCAGGCGTCAGGCGCTCTGCTGCTTGCCGTTCCGCAACCGCTGGCTGATCACCTTGGACACGCCGTCGCCCTGCATGGACACGCCGTACAGGGCATCGGCGACCTCCATCGTGCGCTTCTGGTGCGTGATGACGATCAGCTGTGAACTCTCCTGGAGTTCCTCCATGATCCGGATGAGTCGCTGCAGGTTGGTGTCGTCCAGGGCCGCCTCGACCTCGTCCATCACGTAGAACGGGCTGGGCCGGGCCTTGAAGATCGACACCAGCATCGCCACCGCGGTCAGCGAACGCTCGCCACCCGACAGCAGCGACAGCCGCTTGACCTTCTTCCCGGGCGGGCGGGCCTCAACCTCCACGCCCGTGGTGAGCATGTTGCCGGGGTCGGTGAGCAGCAACCGCCCCTCGCCGCCGGGGAACAGCCGGGAGAAGACGCCCTCGAACTCCCGCGCCGTGTCGTGGAAGGCGGCGGTGAACACCTGCTCCACCCGCTCGTCGACGTCCTTGACGACCTGCAGCAGGTCGGCGCGGGTCTTGCGCAGGTCCTCCAGCTGCTCGGTGAGGAACTTGTGCCGCTCCTCCAGCGCCGCGAACTCCTCAAGCGCCAGCGGGTTCACCTTGCCGAGCTGCGCGTACGCCTTCTCCGCCGCCTTCAGCCGCTTCTCCTGCTCGGCGCGGACGAACGGGCGCGGCAGGTTGCGCGGGTGCTCCGGGTCCTCCGGCAGCACCTCCCCCTCGGCCGGCGGCGAGGGCGGGACGGGCTGGTCGGGGCCGTACTCGGCGACCAGCCCGGCCGGCTCCATGCCGTGCTCCTCCAGCGCCTTGGCCTCCAACTGCTCGATCCGCAGCCGCTTCTCGGCACCCAGCACCTCGCCCTTGTGGACGTCGCCGGTCAGCTTGTCCAGCTCGGACTTCAGCTCGCGGCCGCGCCGCCGCTCGACGCCCAGCTCCCCCTCGCGTTCGGCCCGCGCCGCCTCCGCCTCGGCGCGCTCGGCCTCCGCACGGGACACCGAGACCTGCACGGACTCCAGCAGCCCGCGGGCGCCGGCCAGCACCGCGGCGGCCACCGACGCCTCGTACTGCAGACGGGCCCTGCGGCGCTCGGCCCTGGCGCGCGTCTCGCGTTCCGCCCGGGCCGCCCGGTCGAGCCCGTCGGCCCGTCCGGCCAGGCCCTTGACCCGCTCCTCGTGGGTGCGGACCTGCAGCCGGGCCTCCATCTCGGTCTGCCGGGCGTTGGCACCGTCGGCGGCGAGGCGGTCGCGTGCGAAGGTGTCGGGCTCCTCCTCGCCCGGCTCCTCCTGCGCCTCACTCAGCCGGTACGACAGCTCCTCCAGCTCCTCGCGGGCGGCCGCCAGCGTCTCCTGCGCCCGCACCACCGCGGCCGCCGCCCGCTCCGCCTCGCCCACGGCCGCCCGGGCCTGGCCCGCGTACCGGCCGAGCTGCTGCGCGACGGAGGACTTCTCCTTCTCCGCCGCGCGCCGCCGCTGGCCCAGCTCGTCGACCGTGCGAGCGGCGGCGGACCTGCGGTCCTTGGCCTCCTGCTGCCGGTCGGCCAGGTCGGCGCACTGCTCCTCCAACTGCTGCAGCTCCGCCTCGGCCTCGTCGACCTGCGCCTGGACCTCCAGCAGGCTGGGCGCCTTGGCGGACCCGCCCTGCGCGGTGTGCGCGGCGAGCAGGTCGCCGTCCGCGGTGACGGCGGTCAGTTCCGGGTGCGCGGTGACCAGCGCCTCGGCCTCCTCCAGCGCCCCGACGACGACCACGTCGCGCAGCAGGCGGCGCACCGCGGGCTGCAGGTCGCCGTCCGCGGCGACGAGTTCGGCGGCCCAGCGCGCGCCGTGCGGCAGCGCCGTGGCGGCCGGCTCCGGCCGCGGGGCGGGGACGGCGCTCCCCTGCGGGGTGCCGCCGTGAACCTCCTGGCCGTGGCCGACCGCGACGCCGGCGGTGTGCGGGCCGGTGTGGCGTGCCGCGGCGTCCGGGCCGCCGGGGGCGGGGATGCCGCCGTGTCCTGCCGGGTGGGCAGGCGCCCCGTGCGGGCCGTCGGCGGGCGCTCCGGCCGGATGACCTGAACGGCCTTCGGATTCGGGGGCGTTGGCCAGCAGCAGGGCGGCCCGGCCGGCGTCCTCCTTGCGCAGCAGCCGCAGGGCCTCGGCCGCGGCCGCGGGCCCGCTGACCGCGACGGCGTCGGCGGCCCCGCCCAGGGCGGCCGCTATCGGGATCTCGTACCCGGCGGTGACGCGCAGCATGGTGGCGGCCGAGCCGAGGACCCCGGCGATCCTGGCCTCGCCCTCGCCGCCGAGCAGGGCGCCGCTGCCATCCTTGCGGCGCAGTGCCGGTGCCAGGGCGTCGCGGCGGGCGGCGACCGCGGCGCGCCGCCGCTCCGCCGCGGTGGCCGCGTCCCGTGCGGCGGTGAACTCGTCCTCGGCGGCGGCCTGTTCGGCGCGGGCGGCGTCGAAGTGCGCCTCCAGCTCCGAGTCGTCGGCGTCCAGGCCCTCGACCTGCGCCTGCAGTTCCTCGTGCTCGGCCTGCGCGGACTCGGCGCGGTCGCGGGCCTCGTCGCGGGCGGCGGCCAGTCGGCCGATCTCGGCCTCGGCCGCGGCGGCCTTGGAACGTGCGGCGTTGACCTGCCCGTTGAGCCGGGCCAGGCCCTCGCGGCGGTCGGCGATGGCACGGGCCGCGGCCCGCAGCCGGTTCTCCTCCTCGGCCAGCCGGCGCTCCAGCTCCGCGCGGTGGCCGATGGTGTCGTCGAGGGCGCGCTGCGCCGCGTCGAGCGCCTCGCTCAGCTCGGCCTCCTGCTCGCGGATGCGGGCGGCCTCGCGTTCCATGTCCTCCGGGTCGCGGCCGCGCCGCTCCTCGGCGGGCTGGCCGGTCACGTGCCGGTGGCGCTGCTCGGCCAGGCCGATGGTGCCGCGCACCCGCTCGGCGAGCTGGGAGAGTTCGTACCAGGTGGACTGCGCCTGGTTCAGCCGCGGGGTCAGCGCCCGCACCTGCTCCTCCAGCCGGGCCTCGCCCTGCACGGCCTCGGCCAGCTCGGCCTCCACCGCGTCCCTGCGCTCCTTGAGCGCGGCCTCGTCGGCGACCTCGGCGCGCAGCGCCTCGCGCAGCGCCACCAGGTCGTCGGCGAGCAGCCGCAGCCGGGCGTCGCGCAGGTCGGCCTGGATGACGGCGGCGCGCCGGGCGACCTGGGCCTGGCGACCGAGCGGTTTGAGCTGGCGGCGCAGTTCGCCGGTGAGGTCGGTGACGCGGGCGAGGTTGGCCTGCATCGCGTCCAGCTTCCGCAGCGCCTTCTCCTTGCGCTTGCGGTGCTTCAGGACGCCGGCCGCCTCCTCGATGAAGGCGCGGCGGCCCATCGGGTCGGCGTGCAGCACCGAGTCCAGCTGGCCCTGGCCGACGATGACGTGCATCTCGCGGCCGATGCCGGAGTCGGAGAGCAACTCCTGGATGTCCAGCAGGCGGCAGGTGTCGCCGTTGATCTGGTACTCGCTGCCGCCGTTGCGGAACATGATCCGCGTGATGGTGACCTCGGCGTACTCGATCGGCAGGACGCCGTCGGTGTTGTCGATGGTCAGCGACACCTCGGCGCGGCCCAGCGGGGGGCGGCCGGTGGTGCCGGCGAAGATGACGTCCTCCATCTTTCCGCCGCGCAGCGACTTGGCACCCTGCTCACCCATGACCCAGGAAAGCGCGTCCACCACATTGGACTTGCCGGACCCGTTCGGCCCGACGACGCACGTGATTCCCGGTTCGAAGCGCAGCGTCGTCGCCGAGGCGAACGACTTGAAGCCGCGCAGCGTGAGGCTTTTGAGATGCACCGTGCGACTCTACTCGCCGCCCGCGGTTTCACCCATGAATGTGCAGGGCACATCAGACGTTAAGAGCGGGCTGGGTGTGAGGCAGAACACGTGCAGAACACGTCAAGGGGAGGCAGCCGACGGGGGAGCCGCGCAATGACGAAGGGACGCCGAAGCGTCCCTTGCATGCCTGTACTGCAGAGGGAACTGCACATGCATAAGCTGCTGCAGTTCTCACACGGCGGTGTGGGATTCCTGTCCGGCGGATCGCGTCGGATCAGGCCAGCACGGGCTCCGCGTGAGTTACGTCGATGCTGCTGAGCAGCGACTCTTCGCGCGACGCGACAGTCAGCGCGTCATTCTCGGCCTGCATCCGGAGAAGCTCCGATTCCAGGTCCTGAACGCGCTGCTGCAGCCTTCGCATCTCGGCGAGGAGTCGCGGGTCGGGGCCGCCGACGTAACCGAGAAGCGCCTTTGCCATGATGGATGGTCCTCCACGCTGAGTGACCGACCGAGAGCGGTATGGGTCGTGGGTGAGGGGTATACGCTCCCGCGCACGGTGTGTGTACCGTGACCGCTACATAGCATCTGTGGAGCCACGATGCGCGGGGCTTCCAGCGTCTCACCAAATAAGGGGACGGTCAACACGATCACAGCTCAGCCGTCGGGTCCGCCTCAGAAAACACGGTGCTGACGGCTCCGTGGGCTGCCCGTTCCGGCTACGAGATCATCCTCGTGGGGGCAGCCTGACACGGCATCCGCCATATGGCAACAGTCTGTGCTCAGCGAATCTGGAAGCCTTCGTAGCCGCCGCGCGGGTCGCCCCATATGTCGGTCACCCCGTCGACCCGCCCGGGCGTGTCGCCGCGCCGCAGCCAGTCGAGCAGCCGTTCGCAGCTTGCGCGGTCGCCCTCGGCCACCACCTGCACCCGCCCGTCGGCGAGGTTGCTGACGTACCCGGTCATGCCGCCGGTCTCCAGCGCGGCGGCCCTGGTCCACCAGCGGAAGCCCACGCCCTGCACGCGGCCGCGGACCCACGCGGTGAGTCGGACATCTTCGTTCATGTACGCACGCTATCCCTCCGGTTCCGGGCGCACGGACGCGCACTCCGGCGGCATTCGCTACAGTCGCCCCCCAGCGGTACTTCACTCGTTCGGGTGAACGAATCGGGTGGGTGCCGTGCAGGCAGCCAGTGCCTGCGGTCAGTGCAGCCTTTGGCGAACGCAGCCAGTGAGGAGCGCGGCAGATGGGGCGTCACAGCCGTCATGCCCAGCCGGCGGCACCGCAGCCGGGCCCGCGCGGCCACCGCGGCCGCCGCAAGCACCACCCGGTCCGCACCGGGCTGCTGGCCTCCTCCGCGGCCATGGCGGCCGGCGCGGTCGCCGTCTCCTCGGGCCTGCTGTCCGGGGTGACCCACGGGCTCTCCCAGGTCGACGGCGGTCCCACCGGCACCCAGGCCGACGGCCCCGCGCCCCAGCAGTCGGGCAGTGACGTCCCCTCGCCGCTGGGCAGCGGCGACACGCCGACGACCGGCCGGACCACCACGCCGGCCGGCTCGCCCTCGGCGAGCGCGGCCCGCACCACGACCGCCGCCCCGTCCGCGCGCCCGACCCGCGCCGCGACCGGTCCGGCCGCGCCCTCCCCGACGCGGACCACGGCCGCGCCCACCCACCCGGTGAAGACCACGACGCCGGTGCGCACCACGCCGCCGCCGACCACCCCCGCGACGCTCGACACGGTGGCCGCGACCCGCGCCCAGATCCTCACCCTGGTGAACAAGCAGCGCGCCGACGCCGGCTGCCACCCGCTGACCGCCAGCTCCTCGCTCGACAAGCTGGCCCAGAACTTCAGCGACGACATGGCCGCCCGCGGCTTCTTCGACCACACCGACCCCGACGGCCACACCCCCTGGGACCGCGCCAAGGCCCTCGGCGTCACCAACCTCGGCGGCGAGAACATCGCCCGCGGCCAGGCCGACGCCCAGGCCGTGATGACCGCCTGGATGAACAGCCCCGGCCACCGCGCGAACATCCTCAACTGCGACTACACCACCCTCGGCGTAGGCATCCACTTCGGCCCCGGCGGCCCCTGGTGGACCCAGGACTTCGGCTTCTGAGCCACTCCCGCCCGAGCGGCGGGCAGGCGGGCGTGGCTACGCCGGAGTGCGGGGGGTGGGCTGGCAGCGGGGGCAGAAGTAGCTGGAGCGGTTCATCCAGGGGCGGCGGCGGATGGGGGTGCCGCAGCGGCGGCAGGGCTGGTCCTCGCGGCCGTAGGCGTCCAGGGAGCGGTCGAAGTAGCCGGACTCGCCGTTGACGTTGACGTAGAGGCTGTCGAAGCTGGTGCCGCCGGCGGCGAGCGCGTCGCCCATCACCTCGCGGACGTGGGCGAGCAGTTCGGCCGTGCGCGGGCGCGTCATGGTCGCCGTCGGGCGCTCGTAGTGCAGCTTGGAGCGCCACAGCGCCTCGTCTGCGTAGATGTTGCCGACGCCGCTGATCAGCGACTGGTCGAGCAGCGCGCGCTTGATGGTGGTGCGCTTGCGGCGCAGGGCCGCGTGGAAGGCGGTGTCGTCGAAGGCCGGGTCGATCGGGTCGCGGGCGATGTGCGCCAGCGGCGCGGGCAGTCCGTCCGGATCGCCGGGCACGGTCTCGTGCAGCGACAGCCCGCCGAACGTGCGCTGGTCGACGAAGCGCAGGTCGGTGCCCTGGTCGTCGTCGAAGGTGAGGCGGACCCGCAGGTGCGTCTCGTAGGACTCGCCCTGCGGGCGGACCAGGAACTGGCCGCTCATGCCGAGGTGGGCGACGAGGGCGGTGCCCTCCTCCAGCGGGATCCACAGGTACTTGCCCCTGCGGTGGGCCTCGCCGAGTGCGGCGTTCTTCAGGCGGGCGGTGAAGTCCTCGGGGCCGGCGGGGTGGCGGCGCACCGCGCGCGGGTGGAGCACCGTCGCCTCGGCGACGGTCCGCCCGGCGACCCAGCGGGCCAGGCCGCGCCTGACCACCTCGACCTCGGGCAACTCCGGCACGGCGTTCTCCCTCTCGGCACCGGCGCGCCCTCGGGCGCGGCGGGCTGCTGACGAGCGCGGGGTCCCCCGGGCGAACCCGGGGGACCCCGCGCACCGAATCCTCGGGCCCGTGGCACCGGCCCCTTGGCGGGACCCGCGCCGGGCCGAACCTCAGGTCGAGGCGGAGGACTTGCGGATGGAGCGCCACGCGGCTTCCGCCGCCTGCTGCTCCGCCTCCTTCTTGCTGCGGCCGGTGCCGGTGCCGTACTCGACACCACCGACGCGGGCGGCAGCCGTGAAGGTCTTCTCATGGTCCGGGCCGGATTCCGTCACGGCGTACTCGGGCACGCCGAGTCCTTCCGTGGCGGTGAGCTCCTGGAGGGAGGTCTTCCAGTCCAGTCCCGCACCGAGATTGGACGACTCCTCGATCAGCGGGTCGAAGAGCCGGTGGACGAGTTCGGAGGCTGCGTCGAGGCCCTGGTCCAGGTAGACCGCCCCGATCACCGCCTCGAGGGTGTCCGCGAGGATCGATGCCTTGTCCCTGCCGCCGGTCCCCTCTTCACCACGGCCCAGCCGGATGAACGCACCCAGATCCAGCCCGCGGCTGACCCCTGCAAGGGCCCGCGAGTTGACCACCGCGGCCCGCAACTTGGCCAGTTGGCCTTCGGGCAGGTCGGGATGGGTGCGGTAGAGGGTGTCGGTGACCACCAGGCCCAGCACGGAGTCCCCGAGGAACTCCAGCCGTTCGTTGGTGGGCAGCCCGCCGTTCTCGTACGCGTACGAGCGGTGGGTGAGCGCACGCACCAGAAGGGCGGGCTCGAGGCTGTACCCGAGCCGCCCTTCCAGGAGCGTGTGGGACGAGGCCTTGTCCGTCGCGGTCTTCTGCGATGCCGAGGCATCGCGCTGCGATGACGTGGAGGACATGAAGCCTGTCACCTGCCGATCAGACCTCGAGGACCTGACGACGGTTGTAGGTGCCGCAGCTCGGGCACGCGATGTGCTGGAGCTTCGGCTCGTGGCAGCGCTCGCACGCCACCAGGGTCACGGGCGCAGCCTTCCACTGCGAACGGCGGTGGCGCGTGTTGCTGCGCGACATCTTCCGCTTGGGAACAGCCACGGCTACTTCTCCTGGTTCTCGTCGGCGCCGTTCCCGGCGCCGTTCTGCTGGAATTCCTGCAGGGCCGCCCAACGGATGTCGGTGACCTCGTGGTGGTGGTCCGGGTCGTCCGCGAGCCGGGCTCCGCATTCGGAGCACAGGCCCGGGCAGTCGTCCCGGCACACCGGCTGCATCGGCAGTGCGAGCACCACCGCGTCGCGCAGCACGGGCTCGAGGTCGAACATGTCGTCCTCGAGCTGAAGCACGTCCTCGTCCTCGGCGTCGTCACCGGCTTCGTCCTTGCGGGCGGTCCGGGTGTCGGCGTCGGGGTAGGAGAACATCTCCTGGAAGTCCGCGTCGAGCTCGCGCTCGACCGGCTCCAGACACCTTACGCACTCCCCCGTGACCGGTGCATGGGCGGTGCCGGTGACCAGCACACCCTCCATGACCGACTCCAGGCGGAGGTCCAGCTCCACGTCCGCGCCCTCGGGCACCCCGATGACTCCGTCGAGTCCGAGGTCGACGGGCGCCGACACCGTCCGGGAGACCTTCTTCAGCGCACCAGGACGCCGACCCAGCTCGTGCGTGTCGAACACGAGGGGGTTGCGGTGGTCGAGGCGGGTGTTCAGGGCTTCCTCTTTCGAACGGGCGCTCAGTGCGGTCGAGCGCGGTACGCGGCCTTCCCGCACCGCTTGCGAGCGGGCAGGCCGAATCGCCGGTGGTTCACACGGCTGGAAACGACAGGATACTGGACTGCCGCCCCCGGCCCAAACGCGGCCTTTTCACCTGCCCTGTTCCAGCTCCCTGAGCCGGTTCAAGTCGATCATCCCGGTGTCGAAGAAGCTGGTCTCGTCCAGCGCCGCGGGCTGCTGCCCGTAAGCCTGCTGCTGGTTCTGGCCGGCGTCCTGCCGACCCTGCTGCTGCCCCTGCTGCTGGTACGGGATCTGCTGCGGGTACTGCTGCTGCTCGTAGCCCTGCTGCCCGTAGTCGTAGCCCGGGTCCTGCGGGTACTGCTGCTGGCCGTAGGGGTCGGTGTAGGCGGCGGCCTGCTGGGCGTACTCCTGCTGCTGGTACTCGTAGCCCTGCTGCTGGTAGCCGTACTCCGGGTCGCCCTGCTGCGCGGCGGCCGGCTGGCCCTGCGGGTCGTAGCCGTACCGGGACAGGTCGGCCTGCTCGGGGGCCGCGGGGGCGGCGAGCCCGGCCAGGTACTCCGCGTCGGACTGCCGGTGGACCTCGGAGCCGTCGACCGCGTCCGCGGCGGCCATGTGCGCGGCGAGGTCGTCGATCGGGTTGTGCCCGGTGAGCTTGAGCCGGCCGCGGCCGACCGCCTCCAGGGTCTTGCTGAGCACCGCCTCGAAGGCGCCGAGCTTGGTGTCCACGTAGGCGTCGGCGAGCTGCCGCAGGGTCTCCGGGTCGCTGCTGCGCTCGGGCGCGTCCGGGTCGTCCTCGACGTCGCCGCCGTAGCCGTCCGGGTCGTACGCGCCGCGGCCGAGCAGCTTCTCGCGGCCGCGGTCGACGGCGCCGATGGTCTTGGTCAGCACGACCTCGAAGTTGGCCAGCTTGCTGTCCACGTAGTCGTCGGCCTCGGCCCGGATCTCCTCGGCCTCGCGGCGGGCCTCGGCGAGGATCCGGTCGGCCTCGTCCTGCGACTGCCGGGCGATCTGGGTGTCGGAGACCAGCGAGCCGCGCTCGGCGTGCGCGGACTCGATGATCCGCTGCGCCTCGGCGTGGGCCTCGTGCACCATCTGCTCGCGGTCGCCGAGCAGTTCCTCGGCCTGGGCCAGCGAGGAGGGCAGCGCGGCGGACACCTCTTCGAGCATGGCCAGCAGGTCGGCCCGGTTCACCACGCAGGAGGCCGACATCGGCATGGACCGGGCATTGGCCACGGTCGCCACGATCTCATCGAGCTTCTTCTGGACGTCCACGACGAAGAGCCTAGCGCTGCTTCAGCTTTGCGTTGAGCGCCTCCAGGACCGGCCCGGGCACCAAGTGCGAGATGTCCCCGCCCCATTGGGCCACTTCCTTGACGAGGCTGGAGGACAGGAAGCTGTACGCGGGGTTGGTGGGGACGAAGAGGGTCTCCACGCCGGACAGGCCGATGTTCATCTGGGCCATCTGCAGCTCGTAGTCGAAGTCGCTGACGGCGCGCAGGCCCTTGACGATGGCGGGGATGTCGCGCTGCTTGCAGAAGTCGACGAGCAGGCCGTGGAAGGCCTCCACCTCGACGTTGCCGAGGTCGGCGGTGACCTCCTCGATCAGCGCGATGCGCTCCTCGACCGGGAACAGGCCCTTCTTGGACTGGTTGATCATCACGGCGACGTGCACCGTGTCGTACAGCCGGGCGGCACGGGCGATGATGTCCAGGTGTCCGTTGGTGATGGGGTCGAAGGACCCCGGACAGACTGCGCGGCGCAAGACTGTCTCCTCGCTCTGCGTACGGGCATGGCGGGTCATGGCGGGCTCACGTCGTTCGGCGGGCTCATGACCCCGCGGTAACTTGGGCGGCGCGACCGTACCAAAGAGTCGCTTCCCCGTACCGGCGGGCACGCAGGCCCTCGAACCCCTGCGGCCAGCCGAACTCACCGCCCCGGGTCCTGCGCTCCACGGTGACCAGCGCATCCCCGGTGAGCCAGTGGTTGGCCACGAGTGTGAGCAGGATCTCCCGCAGTTCGGCGTCGGGGACGTCGTACGGCGGGTCCAGGAACAGGACGTCGTAGGGCTGTGCGGGCGCGGGTCCTTCGGCGGTCTTCTCGGCCCGGCCGGGCCGGACCTCGGCGCCGGGCAGGCCGATCGCGGCGGCGTTCTCCCGGACGGTCCGTGCGGCGCGGGCGTCGGCCTCGACCAGCAGCACGTGGGCGGCGCCACGGGACAGCGCCTCCAGCCCGACCGCGCCGGAGCCGGCGTACAGGTCGGCCACCCGCGCGCCCTCCAGGGTGCCGCGCAGCGACTGCCAGGTGGAGAACAGCCCTTCCCTGGCCCGGTCCGAGGTGGGCCGGGTCCCGGTGCCCGGGGGCACGGCGAGGCGCCGCCCTCCGGCGGCACCGGCGATCACGCGGGTCATGAACTGCTCACGCAGCCGACACTACCGCCTGCCGCCCGGCCGCACCGGTCACCCCTTGTCGAGGAACTCCTCGCGGTCGGCGTCGAGCAGGCTCTGCAGGGCGCTGCGCAGGTCCGGGTGGCCGGTCAGTTCGGGGTCGGCGTCGACCAGCGCGGTGGCCTCCTCGCGGGCCGCCTCGATGACGTCCCGGTCGTCCATCACCGCCAGCACGCGCAGCGAGGAGCGGGCGCCGGACTGGGCCTGGCCGAGCACGTCGCCCTCGCGGCGCTGCTGGAGGTCGATCTCGGAGAGCGCGAAGCCGTCGAGGGTGCCGGCGACGGCGTCCAGCCGGGCGCGGGCCGGGCTCGCCTCGGGCGCCTCGGAGACCAGCAGGCACAGCCCGGGGGCGGAGCCGCGGCCGACCCGGCCGCGCAGCTGGTGCAGCTGGGAGACGCCGAACCGGTCGGCGTCCATGATCACCATCGCGGTGGCGTTGGGCACGTTGACGCCGACCTCGATGACGGTGGTGGCCACCAGCACGTCCACCTCGCCGGCCGCGAAGCCGCGCATCACCTCGTCCTTGGCGTCGGGCGCCATCCTGCCGTGCAGCACCTGGACCCGCAGGCCGCTCAGCGGCCCGGAGGCCAGCTGGTCGGCGACGTCGGTCACCGCGAGCGGCGGCCGGCGCTCCTCGTCGTCGGGCTGCTCGGCGGCCTTGCCGCCCTTCTTCCCCGCGCCCGCACGCCCGCCGCCCGCGGTCTCCGCCGGGTCCTCGGCGTCGCCGATCCGGGGGCACACCACGTACGCCTGGTGCCCGTTGCCGACCTCCTCGCGCACCCGCTCCCAGGCGCGGGCCAGGAAGTGCGGCTTCTCCGCGGCCGGTACGACATGGCTGGCGATCGGGGAGCGCCCGGCGGGCAGCTGGTCGAGCACGGAGGTGTCGAGGTCGCCGAAAACGGTCATGGCCACGGTGCGCGGGATCGGCGTCGCGGTCATCACCAGCAGGTGCGGCGGCTGCTTGCCCTTGCCGCGCAGCGCGTCGCGCTGCTCGACGCCGAAGCGGTGCTGCTCGTCCACCACGACCAGGCCCAGGTCGTGGAACTGCACCTTGTCCTCGATGAGGGCGTGGGTGCCGATCACGATGCCGGCCTCGCCGGTCACCAGGTCGAGCAGCGCGGCACGGCGGGCCGCGGTGCCCATCGAGCCGGTGAGCAGCACCACCTTGGTGCCGGTGTCGGAGCCGCCGAGCATGCCGGCCTCGGCGAGGTCGCCCATCATCTCGGTGACCGAGCGGTGGTGCTGCTGGGCGAGCACCTCGGTGGGCGCGAGCAGCGCGGCCTGGCCGCCGGCGTCCACCACGCCGAGCATCGCCCGCAGCGCCACCATCGTCTTTCCGGAGCCGACCTCGCCCTGCAGCAGCCGGTGCATGGGGTGTTCGGCGGCCAGGTCGGCGAAGATCTCGGCGGAGACGGCCTGCTGGCCCTCGGTGAGGGTGAACGGCAGCTTGGCGTCGAAGGCGGTGAGCAGGCCGTCGGCGGCGGGCCGGCGCGGCACCGCGGGCAGCGCGGAGTCGGCGGCCCTGCGGCGGGCCAGCGCGACCTGCAGCACGAACGCCTCGTCCCACTTGAGCCGGTGGCGCGCCTGTGCGATGTCCTGCTTGGAGCGCGGCCGGTGGATCTTCTCCAGGGCCTCGGGCAGCGGCGCGAGGCCGCGGTGGGAGCGCAACTGGTCCGGCAGCGGCTCGCCGACGCCCGCCCAGCCGGTGGCGGCCAGCGAGTTGAGCGCGGTGTCGACGGCCTGGGCGATGCGCCAGGAGGTGATCTGCTTGCAGGCCGGGTAGAGCGGGATCAGCCGGTTGGCGAAGGCGTCGACCGCCTCGCGGGCCTCGGTGCCGTCCTCGGCGTCCAGCAACTGGTAGTCGGGGTGGGCGAGTTGGCGCACCCGGTTGAAGACGGACACCTTGCCGGAGAACATCCCGCGGCGGCCGGGGATGAGCCGGTGGGCGTGGGCGTGCGCGGCCTTGCTGAAGAAGACCAGGGTGAGCGAGCCGCTGCCGTCGGTCACCACGACCTCCAGCCGGACGCCCTTGCCGCCGCCGTAGGTGCGCTTGTCGGCCTTGGCGATCTGGGCGACGACGGTGACGTACTCGTCGACGGGCAGGTCGGCGAGTCTGGTCAGCTCGCCGCGCTCGGCGTACCGCCGCGGATAGTGGTGCAGCAGGTCGCCGGTGGTGTGCAGGTCGAGATGCTCGCCGAGCACCTTGGCCGTGCGGTCGCCGACGAGATCGCGGAGCCGGTCGTCGAGGGGGTTCGCGGTCATCCCTGCCATCTTCGCGCACCCCACCGACATTCGGGGCCATGCGGCCCGTCGCGTCCCGTCCGCCGGGGCCCGCGGCCCCGGACGAGGGGGACGGGACGGGCGGTTCGGCGCAGGCCGGCGGGCTATTCGACGCCGATGATCAGCGGGGCGGCGCTCTGGCCGCCGTCGTAGGTGACGGTGTCCACCGCGAGGTGGCCCTCGCGCACGCGGGCCTCGATCCGGTCGCCGAGGCCGGGCGGCGCGGTGGCGCCGAGCACCAGCGTGACGAGTTCGCCGCCGGCGGCGAGCATCCGGTCCAGCACGACCTCGGCGGTCTCCGCCAGGTCGGCGCCGATCACGGCGACGTCCCCGTCGATCAGGCCGAGCACGTCGCCGGCCTGGCAGACGCCGGCCATGGTCCACGACCGGTGCTCGGCGACGGCCAGTTCCGCGTAGCGGGTGGCGCCGGCCGCCGCCGTCATGGCGACCACGTCCTCGTCGAAGCGGCGGGACGGCTCGTGGACGGCGAGCGCGGCCAGGCCCTGGACGGCGGACCGGGTGGGGATCAGCGCCACCCGGACCCCGTCGGTCCTGGCCTGCTCGGCGGCGGCGCCCGCGGCGTCGCGCAGGTCGGCGTCGTTGGGCAGCACCACCACCTCGCGGGCGTGCGCGCGCCGTACGGCCGCCGCGATCTCGCCGCTGGCGGTCGGCTCCCCCGGGCGCACCGCGACGACGGTGGCCCCGGCCTCGGCGTACAGACCGGCCAGCCCCTCGCCCTGGACGACCGCGACGACGGCCCTGCGGGCCCGCTCGCGGCCCGCCTCGCGCTGCGGGCCGCCGAAGTGGGTCACCCGGATCCGGTAGGGGCGGCCGGCCTCGATCCCGGCCTCGATGGCGGCGCCGACGTCGTCGACGTGCACGTGGACGTGCCACAGGCCGTCGCCGCCGACGACCACCAGCGAGTCGCCGAGCGCGTCCAGGCGGGACCGCAGCCGGGCCACCGGCGCGTCCCCGGCCGCCTCCAGCAGGAAGATCACCTCGAACGCCGGCCCGCCCTCCTCGGCGTGCCCGTCCTGCGCGCAGGACTCCCCGGCGGCGGCGTCCTGAGGCACCCCGGAGCCGTCCTCGGCGCCGGGGTGGGTGTGGCGGAAGGAGGTGCCGGTGCCGGCCGCGGTCCCGGCGGGCGCGAGCGGCGGCGCCTCGCCGGTCACCGCCTCGCACAGCGCGCCGAGGACGGTGGCCAGGCCGAGCCCGCCGGCGTCGACCACGCCCGCCCGCTGCAGCACGCCGAGTTGGCCCGGGGTGCCGGCGAGCGCGGCCAGCGCGCCGGTGTGGGCGGCGCGGACCACCTCGGCGAGGCCGCCCTCGGCGTCGCGGGCCGCGTCGGCCGCGCCGTTGGCGACGGTCAGCATGGTGCCCTCGACCGGCCGGGAGACCGCGGTGTATCCGGAGTCGGCGGCCGCCCGCAGCGCCCGGCGGACCGCGGCGGCCGCCGTGTGGTCCTCGTCACGCGCGGCGGGCCCGCCGGGAGCGTCCGGGACGTCGTGGGGGGCGGGCGGCGCGGAGAGCGAGGCGTTCATGCCGCGCAGCAGTTGGGCCAGGATCGTGCCGGAGTTGCCGCGGGCGCCGATGAGGGCGCCGTGGGACATGGCCTGGAACGCCTCGGCGAGGGTGGGGCGGCTGCCGTCGGCGTCACCGGTGGCCGCGTGGCCGTCGAAGGCCGCGTCGACCGACTGGGCCGCGGACTCCACGGTCAGGTAGAGGTTGGTGCCGGTGTCGCCGTCGGCCACCGGGTAGACGTTGATCGCGTCGATCTCCTCGCGGGCCCGGCCCAGCGCCCGCAGCGAGAGCCGGCACCAGGCGCGCACCGCGGAAGCGTCGAGCGAGGGCGGCAACAGGTCCTCCTGGGACACGGTGAACGGGGCGGCTGCCCGCGAGGGTAGCCGTGAGTCCGGTCACGCGCGCAGGGCGGGCGGGTCGGAGCGGCTCCCGGACCATGGTAGTTTCGTTGTACGGGAGCAGAGGTTGTATGCTGCTCCGGTTGCCCGGGGCTCTCTCGGGCATTTCATCGTAAATGCATCTGAAGTCTTTGGAGTGACCCGTGGCTGCCAACTGCGACGTCTGCGGCAAGGGGCCGGGCTTCGGCAACAGCATCTCCCACTCGCACCGCCGTACCCCGCGTCGTTGGAACCCCAACATCCAGCGCGTGCGTGCGGTCGTCGGGAAGACGCCGAAGCGCCTCAATGTCTGCACCTCGTGCATCAAGGCCGGCAAGGTCTCGCGCTAGTTCGAGCGCGTACGCACGCGTACGTCGTAGCAGCGCAGCCTTTGCGGCTACCGAAAGCCGGTCCACCTCGCGGTGGGCCGGCTTTTCAGCATGCCTGCGGCCGGACGGCCAGGGCGGTCAGGCCCGTTGGAGCCAGCCGTGGTCGACCGGGCCGATGCCCGAACCCAGCGGGAAGCCGGCGGCGATCGCGCCGGTGACGTACTGCTTGGCGCGGCCCACCGCGTCCGGCACGTCGTGGCCGAGCGCCAGATAGGAGGCCACCGCGCTGGCCAGGGTGCAGCCGGTGCCGTGGGTGTGCCGGTTGGAGTGCCGCGGCGCCCGGTACCAGTGCTCCCGCGTCCCGTCGGTCAGCAGGTCGACCGCGTCGGATCCGGCGCCCAGGTGCCCGCCCTTGATCAGCGCCCAGCGCGGCCCGTGCGCCAGCACCGCATCCGCGGCGGCCCGCATGCCCTCCTCCCCCGCGACGGCGACCCCGGTGAGCAGTGCGACCTCGTCGAGGTTGGGCGTCGCCACGGTCGCGGCGGGCAGCAGCCGGTCGCGGACCACGGCGACGGCCTCCGCGGCGAGCAGCGCGTCGCCGTGCTTGGAGATGCCGACCGGGTCGACGACGACAGGGACGTCGACGCCGGTGAGCAGCTCGGCGACCACCGCGGCCAGCCGCGCCGAGGAGAGCATGCCGGTCTTGACCGCCTGCACCCCGATGTCGTCGGCGACCGCGCGGAACTGGGCGCGCACCGCCTCCTCCGGCAGTTCCCACGAGCCGCTCACGCCCTGGGAGTTCTGCGCGGTGACGGCGGTGAGCACGCTCATGCCGTGCACGCCCAGCGCGAGCATCGTCTTCAGGTCGGCCTGGATGCCGGCGCCGCCCCCGGAGTCGGAGCCGGCGACGGTCAGCACCCGGGCGGGGGTCACTTTTCGTCGCCGAAGTGGTCCCAGCCGCCGGCCTTGTCCCAGGGCGAACCGTCCACGGTGACCTGGGGGGTGCGGCCGGCGGGGGTGCGGACCTCGCCGATCACCCGCCAGCGGGCAGGGAGCTTCACGTCCCGCGGGAACGCGGCGACTATCGCGTGGTCCTCGCCGCCGGTGAGCACCCAGTGCAGCGGGTCGACGCCGACCGCCTGGCCGATGTCCGACATCTGCGCGGGTACGTCGACGTCCGCGGACCGCAGGTCGATGTCCACCCCGCTGGCGGCGGCGATGTGGCCGAGGTCGGCCACCAGGCCGTCGCTGACGTCGGTCATCGCGGTGGCGCCGAGCTCGGCGGCGGCCGGGCCCGCGTGGTAGGGCGGCTCCGGCCTGCGGTGCGCCTCGACGAAGGCGCGCGGGGAGCGGAAGCCGCGGGAGAGCACCGCGTACCCGGCGGCAGACCAGCCGAGCCAGCCGGTGACGGCGACCACGTTGCCGGGGCGGGCTCCCGAACGGGTGACGGCGGCCCGGTTGCGCAGGTCACCCAGCGCGGTGACGGCGACGGTGACCACATCGCCGCGCACCACGTCGCCGCCGACCACCGCGGCACCCGCCACCTGGCACTCGTCGCGGATGCCGTCCATCAGCTCGACCGGCCAGGTCGCCGGCAGGTCGGTGGGCACCACCAGCCCGACCAGCACCGCGGTGGGCACCGCGCCCATGGCGGCGATGTCGGCCAGGTTCTGCGCGGCGGCCTTGCGGCCGACGTCGTAGGCGGTGGACCAGTCGCGCCTGAAGTGCCGGTTCTCCAGCAGGACGTCGGTGGTGGCCACCACCCGGCGGTCCGGCGCGGCGACCACGGCCGCGTCGTCCCCGGGGCCGATCTTCACGGCGGGGGTCGAGGTGAGACGGGAGGTCAGTTCCCTGATGAGCCCGAACTCCCCCAGCTCGCCCACAGTCCCCTTCATAGCGTCGTCCCCTTCGGTGTTTCCTGGCGCGGTTTCCGCCGGCTGTGTTTCCCGTCAATACAGGGGGGCAGGTACCGCGCGGGTCTCCCCGCTGCACGCGGCAACGCGATACCGTGGCGTCCCCCTTCCCACATGATCCTCGAAGCCGCCCTGGAGGTTCCGTGGTACAGGCGTACATCCTGATCCAGACCGAGGTCGGCAAGGCCTCGGCAGTAGCGGAGGTGATCTCCAAGATCGACGGTGTCATCCAGGCCGAGGACGTGACCGGCCCTTATGACGTGATCGTGCGCGCCCAGGCCGACACGGTCGACGAACTCGGCCGCATGGTGGTGGCCAGGGTCCAGCAGGTGGACGGCATCACCCGAACCCTGACCTGCCCGGTCGTGCATATCTAGCCCCCCACTATGCTCGCCCGGTGAGGATTCGTCGCCGGGCTGCGCTGATCGCCGTGTCCGCCGTCGCGTGCCTGTCAGCGGCGGCGGTATACGCCACCACTTCCGATACGGACGAGACCGTCGCCGTGCCGGTTCCTGACGCCCAGGTGGCCCGCTACTGCGCCGCGCTGCACGCACGGCTGCCGCAGCGGGTCAGCGGACTTCCCCGGCATGATCTCAAGCCGCGTTCCGAGCTGACCGCCGGGTGGGGGAATCCGTCGATCGTGCTGCGCTGCGGGGTGCCGCGGCCCGCAGCCGACAACGACTCGAGCGCCGACGCCGTCGAGGTGGACGGGGTCGGCTGGCTGATCGAGCCGCAGAGCGGCGGGACGTTCCGGCTCACCACGACGCTGCGCAAGGCGTACGTCGAGGTGACGCTGCCGAAGAAGTACGCCGGCGATGTCGGCCCGCTGACCGATCTCGCCTCGGCGGTCAAGCGCACCATCCCCGAAGGCGTCTGAGCCCGCGGGGAGGGTGCACCGGGCGGTCAGCGCAGGCCGGTCGAGCGGCGCAGCGCGGCCTGGATGAGCCGGTCGACGAGTTCGGGGTAGCCGATCCCGCTCTCCTGCCACATCCGCGGGTACATCGAGATGGGCGTGAAGCCCGGCATCGTGTTGATCTCGTTGATCACGAACTCGCCGTTGTCCAGCAGGAAGAAGTCCGCGCGCACCAGGCCCTCGCAGGACGCGGCCTCGAACGCGGCCACCGCGAGCCGCTGCACCTGCGCGGTCTGCTCGGGGGTGAGCGGCGCCGGCACCACGCCGTCGGCGGAGTCGATGTACTTCGCCTCGAAGTCGTAGAAGTCGTGGCTGCTGGTCGGCGGGATCTCGGCGGGCACCGAGGCGCGCGGGCCGTCCTCGAACTCCAGCACCCCGCACTCGATCTCGCGGCCGCGCAGCATCGCCTCGACGATGACCTTGGGGTCGTGCCGCCGCGCCTCGTCGATCGCCGCGTCGAGGCCCTCGGGGCCGTCGACCTTGGAGATGCCGAACGAGGAGCCGGCCCGGGCGGGCTTCACGAACAGCGGCCAGCCGTGCTCGGCGGCGAACGCGAGCACGCGGTCGCGGGCGGCGGCCGGGTCCCGCTCCCACTCGCGCGGCCGGACCACCACGTACGGGCCGACGGCCAGCCCGAACGAGGTGAAGATCCGCTTCATGTACTCCTTGTCCATGCCGACGGCGGAGGCGAGCACGCCCGCGCCGACGTACGGGACGCCGGAGAGTTCCAGCAGGCCCTGGAGGGTGCCGTCCTCGCCGTACGGGCCGTGCAGCATGGGGAAGACGACGTCGACCTCGCCGAGCGCCTTGGGCACCGCGCCGGCCTCGGTGTAGACGACCTCGCGGTTGCCCGGGTCCACCGGCAGGGCGACCGCGCCCTCGTGGTCGGTGACCTGCTCGACGGTCGGCATGCGGCGCTCCGCGATGGCCATCCGTTCGGGTTCGTCGGCGGTCAGCGCCCAACGGCCCTCGGTGGTGATGCCGATCGGCAGCACGTCGTACTTGTCGCGGTCGATGGCGCGCAGCACGCTCGCGGCGGTCACCACGGACACGCCGTGCTCGGAGCTGCGGCCGCCGAATACCACGGCGACCCGCGGCTTGCGGGGGCTCTGGGGAGAAGGCAGGTTGCTCATGTCACGGTGACCTTACCGTTCCGCCTTCGCGGAACGTGACATCAACTCCTTGACGGCCACGACGGGCGGCTTCCCGTTGTGCACGATGTCGACCACGGTCTCGGTGATCGGCATGTCGACGCCGTGCCGGCGGGCCAGATCCGCCACCGACTCGCAGGACTTGACGCCCTCCGCGGTCTGGCTGGTGACCGCGATGGTCTCGGCCAGGCTCATGCCGCGGCCGAGGTTGTGCCCGAAGGTGTTGTTGCGGGACAGCGGCGAGGAGCAGGTGGCGACCAGGTCGCCCATGCCGGCCAGGCCCGCGAAGGTGTGCGCGTCGGCGCCCATCGCCAGTCCCAGCCGGGTGGTCTCGGCCAGGCCCCGGGTGATGAGCGACGCCTTGGTGTTGTCGCCGAGCCCCATCCCGCCGGCGATGCCGACCGCGAGCGCGATGACGTTCTTCACCGCGCCGCCGAGTTCGACGCCCACCACGTCGGTGTTGGTGTAGGGGCGGAAGTAGGCGGTGTGGCAGGCGGTCTGGAAACGCCTCGCGACGTCCTCGTCACGGCAGGCCACCACGGCGGCGGCGGGCTGGCGGGCGGCGATCTCCGGTGCGAGGTTGGGCCCCGACAGCACCGCGATCCGCTCCTGGCCGGCCTTGGTGACGTCCTCGATGACCTCGCTCATCCGCTTCGCGGTGCCGAGTTCGACGCCCTTCATCAGGCTCACCAGCACTGCGTCGGAGCGCATCAGCGGCGCCCAGTCGGCGAGGTTGGCGCGCAGCGACTGCGAGGGCACCGCGAGGATCACGAACTCTGCGCCGGCCGCGGCCTCGGCGGGGTCGGCGGTGGCCGTGACGGCGGAGGGCAGTTCGAGGTCGGGGAAGTAGTCGGGGTTGGAGCGGTTGGCGTTGATGGCGTCGACGAGAGCGGGCCGGCGGCCCCACAGCGACACCTCGCATCCGGCGTCGGCGAGCACCGCGGCGAACGCGGTTCCCCACGAACCGGTGCCGAAGACCGCGCAGCGTGCCGTCATGCGCCCTCCCGCGTCTCTCCCGCGACCTCGCCGGACACGGCCTCGCCGGAGACGGGCCCGGCGGGCTCGGCAGGCGGCGCGGGCACCGCCGGCGCGGCGGGTTCGACGGGCTCGGCGCTCGCGACCGCGGCGGGCGCCGCACCGGAGAGGGTGACGCGGCGACGGGTGCGCGGGTCGTACAGGCCGGCCGGGGCGGGCTCGCCGCGCAGTTCGGCGAGCAGGTCCTTGACCGCTTCCATGATGGCCTCGGTGACCTCGCGCAGCACCTCGGAGGTCGGCTCCTTGCCGTAGAACGCGCTGAGGTCGACCGGCGGTCCGGCCAGCACCCGGTGGGTCTTGCGCGGCAGCAGGTTCAGCTTCTTCGCGTAGGGCGGGAGGAGTTCGTTGGCGCCCCACTGCGCGACGGGGATGACCGGGGCCTTGGTGAGCAGGGCGACGCGCGCGACACCGGTCTTGGAGACCATCGGCCACAGCTCCGGGTCGCGGGTCAGCGTCCCCTCGGGGTAGAACGCCACGCACTCGCCCTTGTTGACCGCCTCCACGGCCGCGCGGTAGGCGGCCGCGGCGTCCGCGGTGGCGCGGAACACCGGGATCTGCCCGGTGCCGCGCATGAAGGAGCCGATGAAGAAGGGCGTGAACAGCGACGCCTTGGCCAGGAAGCGCGGGACGCGGCCGGTGTTGTACTGGAAATGCGCGTACACCAGCGGGTCGAGGTACGAGTTGTGGTTGACCGCGGTGAGGAATCCGCCCTCGGCCGGAATGTTCTCGATTCCCCGCCAGTCCCGCTTGAACAGCACGATGAGCGGCGGCTTCGCGATCACAGCCGCCAGGCGGTACCAGAAACCGATTCTGCGGCGGGACACCCGGACTCCTCTTCGTTGCGCAGGCGCTGCGTGCTGCAGCACCCCTCCTGCCGCTCAGCATCGCGGCTACCAGAGACTAACGCCAGGAGTCCGCCCGGCGGGGGGCACCTCTGGCACCGTACGGGCACAGGACGGTGACAATAGGCGAGTACGGCGGTGCGGGGGTTGCGGCGGGTGCGGCAGGTGGTTCACGTGGAAGAGACCGGGAGCGGGTGGTCGCTCGTCGTCCCGTTGAAGCCGCTGGCCCTGGCCAAGAGCCGGCTCGCGGACGCGGCGGGCGAGGTGCGGCCGGCGCTGGCGCTGGCGTTCGCGCTGGACACGGTGGCCGCGGCGCTGGCCTGCCCGCGGGTCGCGGACGTCACCGTCGTCACCGACGACCCGGTGGCGGGCGGGCGGCTGGCGCAGCTCGGGGCGCTCGTGGTGCCGGACGTCCCGGCGGCCGGTCTGAACGCGGCCCTGCGGTACGGAGCGATGCGGGTACGGGAGCGCGGGGCGGCGGGCGGGGTCGCGGCGCTGAACGGCGATCTCCCGGCGCTGCGGCCGGCCGAGCTGTCCCTGGTGCTCCAGGAGGCCGCGCGCGCTCCGGAACGGGCGTTCCTGGCCGATGCGGCGGGTGTCGGGACGACGCTGCTGGCCGCGGCGCCCGGCGTCGCGCTGGCCCCCGCGTTCGGCGGCGCCTCCCGGGCGCGCCATCTCGCGTCCGGCGCCCGCGAGATCGCCCTGCCCCACGTCGGGTCGGTCCGGCAGGACGTGGACACCGCCGGCGATCTGCGGGCGGCCCACGCGCTGGGCCTCGGCCCGCGCACCGCCGCCCTCTTCGCCGCGCACTCCGCGGCGGTTCAGGCCCCCGGGTCCGGGTAGGTCTGCAGGGTCACGAAGACGACCCGCCGTTCGTCGCCCGCTCCCTCGGTGCGGATCCGCACCCGCTGGCCGACGCGCAGCAGCAGCAACCCGCCCGCGTCGAACGCCTCCGCGTCGAACGGCAGCGGTGTCCCGTCGTCCAGCAGCACGCTGCCGCCGCGGCTCACGGGATCAAAGGTGTACGCGGTCGCCTGCATGCCCCCATTATTGCCGTCCGCTCGCCCGCCGGCGCCCGAAAGCGGAGGCCGGCGCGGGCAGCGGCGCAGAAGAACAGCCGGGCCGGGCCCCGGGTGGGGCCCGGCCCGGCTGCGGGTGACGGCGGTGGGAGCCGGCTATCACCTGGCGGCGGCGCGCTTGCGGGTGGCGCGCTTGGCCGGAGCCTTCTTGGCGGTCGCCTTCTTGGCCGGGGCCTTCTTGGCCGCGGTCTTCTTGGCGGTCGCCTTCTTCGCGGTGGTCTTCTTCGCCGCGGTCTTCTTGGCGGAGGTGGCCTTCTTCGCCGTGGCCTTCTTCGCGGCGGTGGCCTTCTTCGCCGTGGCCTTCTTCGCCGCGGTGGCCTTCTTGGCCGCGGCCTTCTTCGTGGTGGTCCTGGCGGTGGTGGCGGCACCGCCGGTCAGGCTGCCCTTGGGGGCCTTCTTGACGGAGACCTCGCCGCCACGCGGAAGCTTCTTCGCCCCGCTGACCAGGTCCTTGAAGCCCTGGCCCGCGCGGAACCGCGGCACGGAGGTCTTCTTGACCCTGACCCGCTCCCCGGTCTGGGGGTTGCGAGCGTAACGGGCGGGACGCTCGACCTTCTCGAACGAACCGAATCCGGTGACCGACACCCGGTCTCCGGCGACCACCGCGCGGACGATCGCGTCGAGAACCGCGTCAACCGCGTCCGCGGCGTCCTGACGGCCGCCTACCTTGTCGGCAATCGCTTCTACGAGCTGCGCCTTGTTCACGTCTTCCCCTTCGGAAACTTGCCCGGCGAATGAGTGCGGGCTGATTTCGCACGCTAGGCGGATATATACCGCAAATCAAATACGAAACGGGCGAATCACCCTTGTGCCGCAACGAACTCGGGGCTCTCGACGATCAGCGATCAGGGATTCCGAGGTCGTCCAACTCAGCCGTCAACGCGTCCAGACGCCGTGCCGCGTCGGCGAGATCGTGCTTCGCGACGGCGGTCACCGCGAGCAACCGCCGACTCAACTCCCGCCTGGTCCCATCAGGGACTTCGGGATTCGCCACACGTGTGTGCGCCTGCTTCAGACGTGCGGCCACGACCCCGTAGAGCTCGAGTTGGCCGTCACGTCCCATGCGTCGATTGTGCCATCTGCGGCGAGTTGTCGGGAGCGACAGGGCCAACCGGGTGCTCCCTTGCTCCTCCGGTTGCCGGTCGGCGAAAAACCCGAAGCGCCCCTCGCCGGGCCCGTGCACGGGGCACGGGACGGCGAGGGGCGCTTCGGAGAGTGACGAAACCGCGGTACTCAGCGGCGGTCGGACCGCCGTCAGGACGCGGTCGCGCCCGCGGTCACACCTGGACGGTGCTCGGCTTGAACGACGGCCGGCCGGACTCGAACGCGGCGATGTCCGCCTCGTTGGCGAGCGTCAGGCTGATGTCGTCCAGCCCTTCCAGCAGCCGCCAGCGGGCGTTGTCGTCGAGTTCGAAGGGCGCGGTGACGCCCTCGGCGCGGACTTCGCGGGCCACCAGGTCCACGGTGATCTCCGCGGTGGGGTCGGCCTCGACGAGCTTCCACAGCTGCTCGACGGTCTCCTGCGGCAGGACGACCGTCAGCAGGCCGTTCTTCAGCGAGTTGCCGCGGAAGATGTCGGCGAACCGGGACGAGATCACGGTCTTGAAGCCGTAGTTCTGCAGCGCCCACACGGCGTGCTCGCGGGACGAGCCGGTGCCGAAGTCGGGGCCGGCCACCAGGACCGTGGCGCCCTTGCGCTCGGGCGCGTTGAGGATGAACGACGGGTCCTTGCGCCAGGCCTCGAACAGGCCGTCCTCGAACCCGTTGCGGGTGACCTTCTTCAGCCAGTGCGCGGGGATGATCTGGTCGGTGTCGACGTTGCTGCGGCGCAGCGGCACGGCCCGGCCGGTGTGCGTGGTGAAGGCTTCCATGGTGCTCAGACCTCCGCGGGAGCAGGGACGTCGGACAGGTCGGCGGGCGAGGCCAGCCGGCCCACCACCGCGGTGGCGGCGGCGACCTGGGGCGAGACGAGGTGGGTGCGGCCGCCCTTGCCCTGGCGTCCTTCGAAGTTGCGGTTCGAGGTGGACGCGGACCGCTCGCCGGGGGCGAGTTGGTCGGGGTTCATACCCAGGCACATCGAGCAACCCGCGTGCCGCCATTCGGCGCCGGCCGCGGTGAACACCTTGTCCAGGCCCTCCTCGACGGCCTGCAGCGCGACGCGTACCGAGCCCGGGACGACCAGCATGCGGACACCGTCGGCGACCTTGCGGCCCTGGACGACGGACGCGGCGGCGCGCAGGTCCTCGATCCGGCCGTTGGTGCACGAGCCGACGAACACCGTGTCCACCGCGACCTCGCGCAGCGGCTGCCCGGCGTCCAGGCCCATGTACTCCAGCGCCTTCTCCGCGGCCAGCCGGTCGCTGGGGTCGGCGAACGACGCCGGGTCCGGTACGGACGCGCTCAGCGGCGCGCCCTGGCCGGGGTTGGTGCCCCAGGTGACGAACGGCGTGAGCGCGTTCGCGTCGATCCGCACCTCGTGGTCGAAGACCGCGTCGTCGTCGGTGCGCAGCGTCTTCCAGTACGCGACGGCGGCGTCCCAGTCCTCGCCCTGCGGCGCGTGCACGCGGCCCTGCAGGTAGTCGAACGTGGTCTGGTCGGGGGCGATCATGCCGGCCCGCGCGCCCGCCTCGATCGACATGTTGCAGACGGTCATCCGGGATTCCATCGACAGCTTCTCGATGGCAGAGCCGCGGTACTCGATGACATAGCCCTGGCCGCCGCCGGTGCCGATCCGGGTGATCACGGCGAGGATCAGGTCCTTGGCCGTGACGCCGTCGGGCAGTTCACCGTCGACGGTGATCGCCATGGTCTTGAACGGTGCCAGCGGCAGCGTCTGGGTGGCCAGCACGTGCTCGACCTGCGAGGTGCCGATGCCGAACGCCAGCGCGCCGAAGGCGCCGTGGGTGGAGGTGTGCGAGTCGCCGCAGACCACGGTGGTGCCGGGCTGGGTCAGTCCCAGCTGCGGTCCCACCACGTGGACGACGCCCTGCTCGACGTCGCCCAGCGGGTGCAGCCGTACGCCGAACTCCGCGCAGTTCTTGCGCAGCGTCTCCAGCTGGGTGCGCGAGACCGGGTCGGCGATCGGCTTGTCGATGTCGAGGGTGGGGGTGTTGTGGTCCTCGGTGGCGATGGTGAGGTCGGTGCGGCGGACCGTCCGGCCGTTCATCCGCAGCCCGTCGAACGCCTGGGGGCTGGTCACCTCGTGGAGCAGGTGAAGATCGATGAAGAGCAGATCGGGCTCGCCTTCGGCGCGGCGGACGACATGGTCGTCCCAGACTTTCTCCGCGAGTGTCCTACCCATCGCTGTCCCTCCGGCCCGCGCCCTCGCGGGCTGCTCGGTGTGTGTGCTGCGCAGTGACTGCGCTGAACACCCAGCCTGACGCGTTCTCCGGAAAATTGAACTTGCGTTTCATACTCTGAGACGCGAGTATCGTTGCATGGACAACTCTAGCGGCGTCGGCGTTCTCGACAAGGCGGCTCTGGTGCTCAGCGCGCTGGAGTCCGGCCCGGCCACCCTGGCGGGGCTCGTGGGCGCCACGGGCCTCGCCCGCCCCACGGCACACCGCCTTGCGGTGGCCCTCGAACACCATCGCATGGTCGCCCGCGACATGCAGGGCCGCTTCATCCTGGGCCCGCGCCTGGCCGAGCTGGCGGCCGCCGCCGGCGAGGACCGGCTGCTGGCCACGGCCGGGCCGGTGCTGACCCACCTGCGGGACATCACCGGGGAGAGCGCGCAGCTCTACCGGCGCCAGGGCGACATGCGCATCTGCGTGGCCGCCGCGGAACGGCTGTCCGGACTTCGGGACACCGTGCCGGTCGGCTCCACGCTCCCGATGAAGGCGGGCTCCGCGGCCCAGGTGCTGATGGCCTGGGAGGAGCCGGAGCGGCTGCACCGCGGGCTGCAGGGGGCGCGGTTCACCGCGACCGCGCTGTCCGGCGTGCGGCGGCGCGGCTGGTCCCAGTCCATCGGCGAGCGCGAGCCGGGTGTCGCGTCGGTGTCCGCGCCGGTGCGCGGCCCGTCCAACCGCGTGGTCGCCGCCGTCTCGGTCTCCGGGCCGATCGAGCGGCTGACCCGGCACCCGGGCCGGATGCACGCGCAGGCGGTCGTGGACGCCGCGGCCCGGCTGAGCGAGGCGCTGCGCCGCACCGGCTGAGCCGCCGCGGCGGGCCGGAAGTCGCCGGCGGGGGCTGACTACTCCGCCCCCGCCGGCACCCCCTCCTCCTCCACCCCCGGCCCCGAGTCCGTCGCCGGCGCTTCCGCGGCCTGCGCCTGCGCCTGCGGGACGCCGTAGGACAGCCGCTCGCGCCCGGTCCCGCCGCGCGTGGCGAGCGGCACCACGCCGTGCGCCGCGGCGAGGCCGAACGGCGGCATGCCGTAGTAGATCGCCTCGTAGCCGCCGGCCGGCACCACGTACGTCTCGTGCCAGACGCCGACCGCCCGACCGCCGTTCCTGGCACGCCGGTTGAAGGCCGCCCAGGCAGGGCGGTGCAGCTTGTCCCGGTCCGCCGCGTAGGCGTAGAGCTTGTCCTTGGACTCCCAGTACTGCACCACGTAGTAGGTCCGCGGGGACCCGGTGAGCAGCACGTGGGACAGCAGCCCGGCGTCCTTGTCGCGGCCCAGTTCGCGCAGCATCCGCGGCATGGCGGTGAAGACCGGCAGCCACCGGTGCGGCGCCCAGAAGTGGTTGATCCGCATCCCGATCAGGAAGACGACCACCTCGCCCTCGGTGTCCGCGGTCGTGCGCTCGGGTGCCGGCCTGCGGGACATGGCGTTCCCCCTTCTTGGATAGCGACGCTATCCCCTTGTCCGTGGTTGGATAGTGCCACTCTCCAATTGGAGGGTCAAGGGGAAGGTGCGAGGGTTATGCGGCTGGCGGAGCTGAGCGAGCGCAGCGGGGTCTCGACGGCCACGATCAAGTACTACCTGCGCGAGGGACTGCTGCCCGCCGGCCGCCGGATCAGCGCCACCCAGGCCGACTACGACGACGCGCACCTGCGCCGGCTGCGGCTGGTCCGGGCGCTGATCCAGATCGGCCGGGTGCCGGTGGCCACCGCCCGCCAGGTGCTCGCGTACGTCGACGACGACTCGCTCGGGCAGACCATCCGGCTGGGCGCCGCCCTGTGGGAGCTGCCGCACGAGCCGGAGCCGGACGAGGAGGACCCTGCGACGGCCGCGGCCCGCGCGGAGGTGGACCGGCTGCTGGAGCTGCTCGGCTGGGCCACCGCGCGCGAGCTGGGCGCCCTCTCCCCCAACCACCGCGTCCTCACCGCGACGCTGGTCCGGCTGGGGCACCTGGGCTACCCGATGGACGCGGAGGCCCTGCTGCCGTACGCGCAGGGCCTCGGGCGGCTGGCGGAACTCGACCTGGACCGGCTGGAGACCCTGCCGACGCCGACCGAGAAGGTGGAGGCGGCGGTCGCCGCGGCGGTGCTCTTCGAGCCGGTGCTGCTCTGCCTGCGGCGACTGGCCCAGGAGGAGGAGTCGGCCCGCCGGTTCGGCCTGAGCTGACAGGGGGACGACGAAAGCCCGCCGCTGTCAGCGACGGGCTTTTCGTAGTGCGTACCCCCGACCGGATTCGAACCGGCGCTACTGCCTTGAGAGGGCAGCGTGCTAGGCCGCTACACAACGGGGGCCCTTGGCGATCCTCACCTCGTCCCGACCGGGTGCGACCCGGTGGGGACGGAACGAAAGGATCAGTACCCCCGACCGGATTCGAACCGGCGCTACTGCCTTGAGAGGGCAGCGTGCTAGGCCGCTACACAACGGGGGCGCGCACTTGAGAAGTGCTGCTGGGGTACCAGGACTCGAACCTAGACTAACTGAACCAGAATCAGTCGTGCTGCCAATTACACCATACCCCACCAAAACTCAACCCCCCGTGGGGGGCTTCGTTCGGCGTGCGCTCCGGCCCGGGCTTTTCGGCCCTCTCCGGCGGCGCAGGAAGAACATTACCCGATGCTGGACACCGCTCCAAAACGAGTATCCCCACGCAGGACAGCGGGCAGTTCCGCGAGACCGGTGATGCGTGTGAGGTCGGGCCGGGCGCCGCTGCCGCGGCGGTCCAGCCAGATGCCGAACAGCCCCGCGTCGGCCGCACCGCGGGCGTCGATGTCCGGCTCGTTGCCGACGTACGCCACCTCGTGCGGCGGGAGGTCCAGCGCCCGGCACGCGGCGTGGAAGGCCGCCGCCTCCGGCTTGGACACGCCGAGTTCGGCCGCGCACAGCAGCACCTCGAACCGGTCGCGTACGCCGAGCACCCGCAGCTTGCGGTCCTGGTGGTCGAAGGCGGAGTTGGAGAGCACCGCGTGCCGGTACTCCCCCGCGAGCACGTCCAGCACCGGCACGGTGTCCGGGAACAGCGACCAGGCGGCCTCGTAGTGGACGATGTGGCGCCCGAACCAGGCGTCCGCCTCCTCGTCGCTCAGCGGCCGGCTCAGGAAGTCCCGTACGCGGTCCCTGCGCTGGCCCTGGAAGTCGCACTCGCCGGCCGAGAACCGGGCCCAGTGCCGCTCGGTCAGCTCGGCCCACAGCCCGAGGGCCTGCTCGACGCTCGTGCAGCCGTCGGGCAGGCCCTCGTGGTCCAGATGGTTGCGCATGCCGATCCGGTCGGCGGCGCCGTAGTCGAAGAGAGTGTCGTCGATGTCCCAGAGCACCGCGCGGATCGCCATACCCGCCAGGCTAGTCCGCCAGTCTCGCGAGGGCGGCGTCGATCCTGGCCAGGGTGCGGTCGCGGCCGAGGACCTGGAGCGACTCGAAGAGCGGCAGGCCGACGGTGCGCCCGGTGACGGCGACGCGGACCGGGGCCTGCGCCTTGCCGAGCTTGAGGCCGTGCGCCTCGCCGGCGGCCAGCACGGCCTCCTTCAGCGACTCCGGGGAGCTCCAGTCGGCCGCGTCGAGCTTCTCCCGCGCGGTGCGCAGCAGGTCCGCCGAGCCCTCCTTCATCGCCTTGGCCCACGACGCCTCGTCCCGCACCGGCTCGGGCAGGAACAGGAAGTCGACGTTGGCGGTGATGTCGGAGAGCACGGTGAGCCGGGTCTGCGCGTGCGGGGCGATCGCCTGCCATGCCGCCTCGTCGAACTCCTCGGGCCGCCAAGGGGCGTGCGGGGCCTGCAGCCACGGCCGGCAGGCGTCGGCGAACGCCTTCGGGTCCAGCCGCCGGATGTGGTCGGCGTTGATCGCCTCGGCCTTCTTCAGGTCGAAGCGGGCCGGGTTGGCGTTGACGCCGGTGATGTCGAACCGCTCGACCATCTCGGCGACGGTGAAGACGTCCTGGTCCGCGGAGTACGACCAGCCCAGCAGCGAGAGGTAGTTGAGCAGTCCCTCGGGCAGGAAGCCGCGCTCGCGGTAGAGGTTGAGCGAGGACTCGGGGTCGCGCTTGGACAGCTTCTTGTTGCCCTCGCCCATGACGTAGGGCAGGTGCCCGAACCGCGGGACGGCCTGGGCCACGCCCAGTTCGATCAGCGCCTCGTAGAGGGCGATCTGCCGCGGCGTGGAGGACAGCAGGTCCTCGCCGCGCAGCACGTGGGTGATGCCCATCAGGGCGTCGTCGACCGGGTTGACCAGGGTGTAGAGCGGGGCGCCGTTGGCCCGGACGATGCCGAAGTCCGGCACGTTCTCCGGGGTGAACGTCAGCTCGCCGCGCACCAGGTCGGTGAAGGTGAGGGTCCGGTCGGGCATCCGGAAGCGGACGATCGACGGGCGGCCCTCGGCCCGGTACGCCGCGACCTGCTCCTCGGTGAGGGTGCGGCACCGGCCGTCGTAGCCGGACGGCCGGCCGGCGGCGCGGGCCTCGGCCCTGCGCTCCTCCAGCTCCTCGTTGGTGCAGTAGCAGTCGTAGGCGTGCCCGGCCTCCTTGAGGCGGGCGGCGACGTCGGCGTAGATCCCCATCCGCTCGGACTGCCGGTAGGGCGCGTGCGGCCCGCCGACCTCGGGACCCTCGTCCCAGTCCAGCCCGAGCCAGCGCAGGGAGTCCAGCAGCTGGCGGTACGACTCCTCGGAGTCGCGGGCCGCGTCGGTGTCCTCGATGCGGAAGACCAGGGTGCCCTGGTGGTGCCGGGCGAAGGCCCAGTTGAAGAGGGCGGTGCGGACCAGGCCCACATGGGGGTTGCCGGTCGGCGAAGGACAGAAGCGGACCCGTACGTCCGCGGAGGTTGCTGCGCTAGCCACGCGAGATCACCTTGTTGGTGAGAGTGCCGATGCCTTCGATGGTGACGGCGACCTCGTCACCGGGGTGGAGCGGGCCGACGCCGGCCGGCGTGCCGGTGAGCAGCACGTCGCCGGGCAGCAGCGTCATGGCCTCGGTGATGTTGACGATCAGGTCCTCGATGGAGTTGATCATCTGGCTGGTGCGGCCGGCCTGCCGCAGTTCGCCGTTGACGGTCGCGGTGACCGCGAGGTCGGACGCGGCCGCCAGGTCCAGGCCGGTCTCGATCCACGGGCCCAGCGGGCAGGAGGAGTCGAAGCCCTTGGCCCGGGCCCACTGCTTCTCGGCCTGCTGGGTGTCGCGTGCGGTCACGTCGTTGGCGCAGGTGTAACCCAGGATCACGTCCTTGACCCGCTCGCGGGGCACCTCGCGGCACAGCCGCCCGATGACGACGGCCAGTTCGGCCTCGTGGTGGACCTCGCGGGAGAACGACGGGTAGGCGATCGGGTCGCCGGGGCCGATGACGGAGGTGGAGGGCTTGAAGAACGCCCAGGGGGCGGTCGGCACCTCGTTGCCCAGCTCCTTGGCGTGCGCCGCGTAGTTGCGGCCGATGGCGACGACCTTGCTGGGCAGCACGGGCGGCAGCAGCCGCACCTTGTCCAGCGGCACCTTCGTCCCGGAGAGCTCGAACTCGGCGAAGGGCACGCCCTTGATGATGTCGACGACGAGCCCTTCGGTGCCGCCGGGCGTGGAGGGCTCGCCCTCCACCGCCCCGAAGGCGACGTTGCCGTCGATGGAGAACCTGGCGATGCGCATGGGTTCAGCCTATCCGGCTGCCACGGCACCGCAGACCTGCGCATCGCCGCAGGTCACGGGGTGGTTCAGGGGGCGACGGGCGCCTGGGGCAGCTCGTTGAGTACGGTACGGCGCGGGTTGGCGGTACGCGTCGGCAGCTGGCCGTCGCCCGCTCCGAGGTCGGTGCCGATCGCCACCGGGGACTCGCCGGCGCCCAGCTCGCTCACGTCCTTGAGGTGCGCGAGGGTGGTGCGGCGCGGGTTGGCGATCTGACGGAACATCATCGTGGTCTTCATCTGGCCGTCGGGACCTCGGGTGTCGGGCGCCCTCTGGGCGCGGAGCGGTTGACAGACTACGGTTTCTGTAAAGCACCAGGCTAGGCGGCCCATTCCCCGGGCGACGCGGCGCACTCGTCTGACGAGTTGTGATTTTGCTCACGAAGTGAGCCACGGATCGGCCATTTCCGACATATTTCAGCCGAACAGGAGTCGGGCATTCCGGGCCTCGCGGGAGATTCCCCCCGCCTCCGGTCCGAGCCGGGCACCGCGGACCCGCAGGTCCCGACCTCGGGCGCTGTCCGGAATCCTCCGGTATCACCGATTCCACCCCGCACGCTGCGTGCTGGTACCACTGCGCCGAGTGACACATTCCAACAGGTCGGCTACGGCCCTTGTTGTCGGATCCGGCACTGTGCTGGAATTCCCCGGACCGACGCATCACATCGAGCCGGCGCGCAGGGGGCGCGTACGAGCACCGAGCGGCGGTGAAGGGCAGATGGCCGCCTCGAGATCCGGGGAGGCCTGGGCCCCCATGACTCGACACCGTCCCTTCCGCTTCACTGCGGGGGACGCCTGGTCCAGAGGTTGCGACGCTAGTGCAGGGACGTTTCAAGAGGGACAGCGGCGCTGCGGGTGACCCGGAGCAGCAGCCCGGCGGGACCGCCAGCGGTTCGACGCAAGCGGCAGCCGACTCCGGACCCGCCACGCCGGGGACCGCTGCGGCCCCCGGACGGACGAGCACGCCCAGCGCCATCGAGACCGCGGGCCGGATCACCGGCCTGGACGGCAAGCCGGGCCCCCGAATAGCGATGCGCAACTGGCGCATCAGCACCAGACTCGTCTCGCTGCTCGCCCTCCCCGTCGTCACCGCAGGTGCGCTCGGCGGTCTGAGCATCAAGAGCTCGCTGGACAACATCAACCAGCTCGAGCGCATGAAGACGCTGACCGACATCACCGAGCACGCGACGGACCTCGCCGCCGCGCTGCAGGAGGAGCGGGACAGCTCGGCCGGCCCGCTGGCGTCCGGCCAGACCGGCAACGACGCGATCGCCGCGTCGCGCGAGACCACCGACCGCGAGCTGTCGCTCTACAAGAACGCGACCGACAACGTCCAGGCCACCGACTCGGTCTACAAGGGCGTCCGCGCGACCCTGGTGTCCATCGGCTCGCAGCTGTCCGACATCAAGCAGATCCGCGACCAGGCGTACACCGCGAACTCGGGCATCGCCCAGACCGTCTCGCAGTACGACGGCCTGATCCAGTCGCTGCTGTCGCTGTCGCAGGACATGGCGCAGGCGACGAACAACCACGAGATGATCCAGGCGACCCGCGCCCTGGCCGCGTTCTCCGCGGCCAAGGAGTACGAGTCGATCCAGCGCGCCGTGGTCAGCGCCGCGTTCGCCACCGGCGGCCACCTCAACGCGAACGACTACCAGACGGTCTACTGGTCGCACCTGAACGAGAAGACCCAGCTGGACCGCTTCCAGGCCATCTACGGCGGCTCGCAGAGCCAGGAGCTGCTGTCGCCGATCTACGGCGGCAACGACACCATCACCGCGCACAACGCGATCCTGGACCGGATCTTCCGCTCCCGCACGGGCATCGACAAGGTCGACATGTCGTACCCGGACTGGGACGACGCGGCGAAGACCAAGATCCAGGCGATGAACCAGATCGAGCGCTCGCTGCTCAACGAGATGCAGCAGAAGGCGCTCCAGCTGCAGAACGAGGCCAAGCGGTCCGCGCTGATCTCCGGCGCGATCATCCTGCTCGTGCTCGGCGTCGCCGTGGTCGGCGCCTTCGTCGTCGCCCGCTCGATGGTCCGCTCGCTGCGCCGGCTCCAGCAGACCGCCCAGGACGTCGCCCAGAAGCGGCTGCCCGAGCTGGTCAAGCAGCTCTCCGATTCCGACCCGCAGGACGTGGACACCTCGGTCGAGTCGATCGGCATCAACAGCCGCGACGAGATCGGCCAGGTGGCCCGCGCGTTCGACGAGGTCCACAGCGAGGCGGTCCGGCTGGCCGCCGAGCAGGCGCTGCTGCGAGGCAACGTCAACGCGATGTTCACCAACCTCTCGCGCCGCAGCCAGGGCCTCATCCAGCGCCAGCTGTCGCTCATCTCCGAACTGGAGTCCCGCGAGGCCGACCCGGACCAGCTGTCCTCGCTGTTCAAGCTGGACCACCTCGCGACCCGTATGCGCCGCAACGGTGAGAACCTGCTGGTCCTCGCCGGTGAGGAGCCGGGCCGCCGGTGGACCCGCCCGGTCCCGCTGGTCGACGTGCTCCGCGCCGCCGCGTCCGAGGTGGAGCAGTACGAGCGCATCGAGCTGACCTCAGTGCCGTCGGCCGAGGTCACCGGCCGTATCGTCAACGACCTCGTCCACCTGCTCGCCGAGCTGCTGGAGAACGCCACGTCGTTCTCCTCGCCCCAGACCAAGGTGCGCGTCACCGGCCACTCGCTGCCCGACGGCCGGGTGCTGATCGAGATCCACGACACCGGCATCGGCCTGTCCCCCGAGGACCTCGCCGACATCAACGAGCGGCTGGCCGCCCCGCCGACGGTGGACGTCTCGGTCTCCCGCCGCATGGGCCTGTTCGTGGTCGGCCGGCTGTCCCTGCGGCACGGCATCCGCATCCAGCTCCGCCCGTCGGACTCCGGCGGCACCACCGCGCTGGTCATGCTGCCGGTGGACGTCACCCAGGGCGGCGCGAACCAGAAGAACACTCCGGGTGCCCGTCAGGGCGCCGCACCGGCGGGCCAGGCCGGCACCGGCACCGGCATCGCCGGCGCCTTCGGCAACACGCCCCGGGTGGGCGGCACCCCGCAGCGCGGCCAGGTCGGCGGTGGCGCGCAGCGCCCGGCGATCGGCGCGGGAGCGGGAGCAGGCCGGCCGGGCGGTCCCGGCGGGCCCGGCGGCCCGCAGCAGGGCGGCGGCCCGCACTGGGCGGCCCAGGACAGCCCGCAGGGCGGCTTCCCCGACGACCGCGGCCAGGACACCCCGCGCGGCCACGAGGAGGTCGAGGCCCCGGCGTTCGACGCCTTCGAGGGCGCCGGCCAGGGCCCGCGCGGCGACTTCCCGCAGAACGGCCGCCCCGGCGGCCCGCAGCAGCAGGGCCAGCCGGCCGTGAACGGCATGGGCGGGCGCCCCGGCGGCCCGCAGGGCGGCGGCTTCCCGCCCCCGCAGCCGCAGAGCACCGGCCCGGAAGGCTTCCGTTCCGACGTGTTCGGCGGCCGTCCCGGCCCGACGCCGCGGCACGGCGGCCAGAACGGCCCGAGCGAGACCGGCCAGTTCCCGGTCCCGCAGGGCGGGCCCGGTGACACCGCGCAGTTCCCGCCGGTGCGCGACGACGACTACGCGCCGACCGGCCAGACCGGCCAGTTCCCGGTGCAGGGCCCGCAGCACGGCGCCCGCGGCCCGCAGGGCCCGCAGGGCGGCGGCTGGGCACCCGACGCCGGCCAGGGCCGTGTGCCGGACCACGGCCTCCAGGACTACCAGGACCCGTACGGCACCGGGCAGTTCCCGGTCCCGGCGGCCGGTCAGGGCGGCCCCGGCGACACCGCGCAGATCCCCGTGGTCCGCGGCGACGACACCGGCGAGTACCGGGCGCCGCAGGGCGGCCGTCCCGGTGGCCTGCCGCAGCGCGGCCCGCGCGGTCCGCAGGGCACCCCGGGCTGGGTCCCGGGCCAGGACCGGCCCGACCAGGCCGACCGCTCCTTCCAGCAGCAGCCCGCCCAGGACCCGTACAGCACCGGCCCGCAGCGGCTGTCCGACCTGACCGGTCCCGGTACCGGCCAGTACCCGGTGCCGCCGCAGCCGCAGGCCCCCGTCCAGCAGCCGGCGCCGCCGATGCAGCCGCGTCCGGCCGGCGCCGGGCGTCCCGAGCAGCTGCCGCCGGCCGCCGAGCCGATGGCACTGCCGCCGGCCCCGACCCGCGGGGACGAGCCGACGCCGATCTTCTCCTCGATCGAGTCGGACTGGTTCCGTACCGGGCAGGCCGAGCGGATGCAGCAGATCCACGTCGAGCCGGGTGCGCCCGGGGCGCAGGGGGTGCGCGGCCAGCAGGCCCCGCCGCCGCGCCCGGTCGGCCGCACCGCGCCGCCGCAGCGTCCGGTCCGCAACGACCGGCCCGCGCCGGCCGCGCAGCGCCCGACCGGCCCGCAGCCGGCCGTCCAGACGCCGGCGCCGCCCGCCGCGCAGCCGTTGCCGCGGGAGACGCCGAACTGGCGCACCTCGCCCAACGACGCGCTGCGCCAGCGGGCGGAGCAGGTCCGCGAGCCCTCGGCCGGCGGGGTCACGCCGTCCGGTCTGCCGCGCCGGGTGCCCAGGGCCAACCTGGTCGCCGGCGGGGCGACGCAGCAGCAGACGCCGGCGGAGGGGCCGCAGATCTCGCGGTCGCCCGACGACGTGCGCGGTCGTCTGACCAACCTCCGCAGGGGTATCCAGCAAGGCCGGCAGGCCGGCGGCAGCACTGACGGCCGTGGCTTCGGCACGAACCACCAGGAGCGCTAGTTGAGTGCGATGAGCCAGGCGGCACAGAACCTGAACTGGTTGATCACCAACTTCGTGGACAACACCCCCGGGGTGTCCCACACGGTGGTGGTCTCCGCCGACGGCCTGCTGCTCGCGATGTCCGACGGATTCCCCCGCGACCGCGCAGACCAGCTCGCAGCCGTCGCCTCCGGCCTGACCTCCCTCACGTCCGGAGCATCCCGCATCTTCGAAGGCGGCAACGTCAACCAGACCGTCGTCGAGATGGAACGCGGCTTCCTCTTCATCATGTCCGTCTCCGACGGCTCCTCCCTGGCCGTACTCGCCCACCCCGAGTGCGACATCGGCCTCGTCGGCTACGAAATGGCCCTGCTCGTCGACCGGGCAGGCGCCGTACTCACCCCGGACCTCCGCGCTGAGCTCCAGGGCAGCCTCATGCACTGACGGCCCGGCGCCAGCGCCGAGTCACCCGCACGTTCCCGTTTTTCCGCACCAGCGACAGCACTGCCCGGACACGGAGGACCCTCATGACCCCGCCACCCGCCTCGCCGGGCCCGTACGGCGCGTCCCACCACGCGCCGTACGGGGTGGAAGGCGACCAGCCGCTGGTGCGGCCCTACGCCATGACCGGTGGCCGCACCCGGCCCCGCTACCAGCTCGCCCTCGAGGCGCTGGTCAGCACCACCGCGGACCCGTCGCAGTACTCGGGACTCCTGCCGGAGCACCAGCGCATCTGCCATCTGACCCGTGAGATCAAGTCGGTGGCCGAGATCTCCGCCCTGCTGGCCATACCGCTCGGGGTGGCCAGGATCCTCGTCGCCGACCTGGCCGAGGCAGGCATGGTCGCCATCCACCAGCCGGGCAGCGGCGAGGCGGGCGGCCAGCCAGACGTGACACTGCTTGAGAGGGTGCTCAGTGGACTTCGGAAGCTCTAGGCCGCAGGCGCAGCAGGCGTACGGTGCGCCACCGATGCGGTCCACGACCTCCGCGAAGATCGTGGTGGCGGGCGGCTTCGGTGTCGGCAAGACCACGTTCGTCGGTGCCGTGTCGGAGATCAACCCGCTGCGCACCGAGGCCGTGATGACCTCGGCGTCCGCCGGGATCGACGACCTGAGCCACGTGCAGGACAAGACCACCACCACGGTGGCCATGGACTTCGGCCGCATCACGCTGGACGACGACCTCATCCTGTACCTGTTCGGCACGCCCGGGCAGGACCGGTTCTGGTTCATGTGGGACGACCTGGTGCGCGGCGCGATCGGCGCCGTGGTGCTGGTGGACACCCGCCGGCTGGCGGACTGCTTCCCGGCGGTGGACTACTTCGAGAACAGCGGCCTGCCGTTCGTCATCGCGCTCAACGGCTTCGACGGCCACCAGCCGTACCGGCCGGAGGAGGTCCGCGAGGCGCTGCAGATCGGCCCCGAGGCGCCGATCATCACCACCGACGCCCGGCACCGGGCCGAGGCCAAGAGCGCGCTCATCACCCTGGTCGAGCACGCCCTGCTCGCGCGCCTCAAGTAGGCTGTGCCTGCGGCAAGTTGCCAGCCCCAGCTGACAGGGGACCCGCTGTGTCGTCCGACACGCGGGTCCCCTTCTTCATAACGTTTCGGGCGAGTTTCCGCCCGGTGTGAACACGGCCCGCACTCGGCCGGTGTCACCACGTGTACGTCTGTCATAGGGTTTGCCCGGCCTTCGGGTTTATGCCGGGTTTATTCCGCACCCTCGGACATCCGTTCCCATATGCCGGACGTTTGGCGAGCATGCCAATGACGTGCTGAAATTCCCAGAACCCGAGAGTAGGAACGGCCGTCTTCGTGCCGTCGCCGAGAGGTTGTTGGTCCAGTGAGGAACACCAGGCGAGCAGAAGCGGGTACCCCACCGGGCCCGCGGGGGAACTTCACGCCGCCGCAGCGCCCTGCGGGCACCCCTTCGGCACCGCCCGCCGACGAAGCACCCGCCCTGCCCGATCCGGGCGGCCGGCTGAGCATGCGCAACTGGCGGGTGGCGACCCGCCTGAACGCGATCCTCCTCATCCCCGTGCTGGTCGCCCTCGTGTTCGGCGGCTTCCGCGTGAAGAGCTCAGTGGACACCTGGCATCAGGCCGACGACGCGGTGCGGACCGCCAACCTGGTGCGTGCCGCGGCGACCTACAGCAACGCCCTTGAGGACGAGCGGGACGTCACGGTGGTTCCGCTGATCGCCGGAAAGCGCACCGACTCCACGGTCAGCGCGGCCTACGCGGCCACCGACGCCGCGGCCCGCGCGTTCGACCAGGCCGCCCAGCACATACCGGACGAGGCCGACCTCAAGCGCAGGATGGCCAACTTCCGCTCGGTCGAGCCGCAGCTCGCCTCGCTCCGCAAGGCCGCGTTCACCCGCCAGCTGTCGGGTGTGCAGACCGAGGAGTGGTACGTCAAGATCCAGCACCCGCTGATGGAGCTGGCGAACGAGCTGGGCTTCGGCACCAGCAACGGCGCCGCCTACGGCCGCACGCTGTACGCGGCCTCGCTGGCCAAGGCCGCCGAGTCGCTGACCCGGTCGATCGGCATGCACATCCTGGTCGGCACGCCCGCCTCCGCGCAGGAGCTGGCGCTGCAGAAGACCGCCCTGGGTTCGTACCAGTACCTGCAGGGCATCGCGGTCGAGGAGTACGAGGGCGGCGGCACCGCGGCGGACCAGGCCCGGCTGAAGGCCGCTCAGGACCAGGCGGAGAAGAAGGGCCAGGACGCGATCACGCAGGCGCAGTCCCAGGCCGCCGCGGCCCACGCGCCCTTCGTCGTCCCGCCGGACCTGACCAAGATGGTCAACGACATCGCCAACCCGGTGATGACCACCAAGGAGCTGCGCGCCGAGGGCGTCACGCCCGAGTCGTACATGGCCGCCTCCACGCTGTCCTTCGACGCCTACCGCTCGGTCGAGGTGGCGCTGGCCGACCAGGCCGCCTCCGACGCCGCCAGGATCGCCTCGAACGCCAAGCGGGACGCGCTGGTCAACTCCGCGATCGTGGTGGTCGCGCTGATCCTCGCCTTCATCGTGGCCGGCATGATGGCGCGGGCGATGTCCCGCAGCATGCGGCGGCTGCGCGCGGCGGCCTTCGACATCGCCGAGACCCGGCTGCCCGGCCTGGTCGACCAGCTGTCGCGGACCGACCCGGGCCGGGTCGACACCCAGGTCGCGCCCATCCCGATCAACACCCAGGACGAGATCGGCGAGGTCGCCCGCGCCTTCGACCAGGTGCACCGCGAGGCGGTCCGGCTGGCCGCCGAGCAGGCGCTGCTGCGGGGCAACGTCAACGCGATCTTCACCAACCTCTCCCAGCGAAACCAGGGCCTCATCCAGCGCCAGCTGGAGCTGATCACCGACCTGGAGAACAACGAGGCGGACCCGGACCAGCTGGAGAACCTGTTCCGGATGGACCACCTGGCGACCCGTATGCGCCGCAACGGCGAGAACCTGCTGGTCCTCGCCGGCGAGGAGCCGGGCCGCCAGTGGAACCAGCCGATACCGCTGGTGGACGTGCTGCGCGCGGCCGCCTCCGAGGTGGAGGCGTACGACCGCATCGAGCTGGTCGGCATCCCGGAGACCGACATCCACGGCAGCGCGGTCACCGACCTGGTGCACCTGCTGGCCGAGCTGCTGGAGAACGCCACCACCTTCTCCTCCCCGCAGACCAAGGTGCGGGTCACCGCGACCCGGCTGCCGGACGGCCGGGTGATGGTGGAGATCCACGACCGCGGCATCGGGCTCACCGCGGAGGACTTCGCCGACATCAACCGCAAGCTCGCCGACCCGCCCACCGTGGACGTCGAGATCGCCAAGCGCATGGGCCTGTTCGTGGTCGGCCGGCTCTCCCAGCGGCACGGCATCCGGGTGCAGCTGCGGCCGTCCGGCGAGCAGGCCGGCACCACCTCGCTGGTGATGCTGCCCGAGCCGATCACCCACGGCGGTGGCGGCGAGGAACTCCTGGGCGACGACCAGGACTTCACGGTCTCCCGGATCGTCCCAGAGCACCCGGACGAGCAGCAGGGCTACGGGGGTCTGGACCACCGCAGCGCGGCCGAGCTGGGCTTCGACGACTCCCGCTACGAGCAGAACGGCGCCCTGCCGGGCGGCGGGCCCTCGCTGGACCCGGTGGGCCGCTCGCTGCTGCGCGAGGAGCGCAGGGCGCAGCTGGAGGCCGCCGCCGCGGACCGCCGCGAGGAGCCGGGCCTGCCCGGGCAGGAGCAGCAGGACGCGGCCGCCGGCTACGGGCAGGACGGGTATCCGGCCGGCTACGGCGCCCAGCCGGGCTACGAGCAGCAGAACGGCTACCCGGGCGAGTACGCAGCCCCGCAGGGCTACGAGCAGCAGGGCGGGTACGCGCCACAGGAGAACTACGCCGCGTCGGGCTACCCGGCGGGCACCCAGGAGCAGAACGGTTTCTTCGAGCAGCCGTACGAATCGGGTCAGAGCTACCCGAACAACGGCTACCCGGTCGCGGACTACGAACCGGCTGGTCACCAGGCGGAGTTCTCCGGTTACCAGCCCGCACACGACGACTGGCCCGTAACCGACGCACAGGTAACGGAATCCGCTCCGCCGCTCCCCCAGCAGCCGGAGGAGAGCGTAGTCTCGCCTTCGCTGACGGACGCCGGCCTGCCGCGCCGCGACCGCCGGCAGACCACCTCACCGCAGCCCCAGCCCGCTCAGGAGTCCCCGGAGCCCCAGCCACAGCCCACCGACCAGTCGCCGGACGAGCCGCTCGACGCCGCGCGGGACGACGACGACTGGCGGTCCACCAACGACGAGCACTGGCAGCGGGCCGAGCAGGTCCGTGAGCCCAAGGCAGGCGGAGTCACCCCCTCCGGCCTGCCACGGCGGGTCCCCCAGGCCAACCTGGTCCCGGGTACCGCGACGCAGACCCCGCAGGGCGGCCCACAGGTCTCCCGCGCACCGGAGGACGTCCGCGGCAGGTTGAGTAATCTGCGGCGTGGCGTCCAGCAAGGGCGCACTGCTGGAACTGACACGAACGGACAGGCCACCGACAGCCGATTCGGCGGCCCCCAGAACCAGGAGCGCTAGTTGAGTCCGATGAGCCAGGCGGCACAGAACCTGAACTGGTTGATCACCAACTTCGTGGACAACACCCCCGGGGTGTCCCACACGGTGGTGGTCTCCGCCGACGGCCTGCTGCTCGCGATGTCCGACGGATTCCCCCGCGACCGCGCAGACCAGCTCGCAGCCGTCGCCTCCGGCCTGACCTCCCTCACGTCCGGAGCATCCCGCATCTTCGAAGGCGGCAACGTCAACCAGACCGTCGTCGAGATGGAACGCGGCTTCCTCTTCATCATGTCCGTCTCCGACGGCTCCTCCCTGGCCGTACTCGCCCACCCCGAGTGCGACATCGGCCTCGTCGGCTACGAAATGGCCCTGCTCGTCGACCGAGCGGGCTCCGTACTCACACCCGATCTGCGGGCCGAACTGCAGGGCAGCCTGCTCAACTAACGCATGGGCAGGGGCGTGGGCCCGGACACCGGCCAGGGGTCCGGGCCGCCGCCGCAGCCGAACCAGGAGGAGGACTCGTGAGCACGTCGCCCGGCGGAGATCCGTACGGCGGTCAGCATCAGCCGCCTCTGAACCCGTACAACTTCCCCTCGGCGCCCACTCCTGAGCCCGGGTACCGGCAGCCGCGCGTCCAGCCGTACGCGCCGCCGCAGGCTCCGCCGCCCCAGGCCCCGCGCGGCCGGGCGGCAGCGGCGCCGGGCGGCCAGGGCACGGGTGCCGGACGCTCACGTACCCCCTCGGGCCTGGTGCGCCCGTACGCCATGACCGGCGGCCGGACCCGGCCGCGCTACCAGCTGGCCATCGAAGCGCTGGTCAGCACCACCGCCGATGCCGAGCGGCTGCGGGGGCAGCTGCCCGAGCACCAGCGGATCTGCCTGCTGTGCCGGGAGGTCAAGTCGATCGCGGAGATCTCCGCGCTGCTGACCATCCCGCTCGGCGTGGTGCGGATCCTCGTGGCCGACCTCGCCGAAGCGGGCCTGGTCGCCATCCACCAGCCGGGTGGGGACTCGGCGGCCGGCGGCCAGCCAGACGTGACATTGCTTGAAAGGGTGCTCAGTGGACTTCGGAAGCTCTAGCGGTCCGACCCGCGCCACCACCTCCGCGAAGATCGTGGTGGCGGGCGGATTCGGCGTGGGCAAGACCACGTTCGTCGGTGCCGTGTCGGAGATCAACCCGCTGCGCACGGAAGCCGTGATGACCTCGGCCTCGGCCGGGATCGACGACCTCACGCACGCGCCGGACAAGACCACCACCACGGTGGCGATGGACTTCGGCCGCATCACGCTCGACGAGGACCTCATCCTCTACCTGTTCGGCACGCCCGGGCAGGACCGGTTCTGGTTCATGTGGGACGACCTGGTGCGCGGCGCGATCGGCGCGATCGTCCTGGTCGACACCCGCCGGCTCGCGGACTGCTTCCCGGCGGTGGACTACTTCGAGAACAGCGGCCTGCCGTTCGTCATCGGCCTCAACGGCTTCGACGGCCACCAGCCGTACGGTCCCGAGGAGGTCCGCGAGGCGCTGCAGATCGGCCCCGAGGCGCCGATCATCACCACCGACGCCCGGCACCGGGCCGAGGCCAAGAGCGCGCTCATCACCCTGGTCGAGCACGCCCTGATGGCCCGGATGCGCTAGGACCGTGTTCCAGGGGCGGGCCTGCCCCCCTGGACGCAAACAGCAACAGGGCCCCGCACCGTGGACGGTGCGGGGCCCTGCCGTTGCTTGCGGCGCGGGTGTGCTCAGCCCTGCCAGGAGTGCGGCGCCCGGAAGCCCGGGGTGCGCTCCAGACGGCGCCAGCGGGCCGTGGAGCGGGCCGGCGCGGCCGGGGCCGCGGTCTCCCCCGCGGCGACGCGGGCGAGCAGGATCGCGGTCAGCGCGGCGAGCTCCTCGGGGTCGGCGTGACCCCGCTCGACGCGCACGATGGTATCGGCGGGAGTGCTCAAGGTGGTCTCCATGGGGAGTTACTGAGGGGGGTTGCCGTGCTTGCGCGAGGGCAGGTCCGCGTGCTTGGTCCGGAGCATGGACAGCGACCTGATCAGCACCTCGCGGGTCTCGGCGGGGTCGATCACGTCGTCGACCAGGCCGCGCTCCGCCGCGTAGTACGGGTGCATCAGCTCGGCCTTGTACTCCTTGACCATCTTCTGCCGCATCGCCTCGGGGTCGTCGGCCTCGGCGATCTGCCGGCGGAAGATCACGTTGGCCGCGCCCTCGGCGCCCATCACGGCGATCTCGTTGGTCGGCCAGGCGTAGGTGAGGTCGGCGCCGATGGACTGGCTGTCCATCACGATGTACGCCCCGCCGTACGCCTTGCGCAGGATCAGCGAGATCCTCGGCACGGTCGCGTTGCAGTACGCGTAGAGCAGCTTCGCGCCGTGCCTGATGATTCCACCGTGCTCCTGGGCGACGCCGGGCAGGAAGCCGGGGACGTCCAGGAGGGTGATGATGGGGATGTTGAAGGCGTCGCACATCTGCACGAACCGGGCGGCCTTCTCGGACGCCTCGATGTCGAGCACGCCCGCCAGGGACGCCGGCTGGTTGGCGACGATGCCCACGACCTGGCCGTCGAGCCGGGTCAGGGCGCAGATGATGTTGGTGGCCCAGCGCTCGTGGATCTCCAGGTACTCGCCGTCGTCGACGATCTCCTCGATGACCTTGTGCATGTCGTACGACCGGTTGCCGTCGGCGGGCACCAGGTCGAGCAGCACGTCGCTGCGCCGGTCGACCGCGTCGTGCGGCTCGACGGCCGGCGGGTTCTCCCGGTTGTTCTGCGGGAGCAGCGACAGCAGGTAGCGGACCTCCTCCAGGCAGGTCTGCTCGTCGTCGTAGGCGAAGTGCGAGACGCCGGAGATCCCGGCGTGCACGTCGGCGCCGCCCAGGCCGTTCTGGGTGATGTCCTCGCCGGTGACGGCCTTGACGACGTCGGGCCCGGTGATGAACATCTGCGAGGTCTCGCGGACCATGAACACGAAGTCGGTGAGCGCCGGGCTGTAGGCCGCGCCGCCCGCGCACGGGCCGAGCATCACCGAGATCTGCGGGATGACGCCGGAGGCGCGGGTGTTGCGCTGGAAGATGCCGCCGTAGCCGGCGAGCGCGGACACACCCTCCTGGATGCGGGCGCCGGCGCCGTCGTTCAGCGAGATCAGCGGGGCGCCGGCCGAGATGGCCATGTCCATGATCTTGTGGATCTTGGTCGCGTGGGCCTCGCCCAGCGCGCCGCCGAAGATCCGGAAGTCGTGCGCGTAGACGAAGACCGTGCGCTCGTGCACGGTGCCCCAGCCGGTGATGACGCCGTCGGTGTAGGGGCGCTTCTCCTCCAGGCCGAAACCCGTCGCGCGGTGCCGCCGCAGCGGCTCCACCTCGCGGAAGGAGCCCTCGTCGAGCAGCAGGTCGATCCGCTCACGCGCGGTGAGCTTGCCCTTGGCCTTCTGGGCCTCGGTCGCCTTCTCGCTGGGTCCGCGCCAGACCTCCTCGCGGATGGCGTGGAGTTCGGCCACGCGCCCACGGGCGTCGTTCGCCGTGACGGGCACCTCTTGCGATGTGGTCATGCATCGACAGTACGAGCGAAGGGCCGAAATGAGGGCCATCGACTTTGTACAGTGTCCGTCGGCTCTTCATGGTGGAACCCGACAGACGCGCACGGCTGCGGGCCCCCGCCCGTGGTGGGCGGGGGCCCGCAGCCGGTACGCCATCAGGGCCCCCGAGCAGGGCCCGGGCCGCGCCGCCGGGGTCAGCGCCCGGCGATCGCCTCGGCGAGGGCCAGCACCCGGCGGGCCTCCTCCACGTGCAGGTTCTCGATCATCCTGCCGTCCACCGTGACCACCCCGCGCCCCTGTGACGTGGCCTCTTCGAAGGCGGCGATGATCCGCCGGGACCGCTCGACGTCGGCCTGGGCGGGCGCGAAGATCCGGTTGCACGCCTCGAGCTGGCCGGGGTGGATGAGCGTCTTGCCGTCGAATCCGAGCCTGCGCCCTTGGAGGGTCTCCTCCTCGAAGCCCGCTGTGTCCTTCACGTCGTTGTAGACACCGTCCAAGATGACCCGGCCGGTGGCGCGGGCCGCGAGCAGCGCCAGGGACAGTCCGGTGAGCAGCGGGGCCCTGCCGGGGACGTGCTCGGCGTGCAGCTCCTTGGCGAGGTCGTTGGTGCCCATCACCAGCACGGTGAGCCGCTCGGAGGCGGACGCGATCAGGCGGGCGTCGAACATCGCGACCGGGGTCTCGATCATCGCCCAGATGGCGGTGCGGTCGGGTGCGCCGGCCGCCTCCAGCGCGGCCTCGACCGCGCGGACGGTGTCCGGCGAGTCGACCTTGGGCACGACGACGGCGTCCGGTCCCGCCTCGGCCGCGGCCCGCAGGTCGTCGGCGTGCCAGGGGGTGCCGGGGGCGTTCACCCTGATGGTCACCTCGCGGTGGCCGTAGGCGCCGCTTGCCGCGGCGGCCGCCACCCGGTCGCGGGCCCCCGCCTTGGCGTCGGGGGCGACGGAGTCCTCCAGGTCGAGGATGAGCGCGTCGGTGGGGAGGGTCTTCGCCTTCTCCAGGGCGCGCTCGTTGGCGCCGGGCATGTAGAGGACGGAACGGCGCGGGCGCAGGTCGCTGCTCATCGGGCCTCCTCCTGCGCGGCGGCGGCCGCGTAGGCCTCGGCGAGTTCCGGGTCGCGGGCGGCGAGCGCGTCCGCGAGGTCGGCGACGACCAGGCACTGCTTGTACGTGGCGTCGTCCTGCATCTTGCCGTCGATCATCACCGCGCCGGTGCCGTCGCCCATGGCCGCGATGACGCGGCGGGCCCAGGCCACGTCCTGCGGTGACGGGGAGAACACCCGCTTGGCGACGGCGATCTGGACCGGGTGCAGCGTCCAGGCGCCGACGCAGCCGAGCAGGAAGGCGTTGCGGAACTGGTCCTCGCAGGCGGTGACGTCCTGGATGTCCCCGAACGGCCCGTAGTACGGCAGGATCCCGTGCGCGGCGCACGCGTCGACCATCCGGGCGATCGTGTAGTGCCACAGGTCCTGCTGGAAGGTGGCCCGCGGCGCGTCGCCGTCGGGGTCGGCGCGCACCACGTAGCCGGGGTGGCCGCCGCCGACCCGGGTGGTCTTCATCCGGCGGCTGGCCGCCAGGTCGGCCGGGCCGAGCGAGATGCCCTGCATCCGGGGGCTGGCCCCAGCGATCTCCTCGACGTTCGCCACACCGCTGGCCGTCTCCAGGATGGCGTGCACCAGGATCGGCCGGGTGAGCCCCGCCTTGGCCTCCAGCTGGGCGAGCAGCCGGTCCACGTAGTGGATGTCCTGGGCGCCCTCGACCTTGGGCACCATGACGACGTCGAGCTTGTCGCCGATCTCCGGGACCAGGGTGAGCAGGTCGTCCAGCACCCAGGGCGAGTCGAGGCTGTTGATCCGGGTCCACAGCTGGGTGGCGCCGAAGTCGGTGGCCCGGGCGGTCTTCACCAACCCGTGCCGGGCGGCCTCCTTGCGGTCGGCGGGGACCGCGTCCTCCAGGTTGCCGAGCAGGACGTCCACCTGCGGAGCGAGGGACGGCACCTTGGCCGCCATCTTCTCGTTGCCGGGGTCGAAGAAGTGGATCATCCGCGAGGGCCGGAACGGCACCTCCCGCACGGGGGCCGGAGCCCCCACGGCCAGCGGGCGGAAGAAGTCCTTCGCCGAGCGCATGCGATCTCCCGGTTGTCGGTCGGGGTGAGGGTGTGCGCACACCTTATGGCGGCGCACCCTCGCCGGTTACCCGACAGTACGTGTGCCGTTCGTCACCGGTGACCAGCGCATCGCCAGGTCGGGTTCGCGTTCCATGTTGCCCGAGCCGTCGGTGGCCGCCGTGACGACGAAGCCGTGGCGCAGGTAGAAAGCGCGCGCGCCGGTGTTCTTCTGGAACACGAACAGGCCGAGCCCGTCCGGGCGGTGGGCCTTGGCGGCGGCCAGCAGCAGGGTGCCGATCCCGCGCCTGCGGACGTCGGCCAACAGGTAGAGGGCGTCCAGCTCGTCGTCCTCGACAGCGGCGTACCCGACCACCCGGCCGTCGAGTTCGGCCACCCAGACGGCGCTGCCCGGCAGCACGATGTCCCGCACCCATGCCTCGACCTCGGCGTCCGTGCGCTTGCGCGGCGGGAGGTAGGGCATGGTCGCCTCGCGGGACCTGATGTGCACCTGGGCGATGGCGGCGGAGTCGGCCGGCTGGGCGGGCCGTATCCGCGCGGGCTGCTCGGAGGACTGCCGCGGGATCTGCTGAGGGGACTGCTGAGGGGTCTCGGTCACCGGGGCACCCTACGGGCCCGCCACCCGCCCGGCCGAACGGTTTTCCGCCGGCCGGGCGGGTGGCGGGGCGGCGGCTCAGCAGCCGCCGCAGTTGTAGTACAGGACGTCCCAGTGGTTGCCCTCGTCGGTGTAGACGTTGCCGGCGCCGGACTGCCACATCGGGTAGCCGTCGCCGCGCAGGCCGATGTACGCGAAGACGTTGTGCACGTAGTTGTTCAGGCAGGTGTTCTTGCCGAAGTCGAGCTTGTAGCCGTTGTAGTGCGAGTAGGTGCCGCTGGCGTGGCCGACCTCGGTGCCGCCGGTGATGTTCAGGGCGCAGCCGCTGGCGTGCTTGAGGGTCACGGCGCCCTGCGCGGTGGCCTGGTTGAGGCCGTCGAAGGACGTGCACGTGGAGTTGTTGCGGTTGGTGCAGCCACCGGACGAGGACCAGGTGATGCCGGCGCTGCGGAACATGCTCTCGGCCTGGGCCTGCGTCAGCTTGGTGACCGCGAACGCGTCGTGGCTGCTGGCCAGGCCGACGCCGGGCGCGAAGAGCACGGTGAGCAGGAGCGTGAGGGCGGTGATCACGGCCCGGGTGCGGGGCCGCAGGCGCGCGGTGGGCGAGGACACAAGGGTGGTGCTGCTCATGCGATCTCCTCCTGCGGGGGCGGACGGTGCCGCCGGGATGGGGGATGTGCAGGTGGCGCAGGAGGAGTGTGCCCGAGGTCTACGCGCGTCCGCCAGGGTTCGGCCCAGATCCGCGGACGGGCCCGCAACCGTCGCCCGGCGGGCCCGCCGTGATCACCCCTGGGTCATCCGGCGGCAACGCCGGTGTCACTCCTGGGGTTCGAGGCCCGCCCGCAGCAGCCCGTAGGCGTAGGCGTCGTCCAGGGCCTGCCAGGACGCGGCGATGACGTTGTCGGCGACGCCCACCGTGGACCACTCGGCGGTGCCGTCGGTGGTGGTGATCAGCACCCGGGTGGTGGAGTCGGTGCCCGAACGGCCTTCCAGGATGCGGACCTTGTAGTCGACCAGCGCGAAGCCCGCCAGTTGCGGGTAGGTCTGCTCCAGGCCCACCCGCAGCGCGCGGTCCAGGGCGTTGACCGGGCCGTTGCCCTCGGCGGTCGCGACGATCCGCTCGCCCTTGGCCCACAGCTTGACCGTCGCCTCGTTGGCGTGGCTGCCGTCCGGGCGGTCCTCGATGATGGCCCGCCAGGACTCGGTGCGGAAGAAGCGGCGCGGGCTGCGCCCGCCGACCTGGTCCACCTCGCCGCGCACCAGCAGCGCGAAGGAGGCGTCGGCGGCCTCGTAGGTGTAGCCCTGGAGCTCGCGCTCCTTGACCCGGTCCACCACCCGCTGCACCAGCTCGCGGTCCCCGCCGAGGTCGATGCCCAGCTCGCGGCCCTTCAGCTCGATCGAGGCGCGCCCGGCCATGTCGGACACCAGCATCCGCATGGTGTTGCCGACGAGCTCGGGGTCGATGTGCTGGTACAGGTCGGGGTCGACCTTGATCGCCGAGGCGTGCAGCCCGGCCTTGTGCGCGAACGCGGAGACGCCCACGTACGGCTGGTGGGTGGACGGCGGGAGGTTGACGACCTCGGCGATGGCGTGCGAGATCCGGGTCATCTCGCCGAGCGCGCCCTCGGGCAGTACCCGGCGGCCGTGCTTGAGCTCCAGCGCGGCGACGATCGGGAAGAGGTTGGCGTTGCCGACCCGCTCGCCGTAGCCGTTGGCGGTGCACTGCACGTGGGTCGCGCCGGCGTCCACCGCGGCCAGGGTGTTGGCGACGGCGCACCCGCTGTCGTCCTGGGCGTGGATGCCCAGCCGGGCGCCGGTGTCGGCGAGCACCAGGCCGGTGACGGCCTGCACCTGGGCGGGCAGCATGCCGCCGTTGGTGTCGCACAGCACGACCACCGACGCGCCGGCCTCGTGCGCGGTGCGCACGACCGACGTGGCGTAGGCGGCGTTCGCGCGGTAGCCGTCGAAGAAGTGCTCGCAGTCGACGAAGACGCGGCGGCCCTGGGAGACCAGGTAGGAGACGGTGTCCCTGACCATCTCCAGGTTCTCCTCCAAGGTGGTGCGCAGGGCCAGCTCCACATGCCGGTCGTGCGACTTGGCGACCAGCGTGATCACCGGCGCTCCGGACTCCAGCAGCGCGTTGACCTGGGGGTCCTCCGCGGCGGAGGCGCCGGCCCTGCGGGTGGCGCCGAAGGCGACCAGGACCGCGTGGCGCAGCTCCAGCTCGGTGCGGGCGCGGGCGAAGAACTCGGTGTCGCGGGGGTTGGCTCCGGGCCAGCCGCCCTCGATGAAGCCCACCCCGAAGTCGTCCAGGTGCCGGGCGATCGTCAGCTTGTCGGCGACGGTGAGGTTGATCCCCTCACGCTGGGCGCCGTCGCGCAGCGTGGTGTCGAAGACATGGAAGCTGTCGTCTGGTTCCGCGGTCATAGCTGTCTAACTCCTGTCGGGTGGGTGGTGTCCCCCGGGCCTGGATCTGCCCGGGGGTTCCGACTCCACTTGCCCCCAGCCACCGCGTGCGGTGTCGCCTCCGGCGCGGATGGGCCGGGAAACGAAAAGACCCCTCGCGGATGCGAGAGGTCTGCACGCGGGTCTGGGACACGGTGGCGAGCCACTGGGGTCAGTGGGGCGTCACTGCGGACCGGCGTGCCTGCTGCCAATAATCATGACGTGCGAGGACACGTTCGCAGTGTGCCACACCGCGAGGGTCCCCCTCGCACCCGTCTCACATTCCGGTCCTCCGCGGACGGCGTTCGCCCTTGCGCGGGCGAAGGGCGCCCCTCAGGGGCACGGGGAACTGCGCGACCGGCCCCCGCGGCGCCGCGGGTCGTCACCGGCCCGAAGGGGCTGTTCGGTCCGTCCCGGACCACCGGCCGGCGGCCGGTTGCGCGCGCAGTTCCCCGCGCCCCTGAGGGTTGCCGTGTGCCCACAGGGGCACCCCCTGTCCGGGCAGGGACGAACGCCGCCCGTTCACGAATGAACCGCAGCCCGCGGGGGGGGCGGAAGGCAGGGAGAGGGGCGTCCTAGACGCCCAGGGGGTGCATCCAGGCGTGGGGGTCGGCGGCACGGCCGGTCTGGATGTCGAGCAGCGCGGAGCGCAACCGCATGGTGACGTCACCGGGCTGCCCGTCCGCGACGGACCAGTTCGCGCGGGTGGACTTCACGGACCCCACGGGAGTGATGACCGCGGCGGTGCCGCAGGCGAACACCTCGGTCAGGGAGCCGTCCTCGTTGCCCTGCTTCCAGTCGTCCACGCTGATCCGCCCCTCGCTGACCTCGTAGCCGAGGTCCGCGGCGATGGACAGCAGCGAGTCGCGGGTGATGCCCGGCAGCAGCGAGCCGGACAGCTCGGGGGTGACGATGCGGTCCCCGTACACGAAGTACAGGTTCATCCCGCCCATCTCCTCGATCCAGCGGCGCTCGATCGCGTCGAGCCACACCACCTGGTCGCAGCCGTGCTCGATGGCCTGCGCCTGGGCGACGAGGGACGCGGCGTAGTTGCCGCCGGTCTTGGCGGCGCCGGTGCCGCCGGGGGCGGCCCGCACGTACTCCTCGGACAGCCACACCGACACCGGCTTGACGCCGCCGGAGAAGTACGCGCCGGCCGGGGAGGCGATGACCAGGAAGGTGTACTCGTTGGCCGGGCGCACGCCCAGGCCCACCTCGGAGGCGAACATGAACGGCCGCAGGTAGAGCGACGCCTCGCCCTCGCTCGGCACCCACGCCTTGTCCTGGCGCACCAGCACGTCGCACGCCTCGATGAAGGTCTCGACCGGCAGCTCGGGCATCGCCAGACGGCGGGCGGATGCCTGGAAGCGGCGGGCGTTGGCCTCGGGGCGGAAGGTGGCGACGCTGCCGTCGGGCTGGCGGTACGCCTTGAGGCCCTCGAAGATCGTCTGCGCGTAGTGCAGCGTCATGTTGGCCGGGTCGACGGACAGCGGCGCGTAGGGCACCAGCTGGGCGTCGTGCCAGCCGCGGCCCTCGGTCCAGCGGATGGAGACCATGTGGTCGCTGAAGTGACGCCCGAACCCGGGGTTGGCGAGGATCGCGTTGCGCTCGGCGTCGGCGAGCGGGTGCGAGGAGGGCTTGAGTTCGATCGTGGGCGTCGTCATATGTGTTCCTTCACCGTCTTCCGCTGCCGTCCCGGATGCTAGGACGTCCAAGTGTCCCGCCGCACTGCGGCCCCGCCACCGATTATCGCAGCGGCGGGGCCGGGTACCTACCTCTGGGCTCGGTCAGCCCGACACGCGGGCGGCCAGTGCGTCGCCGATCTCCACCGTGGACCGGGCCGGACCGTCCGCGCGCTCGGCCAGGTCGGCCTGCACCGCGGCCTCGATCCTGGCGGCCTCGGCGTCGTAGCCGAGGTGCTGCAGGAGCAGGGCGACGGAGAGCACGGTCGCGGTGGGGTCGGCCTTGGACTGGCCGGCGATGTCCGGCGCGGAGCCGTGCACCGGCTCGAACATCGAGGGGAACGCGCGGCTGGGGTTGATGTTGCCGCTGGCCGCCACGCCGATGCCGCCGGAGACGGCCGCGGCGAGGTCGGTGATGATGTCGCCGAACAGGTTGTCGGTGACGATCACGTCGAACCGCTCGGGCTGCGTGACGAGGAAGATCGTCGCCGCGTCCACGTGCAGGTAGTCGGTGGTGACGTCCGGGTACTCGGCGCCGACGGCCTCGAAGATCCGGGTCCACAGCCGGCCGGCGTGCACCAGGACGTTGTTCTTGTGGACCAGGGTGAGCTTCTTGCGCGGGCGGGCCTGGGCGCGCTGGTAGGCGTCGCGCACCACGCGCTCGATGCCGTACGCGGTGTTGAGGCTGACCTCGGTGGCGACCTCGTGCGGGGTGCCGGTCCTGATGGTGCCGCCGTTGCCGGTGTACGGGCCCTCGGTGCCCTCGCGGACCACCACGAAGTCGATGGCCGGGCTGCCGGCCAGCGGGGTGCCCACGCCGGGGAACAGCCTGCTGGGGCGCAGGTTGACGTGGTGGTCGAAGGCGAAGCGGAGCTTCAGCAGGAAGCCGCGCTCCAGCACGCCGGAGGGGACGGACGGGTCGCCGATGGCACCGAGCAGGATCGCGTCGTGCGCCTTCAGCTCCTCGAGGTCCTCGTCGGTGAGGGTCTGGCCGGTCGCGTGGTACCGCTTGGCGCCGAAGTCGAACTCCTTCGTCTCCAGCTTCACGTCCTGCGGGAGCACGGAGGAGAGGACCTTGAGACCTTCGGTGACGACTTCCTGACCGATTCCGTCGCCGGGGATGACTGCGAGGCTGAGGCTGCGAGACATGTCCGCACCCTACTCCGCGTCCCATCCCGTGACATGCGCTGTCCGCATGCCGGACGGCGTGTCCGGCCGGGAAGGTCCCCCGGCCGGGGGTCAGGCGCGCTCGTGCCCGGTGCTGCCGCCGTTGTCGCGGCGGTCCATCGAGCGCTGCAGGGCGCGCTGGGCGTTCTGGCGGGCGTTCTCGTCCATGGGGATCAACTCCACTGGGAATCGGAGGAGATGGGGGTGCCATGGAACGCGGGCGGAGGGCCGGCGCGGCGGGGGGTGACCCGCGGTAGGAGCGCCGTGCGCACTTCCGCCGCTCGCTCGATCGAGCGGGACGTTCGGCTTGTCACCACGCTAGGTCAGTGGCTTCGTCCTGTCTCCACAATTACTCGGACTTCCTACTATCTGAGACGACGATCACTCCTGCGGGGTGCGGGTGCCCACCGGGGCGCCCATGGAAACCGCCCCCGCGTCCGGATGGGGGCCGGAGGCGGGGGCGGTGGCAGAAGGGCGGGAACGGCCCCGGGGGCGGGAGGGGTGACCTCCCCGGGGCCGTTCCCGCAAGGGCTGGGTTCAGCCCTGGTGCGGGTAGCGGTAGTCGGTCGGCGGGACCAGGGTCTCCTTGATCGACCGGGTGGACGTCCAGCGCATCAGGTTCTGCGCGGCGCCGGCCTTGTCGTTGGTGCCGGAGGCCCGGCCGCCGCCGAACGGCTGCTGGCCGACGACCGCACCGGTCGACTTGTCGTTGATGTAGAAGTTGCCGGCCGCGAACCGCAGCCGCTCCATCACGTGGGCCGCGGCCGCGCGGTCCCGGGCGACGACCGAGCCGGTCAGCCCGTACGCGGACACCGACTCCATCTGCGTGAGCATCGCCTCGAAGTCGGCGTCCTCGTAGACGTGCACGCCCAGCACCGGGCCGAAGTACTCCTCGCGGAAGATCTCGTTCTCCGGGTCGGTGGAGACCAGGACGGTCGGGCGGACGAACCAGCCCACCGAGTCGTCGTAGGAGCCGCCGGCCACGACCTCGACGGTCGGGTCGGCCGCGGCGCGGTCGATGGCCGCCTTGTTCTTGGCGAAGGCCCGCTCGTCGATGACGGCGCCGAGGAAGTTGGTGAGGTCGGTGACGTCGCCCATGGTGAGGCCGTCGATCTCGGCGGCGAACTCCTCCTTGAAGCCGTTCTCCCAGATCGAGCGCGGGATGTAGGCGCGGGAGGTGGCCGAGCACTTCTGGCCCTGGTACTCGAAGGCGCCGCGGGTCAGCGCGGTCTTGAGCACCGCCGGGTCGGCCGACGGGTGGGCGACCAGGAAGTCCTTGCCGCCGGTCTCGCCGACGATCCGCGGGTAGGACCGGTAGCCCTGGATGTTCTCGCCGACCGTGCGCCACAGGTGCTGGAAGGTCCGGGTGGAGCCGGTGAAGTGGATGCCCGCCAGCTCCGGGTGCTGCAGCGCCACCTCGGAGACGGCCAGGCCGTCACCGGTGACAAGGTTGATCACGCCGTCCGGCAGGCCGGCCTCCTTCAGCAGCCGCATGAGCAGCACCGCGGAGTGGGTCTGCGTCGGCGACGGCTTCCACACCACGACGTTGCCCATCAGCGCGGGCGCGGTCGGCAGGTTGCCGGCGATCGCGGTGAAGTTGAACGGCGTGATGGCGTAGACGAAGCCCTCCAGCGGGCGGTGGTCCAGCCGGTTCCAGACGCCGGGCGCGTTGGCGACCGGCTGCTCGGCGAGGATCTGCCGGGCGAAGTGCACGTTGAACCGCCAGAAGTCGACCAGCTCGCAGGGGCTGTCGATCTCCGCCTGCTGCGCGGTCTTGGACTGGCCGAGCATGGTGGAGGCGGCCACGGTCTCGCGCCAGGGGCCGGCCAGCAGCTCCGCGGCCCGCAGGATGATCGCGGCGCGGTCGTCGAAGGACATCGCGCGCCAGGCGGGCGCGGCGGCCAGCGCGGCGTCGATCGCGTCCTGCGCATCCTGGGTGGTGGCGTTGGCGAAGGTGCCGAGCCGGGCGCCGTGGTTGTGCGGCTGCACGACGTCGAAGCGCTCGCCGCCGCCCATCCGCTCCACACCGCCGACGAACATCGGCAGGTCGACCGGGTTGCCGGCCAGCTCCTTGAGCTTGGCCTCCAGCCGGGCGCGTTCCGGGCTGCCGGGGGCGTAGCCGTGCACCGGCTCGTTGACCGGCGCGGGGACCTGGGTCACAGCGTCCATGGAGCGTTCTCCTCGGGGGGTTTCAGCGGGCGGGGAGGAAGGAGCGGAGGAAGAAGGCGAGGTTGGCCGGGCGCTCCGCCAGGCGGCGCATGAAGTACCCGTACCAGTCTGCGCCGTAGGGCACGTAGATGCGCATCCGCTCGCCCTCGTCGGCCAGCCTGCGCTGCTCGGCGGTGCGGATGCCGTAGAGCATCTGGAACTCGTAGCTGCCGGCCGTGCGGTGGTTGCGGGCGGCGAGGTCCTGGGCGATGGCGATCATGCGCGGGTCGTGCGAGCCGACCATCGGGTAGCCGTCACCCTCGAAGAGGGTGCGCAGGGCGCGCACGTACGCCCGGTCGACGTCCTTCTTGTCCTGGAAGGCCACGCTCGCGGGCTCCTTGTAGGCGCCCTTGACCAGCCGGACGCGGGAGCCGGCCACGGCCAGCGCGCGGGCGTCCTCCTCGGTCCTGAAGAGGTAGGACTGCAGCACGGCGCCGGTCTGCGGGTGCGCGCGGCGCAGCTCGTGCAGGATCGCCAGGGTGGAGTCGACCGTGGTGTGGTCCTCCATGTCCAGGGTGACCGTGGTGCCGATCTCGGTGGCCAGCTCGGCGACCTCGCGGACGTTGGCCAGCGCGATGTCGTGGCCGCCGTCGGGGAGCGCCTGGCCGAAGGCGGAGAGCTTGACCGAGACCTCGGCGCGCGGGCCCAGCTGGTCCTTGCCCAGGGTCTCCAGCAGCCGCAGGTAGGCGTCGCGGGTGGCGCCGGCGGTGGCGCGGTCGGTGACGTCCTCGCCGAGGTGGTCCAGGGTGACGTCGAGCCCGCCGTCGGTCAGGCCGCGGACGGTGTCCATGGCGGGGTGCAGCTCGTCACCGGCGATGAAGCGCTTCACCACCGGACGGGTGACGGGTGCGGCGGCGACGACGCGGCGCATACGGTCGCTGCGCGAGGCGGCGAGCAACACGGGACCGAGCACGGTGGCTCCTTCGGGCATGCGGACACAAGCGGGATCTGCGGGGCGCGGCGGACGCGCTTCCCGTCACCGTGAATCTAGGTACCGGCTACCCCGTGGACCATCGACAGCTGTCACGCATCCGGGTGCGGTCCCTCATACATCTGTATGAGGGAGGTGCGCGACAATGGGCGGGTGGCCGGTGAGTACGGGGATTTCCAGGAGCTCGTCGACGAGGTGTCGGCGCTGCTCGGCGCGCCCGCGACGCTGGAGGACCGGGACTTCCGGCTGATCGCCTTCGGGGTGCACGACAGCGACGACGACGCGGCCATGGACCCGGTGCGGACCCGCTCCATCCTGACGCGCCGGTCGACCGCGGAGGTCCGCGCCTGGTTCGAGCGGTTCGGCATCGCCCGCGCGACCGGGCCGGTGCGCATCCCGGCCGCCCCGTCCGCCGGGGTCTTCCGCGGGCGGCTGTGCCTGCCGGTGCGGCACGGCGGCGTGGTCTACGGGTACGTCTGGCTGCTGGACGAGGCCGAGCACACGCAAGGCCAGCTGTCCGCGGCGATGGCGGTCGCCGCGCGGATCGGCGCCCGGCTGGCCGCCGCCGCCCGCGCCGGCTCGGCGGCCGGGCTCGCCCTGCGCGCGCTGCTCACCGCGGCCTCGCGGGCGGCCCGCGACGAGGCGGAGGACGCGCTGCGCGCCGCGCTCGGCGAGGACGCGGGCGAGCCGCACGCCCTGGTCTGCGTCCGCGGCGCCGAGCCCGGGAGAGCTGCCGATGGGGCTGCGGGTGCGGGTGCGGGTCCACGCACGGGTGCGGGTCCACGCACGGGTGCGGGTGCACGCACGGGTGCGGGTGCGGCTCGCGGCCCGGCTCCGGCCGAACCGGAAGCGCCGGAGCTGCCCGGGCTGCGGGCGCTGCCGGGGGCGGCGGCGATCGCGTACGTGCCGGCGGGCGCCGCCGGCGGGTCGCGGGCAGGCGGCCCGGGCTCGGCGGCGCGGCCGGAGCCGGTGGCCTGCCTGGTGCGGCTGCGCTCCCTCCAACTGCTCGCGCCCGCGCAGTCCGCGGCGCTGCGCCTGCTGGAGTCACTGGCGCCGGCCGTCGCCGGGGTCGGCGAGGGCCGTGAGGATCTGGGCGCGCTGCCGGAGGCGTGGCGGGAGGCGCTGGACGCGGCGCGCGCGGCGGAGGCGCAGCCCGGTCTCGGGCCGGTCGCCCGCTGGGCGGACCTCGGGGCCTACCGCCTGCTGACCGCGCTGCCCGCCGGCGCCCCGCCCGATCCCGCGGTGGCGCCGCTCCTCTCCCCCGACCACCGCGAGCTCGCCCGCACCGCGGAGGTCTACCTGGACCACGCGGGCCAGGCCGCCCGCACCGCCGCGGCCCTGGCCATCCACCGCCAGACCCTCTACTACCGGCTGTCCCGCATCGAGCAGCTCACCGGTCTCGACCTGGCCGACGGCCAGTCCCGCCTCCTCCTCCACATGGCCCTGAAGGCCTCCCGCCTCTGAGCCCCGGGGCTGCCTGCATGTCGTCGATCTCGGTGAGGTCGACATCGAGGGTGAAGGGCGCGGAGAGCTTCAAGCGGTCGTGGTGGATGCCGGTCAGTGCGTACTTCGCCCCGACCCGGTCGAGTTCGTAGGTGTGGATCGTTGGGCGGCCGTTGTCCATACGCTCCACCAGCCAGAAGTGGGGAATGCCGGCCCGTGCGTACAGCTGCGGTTCACGCTCCCGGTCGCGGGCCGTGGACTCGGTGTGCCGGGAAACGGCAGCGCCGCCATCCTTGCGAGTGAATGGCGGCGCCGTCATTTGACGCGGGGGCTCGTGCGGGTCGGGTCAGTCGACCAGGTTGACGGCGCGGGCCGAGGTGGCGCCGATCTCGTCGGCGATGTCGGCCAGGACGCCGGCCGGGATGGTGGTGTCGACGGTGAGGGCCACCAGGGCCTCGCCGCCGACGGCCGCGCGGGCGACCTGCATGCCGGCGATGTTGACGTCGACCTCGCCGAGGATGCGGCCGATGGTGCCGACCACGCCCGGACGGTCGGTGTAGCGCAGGAACGCCATGTGGTCGGCGAGCGCCAGGTCGACGTCCTCGTCGCCGACCGCGACGATCTTCTGCAGGTGCTTGGGACCGGCCAGCGTGCCGGAGACCGAGACCTCGGCGCCGTCGGCGAGCGTGCCGCGCACGGTGACCAGGTTGCGGTGGTTGGGCGACTCGCTGCTGGTGGTCAGCCGCACCTCGACGCCGCGCTCCTGCGCGAACAGCGGCGCGTTGACGTAGGACACCGTCTCCGCCACCACGTCCTCGAACACGCCCTTGAGCGCGCTGAGTTCGAGGATCTTGACGTCGTGCTGGGTGATCTCGCCGCAGACCTCGACATCGAGCCGGGCGGCGACCTCGCCGGCCAGCGCGGTGAAGATCCGGCCGAGCTTCTCAGCCAGCGGCAGCCCCGGCTTGACGTCCTCGGCGATCACGCCGCCCTGGACGTTGACCGCGTCCGGCACCAGCTCGCCGGCCAGCGCCAGCCGCACCGACCGGGCGACCGCGATACCGGCCTTCTCCTGGGCCTCGTCGGTGGAGGCGCCCAGGTGCGGGGTGGCCACCACGTTGTCGAACTGGAAGAGCGGCGAGTCGGTGCAGGGCTCCTTGGCGTACACGTCCAGGCCCGCGCCGGCGACCCGGCCCTCCTTGAGCGCGGAGGCCAGCGCCTCCTCGTCGACGATCCCGCCGCGCGCGGCGTTGACGATCCGGACCGACGGCTTGACCTTGTGCAGCGCCTCGTCGCCGATCAGGCCGAGCGTCTCGGGCGTCTTGGGCAGGTGCACGGTGATGAAGTCGGAGGTCTCGAGCAGCTCGTCGAGGGTCAGCAGCTTGACGCCCATCTGTGCGGCCTTGGCCGGCTGCACGTAGGGGTCGTAGGCGACGACCTTCATGCCGAAGGCGGCCATCCGCTGGGCCACCAGGACGCCGATCCGGCCCAGGCCCACCACGCCGAGGGTCTTCTCGCTCAGCTCGACGCCGGTGTACTTGTTCCGCTTCCACTCCCCCGCCTTCAGCGCCGCGTTGGCGGGCGCGATGTTGCGGGCGGTGGCGACGATCAGGCCGCAGGCCAGTTCGGCGGCGGTGACGATGTTGGACGTCGGGGCGTTGACGACCATCACGCCGGCTTTGGTGGCGGCGGCGACGTCGACGTTGTCCAGGCCGACGCCCGCGCGGGCGACGACGCGGAGTTTGCGGGCGGCCGCGATGGCCTCGGCGTCCACCTTGGTGGCGCTGCGGATCAGGATGGCGTCGACATCGGTGATCGCGGACAGCAGGTCGGCTCGGTCCGCTCCGTTGCAGTGCCGGATCTCGAAGTCCGGACCGAGCGCGTCCACCGTGGCGGGCGACAGCTCTTCTGCGATGAGTACGGCAGGCTTCTGGCTCACGTGGTCCTCACTTGTCCTTCGTGGGCGGCCGGTCCCGTGCGACCGCTCCAGGGAGGCGGGGTGGGCTGGGCCCACCAGGCGGGGGTGTGGCATGCCGCGGAAGACACACGACGCTGTGAGCCTGACGCGCTTGTTAAGGGAGTGTATCGGCGGGCTTACCGGGCGCCTTCGACGAAATGGAAGGATCACCCGCAAGGGTTGCGTCGCTTCGTACAAACCCCGTTCCGCATCGTGGTCGGACCACGGTGGCACGGTGCACGAAGCGACGCCTCCCGGCGCGTCCCCGTGGGGCTTACGCCTCCTCGTCCACCCAGCTCATCAGCTTGCGGAGCTTCTTGCCGGTGGTCTCCAGCAGGTGGTCCTCGTCGGCCTTCTTGTACTCGTTGTACTTCGGCAGGCCGGCGTTGTACTCGGCGATCCAGTTGTTGGCGAAGCTGCCGTCCTGGATCTCGGAGAGGACCTTCTTCATCTCCGCCTTGGTCTGGTCGGTGATGATCCGCGGGCCGGTGACGTAGTCGCCCCACTCGGCGGTCTCGGAGACCGACCAGCGCATCTTCTCCAGGCCGCCCTCGTACATCAGGTCCACGATGAGCTTGAGCTCGTGCAGGCACTCGAAGTACGCGATCTCCGGCTGGTAGCCGGCCTCGACCAGGGTCTCGAAGCCCGCCTTGACCAGCGCGGAGGTACCGCCGCACAGCACCGCCTGCTCGCCGAACAGGTCGGTCTCGGTCTCCTCGGTGAAGGTGGTCTTGATGACGCCGGCGCGGGTGCCGCCGATGCCCTTGGCGTAGGACAGGGCCAGCGCGAACGCCTTGCCGGTCGCGTCCTGCTCGACGGCCACGATGCACGGGACGCCGCGGCCCTCCTCGTACTGGCGGCGGACCAGGTGGCCCGGGCCCTTGGGGGCGACCATGCAGACGTCCACGCCGGCCGGGGGCTTGATGAAGCCGTACCGGATGTTCAGGCCGTGGCCGAAGAACAGCGCGTCGCCGTCCTTCAGGTGGTCCTTGATGGACTCCTCGTAGACGCGGGCCTGGATCGGGTCCGGCACCAGGATCATGATGACGTCGGCCTCGGTGGCGGCCTCGGCCACCGTCACCACGCGCAGGCCCTGCTCCTCGGCCTGCGCCCGGGACTTGGAGCCCTCGTGCAGACCGACGCGCACGTCGACGCCCGAGTCACGCAGCGACAGCGCGTGGGCGTGGCCCTGGCTGCCGTATCCGATGACCGCGACCTTGCGGCCCTGGATGATGGACAGGTCGGCGTCGTCGTCGTAGAACAGCTCGGCCACTTCGGGTCTCTCCTTGGTTCGGGTTGTACGGCCCACGTTACGACCGGTGGGCGGGGAAGGGTTCAGCGATCTCGCCATGCGGATCGGCGGCGCCGCTCCCGGTGCGGGTGCGGCGCCGCCGGGGGGTCACGCGGACCGATCCAGGGCGCGCAGCGAGCGGTCGGTGATGGAGCGGGCGCCGCGGCCGATGGCGATCGTGCCGGACTGGACCAGCTCCTTGATGCCGAAGGGCTCCAGCATCTTCAGCATGGCCTCCAGCTTGTCGGCGGATCCGGTGGCCTCGATGGTGACGGCCTCCGGCGAGACGTCCACGGTCTTGGCGCGGAACAGCTGGACGATCTCGACGACCTGGGAGCGCGTGTCGTTGTCGGCGCGCACCTTCACCAGGACCAGCTCGCGGGCGACGGCCGCGGACGGGTCCAGTTCGACGATCTTCAGCACGTTGACCAGCTTGTTCAGCTGCTTGGTCACCTGTTCCAGCGGCAGCTCGTCGATGACGTTGACCACGATGGTGATGCGGGAGATGTCGGGGTGCTCGGTGGTGCCGACCGCGAGGGAGTCGATGTTGAAGCCGCGGCGGGAGAACAGGGCGGTGATCCGGGCCAGGACGCCGGGCTTGTTCTCCACCAGGACGGACAGCGTGTGCTTGGACATGGGTGGTCTTCCTTAGCTCTGGTCTTCGCCGTTCCCGGTGGTCAGTCGTCCAGCCCGTCGCTGAAGTCAGGACGAACGTCCCTTGCGGCCATGATCTCGTCGTTGGAGGTGCCGGCGGCGACCATCGGCCACACCATGGCGTCCTCGTGGACGATGAAGTCCACGACGACCGGGCGGTCGTTGATGCCGTTGGCCTCGGCGATGACCTTGTCCAGGTCCTCCGGGGACTCGCAGCGCAGGCCCACGCAGCCCATCGCCTCGGCCAGCTTGACGAAGTCCGGCACGCGGGTGCCGCGGTTCTGGATGGAGCCGACCCCGCGGGTGGAGCCGGGGACGCCCTCGGCGCCGGCGTGCAGCACCGTGTTGGAGAACCGCTCGCCGTAGAAGAGGTTCTGCCACTGGCGGACCATGCCCAGGGCGCCGTTGTTGATGATGGCGACCTTGATCGGGATGTTGTTCAGCGCGCAGGTGACCAGTTCCTGGTTGGTCATCTGGAAGCAGCCGTCGCCGTCGACGGCCCACACCGTGGCGTCGGGACGGCCGGCCTTGGCGCCCATCGCGGCGGGCACCGCGTAGCCCATGGTGCCGGCGCCGCCGGAGTTGAACCAGGTGCCGGGCTTCTCGTACTTGATGAACTGCGCGGCCCACATCTGGTGCTGGCCGACGCCCGCGGCGAACAGGGTGCCCTCCGGGGCGAGCTGGCCGATCCGCTCGATGACCTGCTGCGGGGACAGACTGCCGTCCTCGGGCACCTCGTAGCCCAGCGGGTAGGTGTTCCGCCAGAAGTTCAGGTGCTCCCACCACTCGGAGTAGTCGCCCTTGTGGCCGGCCTCGTGGTCGGCCTGGACGGCGACGATCAGGTCGGCCAGCACCTCGCGGGCGTCGCCGACGATCGGCACGTCCGCGACCCGGTTCTTGGAGATCTCCGCCGGGTCGATGTCGGCGTGCACGATCTTGGCGTGCGGCGCGAAGGTGTCCAGCCGGCCGGTGACGCGGTCGTCGAAGCGGGCGCCGAGGGCGACGATCAGGTCGGCCTTCTGCAGGGCGGTGACCGCGGAGACGTCGCCGTGCATGCCGGGCATGCCGACGTGCTGCGGGTGGCTGTCGGGGAACGCGCCCAGCGCCATCAGGGTGGTGGTGACCGGGGCGCCGGTCAGCTCGGCGAGGATCCGCAGCTCGGCGGTGGCGCCGGCCTTGAGCACGCCGCCGCCGACGTAGAGCACCGGGCGGCGGGACTCGTTGATCAGCCGGGCGGCCTCACGGATCTGCTTGGCGTGCGGCTTGGTCACCGGGCGGTAGCCGGGCAGGTCCTGCTGCGGCGGCCAGGAGAAGCTGGTCTCGTTCTGCAGCGCGTCCTTGGCGATGTCGACCAGGACCGGGCCCGGGCGGCCGGTGGAGGCGATGTGGAACGCCTCGGCGATGGTCCGCGGGATGTCGTCCGCGTCGGTGACCAGGAAGTTGTGCTTGGTGACCGGCATGGTGATGCCGCAGATGTCCGCCTCCTGGAAGGCGTCCGTGCCGATCGCCTTGGAGGAGACCTGGCCGGTGATCGCGACGATCGGCACCGAGTCCATGTGGGCGTCGGCGATCGGCGTGACCAGGTTGGTGGCGCCGGGCCCCGAGGTCGCCATGCACACCCCGACCTTGCCGGTGGCCTGCGCGTAGCCGGTGGCGGCGTGGCCCGCACCCTGCTCGTGCCGGACCAGGACGTGGCGGACCTTCGAGGAGTCCATCAGCGGGTCGTACGCCGGCAGGATCGCGCCACCCGGGATGCCGAACACCGTGTCGGCGCCGACGGCCTCGAGGGAGCGGATGAGGGACTGGGCGCCCGTCATGCGCTCTGCGGGGGCGGCGGCGGGCGCCGTGCTGCGGGTCCGCGGCTGCGGATGGTGGGACCCGGTGGCCTGCTCGGTCATCTGCGTTCTCTTCTCTCGAAGATGAGGTGCTGAGGGTGGTGGGGGTGAGGGGGATCCGCTGCCCGAGGGCGGCCCGGGCAACAAAAAACCCCTCGTGCCGTGAGGCAAGCGAGGGGAGCGCGCCGGTGGGGTGCGAGGCGAGAGCCTCGGTCAGCCGACGCGCTTTCCAAGTACGAGAATTCGGGTGCGCATGGCCCTGACCTTCCTCCGGTCCCCCCTGGGGTGTCAAGCGGGTGGGACGGGCGTCTCATCATGTGAACGCCTGGGCCGGGGTGGCGGGCCGCAGGAACCGACCTGCTCACGGGCGGTTTCGGAAGCGGGGACGGGGTACTGGCCGCGGGCCAGCGAGCGGCGCAGCCGGTGCTCGTCCAGCGGTCCGGCGAAGGCCATGCCGACGCCCTGGGCGCAGCCCAGCTCCCGCAGCGCGTGCACCTGCTCCGGGCGGTCCACGCCGTCGGCGACGGTGCGGACCCCCAGATCCTGGGCGATCCGCAGCAGGGCGCGGGTGATGGTGCGGGCCCGGCCGGCCTCCCCCCCTCCCTTCGGCGGGGGGACGCCCAGGCCCTCGACGAAGCAGCGGTCGAGCTTGAGCACGTCCACGGGGAGGGCGCGCAGCGCCGCCAGCGCGCCGTGGCCGCGGCCGAAGCCGCCCAGCGCGATGCCCACGCCGCGGTGGCGCAGCCCGGACAGCCGGCGGCCCAGCTCCTCGTGCGGGACGTGCGGGTCGCCACCGGCCAGCTCCAGCACCAGGCAGCCGGCCGGCAGCTCGTGCCGGTCCAGCAGCGACTCGACGGTGCCGGCGGGCAGCTCGCGGTGGAACAGCCGCCGGGTGGACAGCCGGACGGTGACCGGCACCCGGTGGCCGGCGTCGTAGCGCAGCGCGGCCTGCTCGACGGCCTGCTCCAGCAGCCAGCGGGACGGTTCCAGGGCGCGCTCGCCGCCGTCCTCCGCGGTCTCCGGGCCGTGCAGGAAGTCCGCGGGCGTGCTGGCGAAACCCCCGGCCGAGCGCCAGCGCGGGTGGGCCTCGACGCCGGTGATCCGGCCGCCCGCCAGCTCGACCACCGGCTGGTGGAGCAGGGTCAGCTCGCCCTCGTGCAGCGCCTTGCGCAGCCGGCCGGCCAGCTCGGTGCGGCGGACCACCTCGGCCTGCAGCTGCGGCGCGTACAGCTCCACCCGGCCCTTGCCCGCCTGCTTGGCCCGGTACATCGCCAGGTCCGCGTTGCGCATCAGCTCGCTGGGGGTGTCGCCGGAGCGGGCCAGCGCGACGCCGATGCTGGCGCCGACCCGGACCTCGCCGCCCTCGACCCGGTACGGCCGGGACAGGGCGGTGCGCAGCCGGTCGGCGATCTCGCGGATCTGCTGCTCGCGGACCTCGTCGACGCGCGAGCCGCTGCCCGGGCCGCTGATCAGCACCGCGAACTCGTCGCCGCCGAGGCGGGCGGCGGTGTCGCCGGAGCGCAGCGTCTCCTGGAGCCGGCGGGCGGCCTGGGTGAGCAGGTCGTCGCCGGCCTGGTGGCCCGCGGTGTCGTTGACCGCCTTGAAGCCGTCGAGGTCGACGTAGAGGACCGCGGCCCGGCCGTCACCGGCCCGCCGGCCGCCGAGCGCCTTACCGAGGCGTTCGGTGAACAGCGCCCGGTTGGGCAGGTCGGTGAGCGGGTCGTGGGAGGCGTTGTGCTGCAACTGGGCCTGGAGCCTGACCCGCTCGGTGACGTCCCGGCTGTTGAAGATCAGGCCGCTCTGGTAGCGGTTGACGCTGGACTCCACGTGCAGCCAGCCCTCGCGGCCGTCGCGCGCGTGGCCGGAGCGGATCCGGCACTCGATGCGGGTGGCCGGCTCGTCGCCGGGCGGCGCGGCCAGGAAGCGGCGCACTTCGTGGACGACCCGGCCCAGGTCCTCGGGGTGGATGTGCGCGGCCAGCTCGGTGCCGACCAGTTCCTCCGGGTCGCGCCCGTAGACGCCCTGGGCGGCCGGCGAGACGTAGCGCAGCACCCCGCTGGGCGCGGCGATCATGATCACGTCGCTCGACCCCTGCACCAGGGAGCGGAAGTGGCTCTCCTTCTGGGCGAGTTCCTGGGTCAGGGTGATGTTGTCGAGCAGCATGATGCCCTGCCGGACCACCAGGGCCATGACGACGGTGCAGCCGGTGAAGAGCACCACGCGGTTGCACTTCTCGCCGGTGATGACGTCGTAGAGGATGCCGAGGGTGCAGACCGCGGCGGCCAGGTAGGGCGCCAGGGCGGTGAACGATCCGGCGACCTTGCGGGTGGTGGCGCCGGGCGTCCGGCGCGGCAGGTGGTGCTGGACGTGCGCGCCGACCCAGGGGGCGTACGCCATCAGCAGCGCGCCGGCGAACCAGCCGGCGTCCAGCACCTGGCCGGAGCGGTAGTGGGCGCGCAGAAGCGGGGAGGTGAACAGCGCGTCGCACAGCACGGTGAGGGCGAGCGCGGCGATCGCGGTGTTCACCGCCGCCCGGTTGGCCGCCGAGCGCCGGAAGTGCAGCGCCAGCACCATGCTGACCAGCACGATGTCCAGCAGCGGGTAGGCGAGCGACAGTGCGGTGCGGGCGGTGCTGGGCCCGTCGAGCTGTGCGGTGCGGGCCAGTGCCAGGCTCCACGACAGGGTGAGCAGCGAGCCGCCGATCAGCCAGGTGTCCAGCGCCAGGCAGACCCAACCGGCCCTGGTCACCGGGCGCTTGGCGAGCACCAGCAGGCCGATGACGGCGGGCGGCGCGAACATCAGGAAGCAGAAGTCGGCTGCGGAGGTGCGCGGTACCGGCTCGCGCAGCACCACCTCGTACCAGCCCCACACCGCGTTGCCGGCGGCGAGCATGGTGGAGGAGAAGGCGAACAGGATCCAGGCGGGGCGGTCGGGGCCGGGCCGCCTGCGGGCGTAGAGCAGGGCCGAGGCGGCGGCCGTGACGGAGGCCGCGGACAGTCCGAAGTCCCCCATGAACAGGGCGAGTTCGTCCGAGCCCCAGCCGAGGGCGGCGCCTGTGGTGTAGCCGCCGCAGAGCAGGGCGAGCATCAGCTGCGGCAGCAGGCCGGTGCGGGCCCCCGGGGGGTGCGCGGGTGCGAGCACCGCCGCCCCGGTGGCGCTCACGGCTTCGTCCGGTGTCGAGTTGTGGCTTCGGCGCACTGGGCTCGCGCGCCCGGAACCTTCGGTCCGCTGTGCATCGCCCGTCGCCCCCCTTGCTCGTGTCACTGGTTCGTCCGTTCACTCCCCGCTGCCCGCCGGTGTCCGGGCTGCGGCGCGTCCCCGCTCGGGACGATACACCAGATTCGTCACTCAGCGATAGGGCTTCTGTACTGAGCGTAATCGCTAGGGGGTTGGTGGCAACCCGCTGCAGTCACCCGGTGTCGCTCAGCTCACGGCGACGACGTTCTCCAGTGGCTCGCCCGCCGCGAACCGCTGCAACTGGGCGCGCACCAGCCGCTTGGCGCGCGGCAGGAACGCCGAGGTGCTGCCGCCCACGTGCGGGCTGATCAGGACGCCGGGCGCGTGCCACAGCGGGTGGCCGGCGGGCAGCGGCTCGGGGTCGGTGACGTCCAGTGCCGCGGTCAGCCGGCCGGACTCGGTCTCGGCGAGCAGCGCCTTGGTGTCGACGACCGGGCCGCGCGCGACGTTCACCAGCAGCGCGCCGTCCTTCATCGCGCCCAGGAAGGGCGCGTTCGCCAGCCCCCGGGTCTGCTCGGTCAGCGGTGTGGTCAGCACCACGACGTCGGCGGCCGGCAGCAGCCGCGGCAGGTCGTCCATCGCGTGCACCGGCCCGCGCGCGGTGGTCCGCGCGCTGCGGGCGACCCGGGTCACCTCGCACTCGAACGGCATCAGGCGGTCCTCGACGGCCGCGCCGATCGACCCGTACCCGACGATCAGCACCCGGCGGTCGGCCAGCGCCGGGTAGAACCCGGCGTACCACTTCTCGTTGTCCTGGCCGCGCACGAAGCGCGGGATGCCGCGCAGCGAGGCGAGGATGAGGGCGACGGTCAGTTCCGCGGTGCTCGCCTCGTGCACCCCGCGGGCGTTGCACAGCCTTACACCGGACGGGAGTTGGGACAGGTGCGGGGCGATGTGGTCGACGCCCGCGCTGAGCGTCTGGACCACCCGCACCCCGCTCATCCGCGGCAGCGGCAGGGCCCCGGCGGTCGGGCCCTTCATGTAGGGCACGACGTAGAACGCGGCCTCGGCGGGATCGGCGGGGAAGTCGGCGCTGGTGCCGTCCCAGTACACGTAGTCGAAGGCGTCCGGCAGCCCCTCGATCTCGGCGGGCGGCAGCGAGAGCCACACCTGCGGGCGGCCCGCGGAGGACGGGGACGGGGCCGCCGCGGAGGCGGCGGACGCGGGGCCGGGGGCGGCGGCGGACGGGGTGGACGTCGAAGGCGAACGCGAATCGGTCATGGTCAGGAGGCTACGACTTCTTCCCGCGGGCGGACCGTGTGGCACAGTAAGCCCGCGCGAGGGAGGTCGGGGTACGTGGAGTGCAGGACGGTCGGGGCGGCGGCTCTTGAAGTGGGCGCGGTGGGCCTGGGCTGCATGCCGATGAGCTGGGCGTACAGCACGTCGCGGCAGGACGGCGAGGAGTCGTTGCGGGCGGTGCACACCGCGCTGGACCGCGGCACCACCCTGCTCGACACCGCGGACATGTACGGGCCGTTCACCAACGAGCTGCTGCTCGGGCGGGTGTTGAAGGAGCGGCGGGCCGAGGCGTTCGTGTCGACGAAGTGCGGGCTGCTCGTCGGCGAGCAGCACATCGTGGCCAACGGCCGCCCGGGATACGTGAAACGGGCCTGCGACGCGTCGCTGCGCCGGCTGCAGACCGACGTGATCGACCTCTACCAGCTGCACCGCGTCGACCCCGAGGTCCCGATCGAGGAGACCTGGGGCGCGCTGGCCGAGCTGGTCGCCGCGGGCAAGGTGCGGGCGCTGGGCCTGTGCGCGGTCGGCGCACGCGGCGGCCGGTCGCGGGGGCGGCAGCGCGGCGGGCTGCACGCGGAGACCCTGCGCCACCTCGCCCGCGCCCAGCAGGTCTTCCCGGTCGCTTGCGTCGAGGCCGAGCTGTCGGTGTGGGCGCCGGAGGCGCTGGACGAGCTGCTGCCGTGGTGCGTGGCGCGCGGTGTCGGCTTCCTGGCCGCGATGCCGCTGGGCAACGGCTTCCTGACCGGCACCCTCACCCCGGGTGGCGGATTCGAGCCGGACGACCTGCGGGCGCGGCATCCGCGGTTCACCGCGGAGATGATGGCCGCGAACCAGCCGATCGTCGCCGGGCTGCGGCGGGTGGCCGAACGGCACGGCGCGACGACGGCGCAGGTGGCGCTGGCCTGGACGCTCGCGCAGGCGCCCTCGGTCGTCCCGGTGCCCGGTGCCAAGACCGCGCGCTGGACGGCGGAGAACGCCGGAGCGGCCGCGCTGCGGCTGACCGACGCGGATCTCGCGGAGATCGCCGAGCTGCCGCCGGCCCTGGGGTCCTGGGACTGAACCGTGATCATCACCCCGCGCGAACGCCGCGCGGGGTGGGGCGCGGGTGTGGTGTGCTGGGTCCGTGAGGACAGTCAGTCGTACCGGTGGACGCGCGGCGGGCGCCGCACAGGGCGGACGGCGCGCGGGCCGCCCGGAGCGCGGCTGGCCCGCCCGGCGTGCCGTGCGCACAGGGCGTGTGACGGGCGTCGGCGCCGTGGCCGCGGTCCTGGCACTGGTCCTGGGCGCGTGCTCCTCGGGCGGGGACCACGGGGTGTCGCCGCTGCTGTCGCCGAAGGCGAGCACGAAGGCGTCCGGCACGGCGTCCCAGCAGGCGGCACCCAGCGGGACCGCCTCGCCGACGGAGTCCGCGGCACCGGCCAAGGGCACCGCCAAGGTCACCGGAACCACCGTCACCGGCCTGGCCCAGCCCTGGGGTGTGGTCCAGCTCCCGGACGGCGCGCTGCTGGTGGGGTCCCGGGACAGCGGGAAGATCTCCCGGGTCGACCCGCAGAAGCACACGGCCACGCAGATCGGCGTGGTGCCGGGCGTCTCGCACACCCAGGGCGGCGAGGCGGGGCTGCTCGGGCTCGCCGTCTCCCCGGACTTCGGCTCGGACCACCTGGTCTACGCGTACTTCACCACCGAGTCCGACAACCGCATCGCGCGCATGCTGTACGACCCGACGCGGGCCCAGGGCGAGCAGCTCGGGGCGCCCGACACCATCCTGCGGGGCATCCCGATGGGCCTGGACCACGACGGCGGGCGGATCGCGTTCGGGCCCGACGGCATGCTGTACGCCGGGACCGGCGAGACCGGGCGGCCCCAGCTGGCCCAGGACATGTCGTCGCTGGCCGGCAAGATCCTGCGGATGACGCCGGACGGCCAGCCGCCGCAGGACAACCCGACCCCCGGGTCGCTGGTGTACTCCTCCGGCCACCGCAACGTCGAGGGGCTCGCCTGGGACGCCCAAGGGCGGCTGTGGTCCTCGGAGTTCGGGCAGGACACCTGGGACGAGCTGAACCTCATCAAGCCGGGCGGCAACTACGGGTGGCCGGTGGTCGAGGGGATCGCCCACCGGGCGCCGTACATCGACCCGGTCGTCCAGTGGCACCCCGACGTGGCGTCGCCCAGCGGCATCGCCTACGCGGCGGGTTCGATCTGGATGGCCGCGCTGCGCGGGCAGCGGCTGTGGCGGATCCCCCTCCAGGGCACGCGGACCGCCGCGGCGCCCCAGGCGTTCCTCACCGGCACGTACGGGCGCCTGCGGACGGTGGTCGCCGTCGACGATCACACGCTGCTGCTGAGCACGAGCAACACGGACGGGCGCGGCAAGCCGCACCCCGGAGACGACCGCATCCTCCAACTCACCGTCTCCTAGCTCCCGTTCCCCGCGGCCTGCCCCGCGCGGCCCGGCGGCCGCCGACGCCCCCGTCTGCCCCACTCCCCCGCCGGATCCCCGCGCCTCTCACCGTGGCTGGTCGCGCAGTTCCCCGCGCCCCTACGGGGCGCCCCCGGCGGCAACGCACCCCCGCCCGGCACGGCGGAACCCGAAAGGGGCGCGGGGAACTGCGCGACCAGCCGACGCGGCGGGGCAGACGGGAGCGCGGCCCGGCGGGGTGAGGGGGCTAGTCGGGGAAGAGGGAGAGGCGGTGGGCGAGGGCGGCGGCCTCGCCGCGGGTGGACACGGAAAGCTTGGCCAGGATGTTGGAGACGTGCACACTCGCCGTCTTGGGCGAGATGAAGAGCTCCTCCGCGATCTGCCGGTTCGTCCGCCCGTCGGCGACCAGCCTGAGCACGTCCCGCTCGCGAGCGGTGAGCCCGAGCGACTCCACGGAGGCGGCCCCGCCGCCCTCGTCCGCGGGAGCGGCGGCCTGGAGGGCGATCCCGGCCCGCCGCGCCACCGCCTCGATCCGCGCCACGAGCGGCTTCGCCCCGGCCCGCCCGGCCGCGGCGTGCGCCAGGACCACCAGGTCCGCCCCCTCCTCGCGCGCGCCCCGCGCCAGCACGCACTCCGCACGCCGCAACCTGATCCCGGCGAGTTCCACCGGCCGTTCCTCCGCCGCGAACGCGTCCTCCGCGGCGGCCCACAGCGCGGCGTCCCCGTCGCCCTGCGCCTGGACCAACTCGGCCTCGACGAGCAGCGCGTGGGCCGCGTCCACACCGGAGTGCCGCGGCAGCTGCCGGGCCGCGTCCCGGATCCGCTTCAGCACGTCGGGGTCCGCGGCGCCGGCCTGGGCCTGCGCGCCCTCGACCGCGGCGCCCGCGGCGAGCAGCGGCCAGCTGTAGCGCGCGGTGCCGGGCGGGAAGCCCACGTCGATGCCGGTCAGCAGCTCGCGCCGGGCGTCGTCGTACCGGCCCTGGGCGGCGGCCAGCCGCACCGCGAGCATGCGGATCGGGATGAGGTGCTGCGGCTGCGTGTCGTGCCGCAGCAGCTCCTGCGCCTCGGCGTGGTAGCGCGCCGCGCCGTCCGGGTCGCCGACGGCCAGTGCCCGCACGCCGAGCCAGGTCGCCATGCCGCCGCGAAGGAACGTCCGGTCGACCAGCCGCCGTGCCTGGTCCAGCGGGGCGAACGCCGCCTCGTAGCCGCCGGAGGCCAGCAGCGACTCGCCCTCGTTGGTGAGCAGCCAGGCCCGGGTCACGTTGGCGACCTTCTCCCCCAGCAGCGCCAGTCCCTCGCGGCTGACCCGCACGGCCTCCGCGGAGCGGCCCGCGCCCTCCAGCACGGAGGAGAGGTTCCCGAAGGTGCGGGCGATGATGTTCGGCGAGCGCAGGTCGCGGGCCACCCGCCCGACGTCCTCGACCTCGGCGATGCCGCGGTCGACTTCGCCGGCGTCGACCTGGAGCAGGCCGAGGGTGACGCGGGCGTGCAGTTCGGTGTCGCGGTCGCCGGAGGTCCGGGCGAGTTCGACGGCCCGGCGGGCGATGGAGATGCCCTCGGAGCCGGACTTGTGGACCATGATCCACGCCGCGATCATCGCCATCACCTCGGCGTGCGCGGCGGACGGCGGCAGCCCCCTGACCAGTTCGCGGGCGCGCGACAGCTCCTCCCAGCCGTCGCCGCGCGCCAGGTCCTCGGTGAGCCGGGACCGCTGGGCCCAGAACCAGGCGGCGCGCAGCGGCACCACCGTGCCGGTGCGCTCGATGAGGTGGGTGGCGCGCTTGGCGACGGTGTAGGCGCGTTCGCGCTCGCCGCTGAGCCGTGCGGCGACGGTGATCTCGGCGAGCAGGTCGAGGAAGCCGAGCGGGGTGTCCGGGTCGCTGCCGCCGGGATCCCCCATGCCGGAGGCCAGCGGCGGATAGGCCTCGGCGTAGTCGACGGGCCGCAGTTCGGCGCGGACGTCCTCGGGCGCGTCCTCCCACAGTTCCAGCGCCCGCTCCAGCAGGCGGTGCTGCTCGGCGTAGGCGTGCCGGTGCCGGGCCTCGACGGAGGCGCGCAGCACCGCGGGCAGCGCCCGGGCCGCGTCGTGCGCGTGGTACCAGTAACTGGCCAGCCGGGCGGCCCGCTCGTCGGCCCGCACCAGCGTGGGGTCGGCCTCGATGGCTTCGGCGTAGCGGCGGTTGATGCGGCTGCGCTCGCCGGGCAGCAGGTCGTCGCCGACCGCCTCACGGACCAGCGAGTGGCGGAACCGGTAGCCGTCGCCGCTGTCGGTGGGCAGCAGGATGTTCGCCCCGACGGCGGTGCGCAGCGCGTCGAGCAGCTGGTCCTCACCGAGCCTTGCGACGGCGTCCAGCAGCCGGTACTCGACGGTGTTGCCGCCCTCGGCCAGGATCCTGGCGACCCGCAGGGCGTCCTCGGACAGCGCCTCGACCCGCACCAGCAGCAGGTCGCGCAGGGAGTCGCTGATCCCGGTGGAGCACGCGCCGGTCAGCGAGCAGGCGAGTTCCTCGACGAAGAAGGGGTTGCCGTCGGAGCGGGCGAAGACCTGGTCGACGACGGCGTCCTCGGGTTCGACGCCGAGGATGGCGGCCAGCTGCCGGCCCACCTCGTCGTGGGTGAACCGGGACAGCTCGATGCGGTCGACGGTGCGCAGCCGGTCGGTCTCGGCGAGGAACGGCCGCAGCGGGTGGCGGCGGTGGATGTCGTCGGCCCGGTACGTGGCGGCGATCAGCACCCGGGCGCGCTGCAGCGAGCGGAAGAGGTAGGCGAGCAGTTCGCGGGTGGAGCGGTCGGCCCAGTGCAGGTCCTCGACGACGAGCACGAGCGTGCGGTCGGCGCCGAGGCGTTCCAGCAGCCGGACGGTGAGTTCGAAGAGGCGGACCCGGCCGTTCTCGTCGTGCGGGTCGTGCCGGGTGGCGCCCTGCTCACCGAGGTCCGGCAGCAGCCGGGCCAGCTCGGCCTCCTGGCCCGCGGCCGCGCCGAGCAGTTCGGCGCCGAGGGTGCCGTGCAGGTCGCGCAGCGCGGTCGAGATCGGTGCGAACGGCAGCCCGTCCGCACCGATCTCCACACAGGCCCCGACGGCGGCGACGGCCCCCGTGCCCCGCGCGGCCGTCAGGAACTCCTCGGTCAGCCGGGTCTTGCCGACCCCGGCCTCGCCGCCGATCAGCACCGCCTGCGGCTCGCCCCGGCCCGCCGCCGCGAGCGCCGCGGCCAGGCGTTTCAGCTCGGCGTCGCGGCCGATGAACACCGGGCTGAGGGACTGTGTCTGCACGCTGACGAGCATGTCATGCAAGCCCCCCGCGGCGACACCGGTTACCTGCGCCCTCCGGCTGCCGCCGGGTACGGCGGCCGGCGTCCCCGGGCTTGCGGACGCCGGCCGCGTCGGCGGCGCCTCGGCGGTCATGACGCGCTGTGCGGGTGCACGGCGCGGTGGATCCGGCCGAGCGAGGGCGCGGAGCCCTCCGTGTCGGTGCGTACCGCCGCCCGGGCCCGCGTCCGGCGCGCCCGGCGCTCGGTGCTGCGGGCCGCCTTCGCGTCCCGCACCAGCCGCCAGTGCTCGGCCTGGCGCTGGAGCTCGGTGCGGCGTTCCTGCTGGAGTTCGTAGCCGAACATGGTGTGTCTCCTTGGAAGTTCTGTCCTTTTCGCTGTACTCAGCTTCGTCTCCAAGGGGGGTCCGCCACATCGGGCACCTTCCCGAACTTCCGGGCCCGGGAAGGCCGGGAACCGCCTCAGCCGGGCACGCGGATGCCTTAGCCCGGCGCCTTCTTCCGGGGTCCGCCACCTCAGAGGTCCTTAGGGAGCCCGAGCAGGGCCTTAGACGCCTCAGGTGCCTTAGGCGCCTCAGGCCCGGGGCCCGTGACGGCGACGTGTCACAACGACGTCCCTCCTCAACGGCCGTGTCACGGCCGGGCAACGTCGCTTGACCGGTAAACACCGGTCGCGGGAACCTGAACCACCCCTGGACGCCGGTGTGTTGTGGGCCCACCGGCCAGGGCAAGGGGAGGGAATCACACGCTCGTGGACACCGGTCTCTACATCGGCCCGGACAACGCGCCCGATCGCTACCGTCTGCTCCGCTCGATCGGCCGAGGCGGCGAGGCGGTCCTGTATCTGGCCGAGCTGGAACTCGGCGGGGCGAAGGAACCGGTCGTCGTGAAGATGCTCGACGCCCGCCAGACCCTGTCGCAGGACCTGTTCGCCAAGATCAGCGGGAAGTGGCGGGAGCAGGCCGAACTGCTGCGCTTCGTCCACCGGCTGGGCGTGGTGGGCATCCGGGAGCACTTCGAGGGCCCGTCGGCGCATCCGGCCGGCGGCGCCGACGACACCGGCGCGGGCCGGGCGCTGTTCCTGGTGATGAACCACGTCGAGGGCCTGGACCTGCGCGACTGGCGGGCCGAGCGGGCGCTGGACGCCCCGGCCGAGCGCCGCGAGGCGGTGCGCTGCCTGGAACAGCTGGCCGACGTGCTGGACTGGCTGCACGGCGGTTCGGCGACGCCGTCCGGCCGCACGGTCGTGCACGGCGACCTGTCGCCCGGCAACGTCATGATCGACACGCACGGGCAGGCGACGCTCGTCGACTTCGGCCTGAGCAAGCTGACCGCCGACCACCAGACCGCGGAGGTGTGGTTCACCCCGGGGTTCGCCGCGCCCGAGGTCTTCGAGGGCAAGCGCAGCCCGGCCACCGACCGGTACGCGTTCGGCGCGCTGGCGTACTTCCTGCTCAGCGGGGACTCGCCGGCCACGATGCCGGAGACGCTGCGGGCCGCGCTGCTGGACCTGCCGGAACTGGTGGCGCTGGACACGGAGAAGGCGGCGCGCATCGCCACCATCTTCGCCACCGACCCGGCGGACCGCCCGGAGTCGCTGGCGGCGTGGGTGCGCGAGCTGCGGCCCGCCGTCATCTCGACGACGAGGCCGCCGGCGCCTCCCAAGCCCGCCGGTCCCGCGCCCGTGCCCGTTCCGGCGCCTGCCGCCCCGGCCGTGCCGCCGCCGCCCGCGCACGCGCCGGCCGCGGGCGCCGCCGACGCACCCGCCGCCCCCGTTCCGCCGCAGCCCGCGCAGGCCCCGCAGGGCGCCGCGGAGCCGGCCACCGTACCGCGGCAGGCACCGTCAGCCGCGCCGGCGGCTCCGGCCGCGGCCGGACAGGGCGCGCACCAGGCGGCCGGCCCGGCAGCCCGGCCGGATGCCGCGCAGGCCCCGCAGGCCGCCGCCGCGGAGGCCCCGGTCCTGCCGCCCTCCCCCTACGCGCCGAAGGAGCCCGCGGCCCCGCTGCCGCCCTCTCCCTACGCCCCGGAGGCCGCCCCGCCGGCGGGCCAGGGCGGCGGGGGCGCGGGCGGCACCGGGTCCACGGTGCCGCTGACCCAGCAGCCCGTTCCGGGGTCGGGCACGGGCGACGGCGGCGGGTCCGGGGACCGCAGGCGCAGCCGCAAGCCGAAGGTCGTGCTCGCGCTGGTCGTGGCGGCGCTGCTGGTCGGCGGCGGCGCCTACGCGGGCGTCGCGCTGTCCGGCGGCAAGGGCGACGACAAGCACGCCGACGGGCCGACCGGCACCCCGGCCACCAGCGCGCCGGCCACGCCGAGCGGCGTGCCCACGACGACGGCCCCGGCGGCGTCGGACGACCCGTCCGCGGACCCCAGCTCCACCGGGAACGCCACGTTCAAGCCGGGTGACACGGACTCGCTGACCACCATGCAGTCGGTCGACTCCAGCTACTACGGCCTGAACACCGGCACCGCGGAGGTCAGCGGCAAGCTGTACGACGACGTGCTGCGGACCGGCGACAACGAGTGCGACGCCGGGTACGTCGAGTACAACCTCGGCCGCGGCTACAGCACCTTCGACGTCCTGCTCGGGCTGGACGACAACAGGAAGGACCTGCCGATGACGTTCACGATCACCGTGGACAACAGCCGGCTGGCGCATGACCGGGTCAGCCTGGGCAACCCGCTTCACCGGGTCCTGAACGTCTCCGGGGCGCTGCGGCTGCGCGTCGACTGGTCCTCCGACAGCGACTCGGACTGCGGGGTCGGCGTGCTCGCCAATCCCAAGCTCGAGCGCTGATCGGGCGCGGGCGGCACCGGTAGGGCGGCGTCCAGCGCGGGCGCCGGCGGGATGGCGGTGGCGGTGGCGGGCGCCTCGATGCTCAGCCGCGGCAGCCGCCGTTCCAGCCAGCCCGGCAGCCACCAGTTGGCGCCGCCCAGCAGATGCATCAGCGCGGGCACCATCAGCGTGCGCAGCACGAACGCGTCGAGTGCCACCGCGGAGGCCAGCCCGATGCCGAACATCGACATGACGCGGTCGCCGCTGAGCACGAAGGCCAGGAAGACGGCGATCATGATGACCGCGGCGGAGTTGATCACCCGGCTGGTCTCGGCCAGCCCGACGCGCACCGCACGGCGGTTGTCGCGGGTCTCCCGCCACTCCTCGTACATCCGGCTGACCAGGAAGACCTGGTAGTCCATGGAGAGCCCGAAGAGCACCGACACCATGATCACCGGCAGGAACGGCTCGATCGGCCCTGCCCGGCCCAGCCCGAGCCACGAGATGCCCCAGCCCCACTGGAAGATCGCGGTGACCACGCCGAACGACGCGGCGACGGCCGCCACGTTCATCACCGCGGCCTTCAGCGGGACGCCGAGCGAGCGGAAGGCGAGCAGCAGCAGGATCCCGCCGAGGCCGACGACGCAGCCGACGAACAGCGGGAGCTTGCCGACGATCACCCCGGCGAAGTCGTCGTAGCTGGCGGTGGTGCCGCCGACGTACACGTGCAGGCCGGTGCCGTGCTCGGCGGCGGGCAGCACGTCATGGCGCAGGTGCTCGACCAGGGCCGAGGTGGACCGGGACTGCGGGGCGCTGTCGGGGACGACGGTGATCACGCCGGTGCTGCCGGCCCGGTCGAAGGAGGCCGGGCTGACGCTGGCCACGCCCGGGGTGTGCCGGAGGGTCTGCGGCAGGTCGTCCATCGCCACCCGGGCGGCGGCGCCGTCGGTGGTGCCGACGAGGGTGAGCGGGCCGTTGGTGCCGGGCCCGAATCCGTCGGCGAGCAGGTCGTACGCCTGGCGGGTGGTGGCGGTGGCCGGGCCGTTGCCCTGGTCGGAGGTGCCGAGGTGCAGGGAGAAGGTGGGCAGCGCCAGCACCACCATCACCACCGCGGCCAGCCCGCCGAGCAGCTTGGGGCGGCGTTCCACGAACGCCGACCAGCGGGCGGCGAGCCCGCCCGGCATCTCCGGCTGCGGCCCGTGCTCGGCCAGGGCGCGCCGCTCACGGCGGCTGAGGGCGCGGTGCCCGATCAGGCCGAGCAGCGCGGGCAGCAGGGTGATCGAGGCGGCCACGGTGAGCAGGACGGTCAGCGCGGAGGCGACGGCCACGCCGTTGAGGAAGCCGAGCCGCAGGATGAACATCCCGAGCAGCGCGGCGCACACCGTGCCGCCGGCGAACACCACCGCCCTGCCGGTGGTGGCGACCGCCTCCTCGGCGGCCTGGGCGACGGTCAGGCCGCGTTTGAGTCCTTTGCGGTGCCGGGTGACGATGAACAGCGCGTAGTCGATGCCGACGCCCAGGCCGACGAGCATGCCGAGCATGGGCGCGAAGTCCGCGACGGTCATGCCGTGGCCGAGCAGCACCGTGCCCATGTAGGCGGTGCCGCAGCCGACCAGGGCGGTCGCGATGGGCAGCAGCATCGCGGCGAACGAGCCGAACGCCAGCAGCAGCACGACGGCGGCGACGGCGACGCCGACGATCTCGCTGAGGTGGGCGCTGGTGCCCTCGGTGTTGCCGACCGCCTGGCCGCCCAGCGCCACCTGCAGATCGGGGGTCTGGGCGGACTTCGCGGTGTCGACCAGCGCCTGGGCCTGGGCGGAGCTGATGGTGTCGGCGCTCTGGCCGTAGGAGACGGCCGCGTAGGCGGTGTGCCCGTCGCGGCTGATCTGGGATGCGCCGGCGGTGTCGTAGGGGCTGACGACCGAGGTGACGCCGGGCAGCGTGCGGGCCTTGTCGAGGACCTTGCCCATGGACTGCTCGACGGCGGCGGCCCGGACGGTGCCGTGGTCGGTGTGCCAGACGATGGTGTCGCTGTCGCCGGCCTGCTCGGGGAACGCGTCCTTCAGCAGGGTCGCCGCGTGACCGGACTCGGTGCCGGGTGCCTCGTAGCTCTTGGAGTACGCCGACCCCGCGGCGCCGGCGGCAGCGGTGAGGCCGACGAGGACGGCGAGCCACAGGAGCACGACGGTGATGCGGCGGTTGAGGCACCACCTGGCGAGTGCGGCCATGCGCAGTTGTCTCTCCTGTGAGGCTGCCCGAAGGGTCCGCTTCACTGTGCCAGCTAAAAGTGATCGATTGGGACTTTCGTGCCCTTCCTCACAAGCGGTAAAAAACATGTAAGGACGGCACCTGACCTGCGGTGCCGTCCTTACGAACGCCTTACAAGGCGAGGGTCAGCCCTGGACGCCGAGCTTCTCCAGAACCAGTTCGCGCACCCTCTTGGCGTCGGCCTGGCCGCGGGTCAGCTTCATGACCGCGCCGATCAGCGCGCCGGCCGCCGCGAGGTTGCCGCCGCGGATCTTGTCGGCGACCGCCGCGTTGTCCGCGATGGCCTGGTCGACCGCCGCACCGAGCGCGCTGTCGTCGGAGACGACCTTCAGCCCGCGCTTCTCCACCACGGTGTCCGGCTCGCCCTCGCCGGCCAGCACGCCCTCGATGACCTGGCGGGCCAGCTTGTCGTTGAGGTCGCCCGCGGCCACCAGGGCCGAGACCCTGGCCACCTGCACCGGGGTGATCGGCAGCGCCGACAGCTCGCTGCCGGACTCGTTGGCGTGCCGGGCCAACTCGCCCATCCACCACTTGCGGGCCGAGGCGGCGTCCGCGCCGGCCTCGATGGTGGCGACGATCAGGTCGATCGCGCCGGCGTTGAGCACCGACTGCATCTCGTGGTCGGAGATGCCCCAGTCGCTCTTCAGCCGCTCGCGGCGCAGGCGCGGCAGCTCCGGCAGCCCGGCCCGCAGCTCCTCGACCCACTCCCGCGGCGGCGCGACCGGCACCAGGTCGGGCTCGGGGAAGTAGCGGTAGTCCTCCGCCTCCTCCTTGATCCGGCCCGAGGTGGTGGAGCCGTCCTCCTCGTGGAAGTGGCGGGTCTCCTGCACGATGGTGCCGCCGGACGACAGCACCGCGGCGTGCCGCTGGATCTCGAAGCGGGCGGCCCGCTCGACGCTGCGCAGGCTGTTGACGTTCTTGGTCTCGCTGCGGGTGCCGAACGCCGCCCGGCCCTGCGGGCGCAGCGACAGGTTCACGTCGCAGCGCATCTGGCCCATCTCCATGCGGGCCTCGGACACGCCCAGCGCCTTGATCAGCTCGCGCAGCTCGGCGACGTACGCCCGGGCCACCTCGGGGGCCCGCGCGCCGGCGCCCTCGATCGGCTTGGTGACGATCTCGATCAGCGGGATGCCGGCCCGGTTGTAGTCCAGCAGCGAGTACGTCGCGCCGTGGATGCGGCCGGTCGCGCCGCCCACGTGGGTGGACTTGCCGGTGTCCTCCTCCATGTGGGCGCGCTCGATCTGTACCCGGAAGACCTCGCCGTCCTCCAGCTGGACGTCCAGATAGCCGTTGAAGGCGATCGGCTCGTCGTACTGCGAGGTCTGGAAGTTCTTCGGCATGTCCGGGTAGAAGTAGTTCTTCCGCGCGAAGCGGCACCACTCGGCGATCTCGCAGTTCAGCGCCAGGCCGATCTTGATCGCCGACTCGACGCCGATCGCGTTGACCACCGGCAGCGAGCCGGGCAGGCCCAGACAGGTCGGGCAGGTCTGGGAGTTGGGGTCGGCCCCCAGCTCCGTGGAGCAGCCGCAGAACATCTTCGTGCGGGTGCCCAGCTCCACATGGACCTCAAGGCCCATCACCGGGTCGTACGACGCCAGCGCATCCTCGTAGGACAGCAGGTCCGTGACGGTCACAGCTCGCTCTACCTTTCAGTCCGTCAGGACGTCGTCGTCGTGCTGGCGCAGCTCGCGAACGAGCAGGGCCACGCCGGTGGCCACCGCGGCGACCCGGATCAGGCCGTCGACCAGCTGCAGGGTGTCCTCGTCGCCGCGGGCGCTGCGCACCTTCTTGATGTTGCTGAAGGCGGCGAACAGGGTGGTGCCGATCGCCAGGTAGGTGCCGGCCTTGCTCTTCTTGCCTTTGTTGGTGCTCACAGCTGCGGTGCCTCCTCAAGCAGCGGGTGGCCCCACTTCTTCACGAAGGCGGCCTCGACGGCGGCGCCGACCCGGTAGAGCCGGTCGTCCTGGAGCGCGGGCGCGATGATCTGCAGACCCACCGGGAGACCATCCTCCGGGGCCAGACCGCAGGGCAGCGACATCGCCGCGTTGCCGGCCAGGTTGACCGGGATGGTGCACAGGTCGGCCAGGTACATCGCCAGCGGGTCGTCGGCGCGCTCGCCGATCGGGAACGCGGTGGTGGGGGTGGTCGGCGACACGATGACGTCGACCTTCTCGAACGCCCGCTCGAAGTCGCGGGAGATCAGGGTGCGGACCTTCTGCGCGGAGCCGTAGTAGGCGTCGTAGTAGCCGGAGCTGAGCGCGTAGGTGCCGAGGATGACGCGGCGCTTGACCTCGGGGCCGAAGCCCGCCTCGCGGGTCAGCGCGGTGACCTCCTCCGCCGAGTGCGAGCCGTCGTCGCCGACCCGCAGGCCGTAGCGCATCGCGTCGAAGCGGGCCAGGTTGCTGGAGCACTCCGACGGCGCGATGAGGTAGTACGCGGCCAGCGCGTAGGTGAACGACGGGCAGGACAGCTCGACGACCTCGGCGCCCAGCTCGCGCAGCATCTCGACGGACTCGTTGAAGCGCTGCACGACGCCGGCCTGGTAGCCCTCGCCGCTGAACTCCTTGATCACGCCGATCCGCAGGCCCGCCACGCTGCCGCTGCGGGCCGCCTCCACCACCGGGGGCACCGGGGCGTCGATCGAGGTGGAGTCCATCGGGTCGTGCCCGGCGATCACCTCGTGCAGCAGCGCCGCGTCCAGCACGGTGCGGGCGCAGGGGCCGCCCTGGTCCAGGGAGGACGAGAAGGCGACCATGCCGTACCGGGACACCCCGCCGTAGGTCGGCTTGACGCCGACGGTCGCGGTGACGGCGGCGGGCTGCCGGATGGAGCCGCCGGTGTCGGTGCCGATGGCCAGCGGCGCCTGGTAGGAGGCGAGGGCAGCGGCCGAGCCGCCGCCGGAGCCGCCGGGGATGCGGGTCAGGTCCCACGGGTTGCCGGTCGGGCCGTACGCGCTGTTCTCGGTCGAGGACCCCATGGCGAACTCGTCCATGTTGGTCTTGCCGAGGATCACCACGTCGGCGTCCTTCAGCCGCTTGGTGACGGTCGCGTCGTACGGCGGGATCCAGCCCTCGAGGATCTTGGAGCCGACGGTGGTGGGCACGCCCTCGGTGGTGAAGATGTCCTTCAGCGCCAGCGGGACGCCGGCCAGCGGGCCCAGCGGCTCGCCCGCGGCGCGCTTGGCGTCCACGGCGCGGGCCTGGGCCAGGGCGCCCTCGCGGTCCACGTACAGATAGGCGTGCACCTTCTCGTCGACGGCCTCGATGCGGGCCAGGTGCGCCTCGGTCACCTCGACGGCGGTCAGCTCGCCGGAGGCGATCTTCGCGGCGGTCTCGGCGGCGGTCAGCCGGATGATGTCGATCACTTGTTGCTCGCTTCTCCGCCCGCGCGGCGGGACCGCGCCTCCGTCATCGTCTGCGGCCCACCGGCCGCGTGTGCGTCGCTCGCGGTCGTGGCCATGGTCAGTCCTCCCCCAGGATCTGCGGCACCTTGAAGCGCTGCTGCTCCTGCGCGGGCGCGCCCGACAGGGCCTGCTGCGGGGTCAGCGACGGCCGGACGGCGTCCGGGCGCATGACGTTGGTCAGGGGCAGCGGGTGCGAGGTCGGCGGAACGTCCTCGCCGGCCACCTCGGCTACCCGGGCTACGGCACCGATGATGTCGTCGAGCTGCTCCGCGAAGTGGTCCAACTCTTCGCCGGAGAGCTCCAGTCGTGCCAGCCGGCCGAGGTGGGCGACCTCCTCGCGCGTGATGCCAGGCATGCAGCGATCCTCTGGGGGGTGAGATGTCGATTGTGGCCCCAATCCTACGGGCCCGGCCGTCCGCACCCGAACCGCATTACACCCCGGCCGGACCGGGCGCCCGCGACGGGCCGGGGTGGAGCGGCTCCGGCCTGCGGGGCACGGCCCCGGGCGCCGGGCGTGGGGCCGTGCTTCGTGGCGCGCCCGGCCGCCCTCCTAGGTGGTCGCGGCGCTGCCCGAGGGGCGGGAGGCGTCCGCGACGGCGGCGTGCCCGGGCTCCGCCTCGGCGGCCGCGGTGAGCGCGGGCGGGCCCACCGGGGCGGCGGCGGTCGCCGCGGTCGTGGCCGCGGGGGCAGTGGCCGTGGTGGTGCTGCTCGTGCCGGCGGTGGCCCCGGCGGCCGTGGTGTTGGCGACCGTGGCGCGGCCCGGGCGCTGCCAGCCGCGCTCGCCGCGGGCGCGCAGCCAGCTGGTGGCCTCGTCCGGGGGCATCGCGGCGGCGACCAGCCAGCCCTGGACGGCGTCGCAGCCCAGGTCGCGCAGCCGCTCCCAGGTCTCGTCGTCCTCCACGCCCTCGGCGACGACCATCAGGCCCAGCGAGTGGGCCAGGTCCACGGTGCAGCGGACGATCTCGGCATCCTCGGGGTCCACCACCAGCCGGGCCACGAACGAGCGGTCGATCTTCAGCTCGCTGACCGGCAGCCGGCGCAGGTGCACCAGGGAGGAGTAGCCGGTGCCGAAGTCGTCCAGCGACATCTTCACGCCGTGCCCGGTGAGCCCGTTGAGCGTCTCGGCGGCCCGCTGCGGGTCCTCCAGCAGGACGTGCTCGGTGATCTCCAGCTGCAGGCAGCCGGGCGGCACCCGGTGGTGGGCCAGCCGGGCGGCGACCGCGCCGGCGAAGCCGGGGGTGTGCACGTCGCGGGGCGAGACGTTGACGGCGACGGGCACGTCGAGTCCGGCCTCGCGCCAGCGGGCGATCTGGGCCAGCGCGGTGTCCAGGACGTACTCGGTCAGCTGCGGCATCAGGCCGGACGTCTCGGCCATGGCGATGAACTCGTCCGGGTTGACCCGGCCGCGGTCCGGGTGCTCCCAGCGGACCAGCGCCTCCAGCCCGGCGACCTGCCCGTCGAACCGCACCTTGGGCTGGTAGTGCAGCTCCACCTCGCCGGCGTCCAGGGCGCGGCGCAGGTCGCCGAGCAGCCCGAGCCGGTCCGGGGTGTTGCCGTCCCTGCTGACCTCGTAGACCTCGACGCCGCTGCGGTCCCGCTTCGCCTGGTACATCGCCACGTCGGCCCGCCGCAGCAGGCCCTCGGCGTCCAGGGCGTGGTCCGGGAAGACGGCGACCCCGGCGCTGGCCTCCAGCACCAGGGTCAGCCCGTCGAGCCCGATCGGGGAGCCGAGGGCGGCGACGAGCGCCCGGGCGACGCGCTGCGCCTTGGTCGGCGAGTCGCAGGCCGGCAGCAGTACGGCGAACTCGTCGCCGCCGAGCCGGGCCGCCTCGGCGCCGCGCGGCAGGGCCAGCCGCAGCCGGTCGGCGATCTGCAGCAGCAGCCGGTCGCCGGCGAGATGGCCGAGGGTGTCGTTGACCGAGCGGAACTTGTCCAGGTCGATGAGGATCAGCCCGACCCGGCCGCCGGGGGCCGGCACCTGGCCGCCGGCCGCGGCGGACTCGGGCTGCTTGGCGCGGTCCTGGGCGACGTCCAGCGCGGACCAGGCGCGCTCCAGCAGCCACTGGCGGTTGGGCAGGCCGGTCAGCGGGTCGCGCAGCTGCTCCTCTGCGCGGGCGTGCGCGATCCACAGCGTGGAGTCCAGGGCGATCAGCGGCACCGAGAACAGCGGCAGCAGCGAGGGCTTGTCGCAGGCCACCACCAGGATCAGCGGGGAGATGCCGAGCAGCGCGATGCCGACCATGCCCTGGCGGACCAGGGCGGTGCGGGCGACGGTGGGCAGCCCGCCGGCCCGGGGCGCGAACGCCCACCACAGCAGGGCGCGGGTGGCGGCCAGATAGGCCAGTCCGGTGACGCAGACCGTCACCGCGGCCGTCGGCGACCAGGCGGCGGGCAGCCAGGGGCTCTCGACCGAGGGGCGGGTGCCGAACAGGGCGAGGGTCAGCGCGCCGGCGCCGATGCCCAGGATGTCGATGGCGCCGTGCAGCAGCGCCTGCCGCCAGCGGTGCCGGCGGGCGCCGCCGACCAGGACCACCACGGCCAGGCTGACCAGCACCGCGGGCACCCAGCCGTAGAGCATCAGCATGGCCAGGGTGAGGGCGGCGCCGGAGCCGGTGCCGCCCCACCAGCGGTCCCGGCCCATGGCCACCAGGTGGCCGACGATGATGCCGGTGAGGAACGCGAACGACCAGCCCACGGTGCCGCCGGGGAACAGCGCATGACCGTCGCTCAGCACCCGGACCACGCCGGCCAGCAGGGCGACGCCGGCGACCCCGGTGACCACCCGGCGGGCGAGCGCACCGGGGTGGGCGGGGAGGACGGACGGGGACGCGGCAGGGCTGCTGAGCAGCGGCGCCGCTCGGGCGCTGTCCGTCGATTCCATGCCCGTCCCTCTCACAGCCCGTCGCACACACAGGTGCCTCGCGCCGGTGCCGTCGGCGGCGTCCCGCTGGGGTTCCGCCGCACGGCCGTTGCCGGGCCGGCGCGCCTTTCCACAGTAGGCCGCAAGGCGGCGGCGCGGGCACCGAACAGCAGCCATTGCCGAATGCGACCAGGGCAGTCACCGTATTCAGATATGGGCTGATCGGGTGACATCTTCCGCTAGTTCAGTCGGAATCGGCGGCCGATTCCCCGTCACCTTCCGCCGGTTCACCCGTGGCTTCCGCCGGGTTCACCGCGGCGTCGCGTGCGGCGTCGGCCCCCTGTTCGAGCAGGACCGCGAATCCGTCCTCGTCGAGTACCGGAACCTTCAACTGGACGGCCTTGTCGTACTTCGAACCCGGGTTGTCGCCGACGACCACGAAGTCCGTCTTCTTGGAAACGGAACCGGTGACTTTCGCGCCGCGGCTGCCCAGGGCCTCCTTTGCGCCATCCCGGGTAAAGGACGTGAGGGTTCCGGTCACCACCACGGTGAGCCCTTCGAGGGGCCGGGGGCCCTCGTCCGAACCCTCCTCGGTGAAGCGCACGCCGGCCGCGCGCCACTTCTCGATGATCTCCAGGTGCCAGTCCTCGGCGAACCACTGCTTGACGGAGGCGGCGATGGTCGGCCCGACCCCGTCGACCGCGGCCAGGTCCTCCTCGGCGGCGTCCTTGATCCGGTCCAGGTCGCGGAACTCGCGGGCCAGCGCCTCGGCGGCGACCGGCCCGACGTGACGGATCGACAGGCCGGTGAGGACGCGGGCGAGCGGGCGCTCCTTGGCGGCGGCGATGTTGTCGAGCATCGCCAGGGTGTTCTTCTTCGGCTCGCCCTTCTGGTTGGCGAAGAAGCTGACGACCTTGGGCTCGCCGGTGGCCGGGTCCCGCTTGGGCAGGCCGGTGTCCTGGTCCAGCACGTGGGAGCGGATGGGCAGCAGGGTCTCGAGTTCGAGGGTGAACAGGTCGCCCTCGTCCTTCATCGGCGGCTCGGCGTCCAGCGGCTGGGTCAGCGCGGTGGCCGCGACGTATCCGAACGCCTCGATGTCCAGGCAGCGGCGGCCCACCAGGTAGTACAGCCGCTCGCGCAACTGGGCAGGGCAGAAGCGGGCGTTGGGGCACCGCAGGTCGATGTCGCCCTCCTTCATCGGCTGGAGGGCGGTGCCGCAGTCCGGGCACTCGGCGGGCATCACGAACTCCCGCTCGGTGCCGTCGCGCAGGTCGGCCACCGGGCCGAGGATCTCGGGGATGACGTCGCCTGCCTTGCGCAGCACCACGGTGTCGCCGATCAGGACGCCCTTCTTCTTGACGACCTCCTGGTTGTGCAGCGTCGCGAACTCCACCTCGGAGCCGGCCACCGTCACCGGCTCCACCACCGCGTACGGGGTGACCCGGCCGGTGCGGCCGACGCCGACGCGGATGTCGACCAGCTTGGTGTTGACCTCCTCGGGCGCGTACTTCCAGGCGATGGCCCAGCGCGGCGCGCGCGAGGTGGAGCCGAGCCGGCCCTGCAGCGGGATCTCGTCGACCTTGACGACCACGCCGTCGATCTCGTGCTCGACGTCGTGCCGGTGCTCGCCGTAGTAGGCGATGAACTCCCGTACCGCGGCGAGGGAGTCGACGACCTTGTTGTGCTGGGCGGTGGGCAGGCCCCACTCGCGCAGCAGGTCGTAGGCGTGCGACTGGCAGTCGATGTCGAAGCCGCGGCGGGCGCCGATGCCGTGCACGACCATCCGCAGCGGGCGGGTCGCGGTGATCCGCGGGTCCTTCTGCCGCAGCGAACCGGCCGCGGCGTTGCGGGGGTTGGCGAACGGCTTGTCGCCGCCCTCGACCAGCCGGGCGTTCAGCTCCTCGAACTTCTCCCCGGGGAAGTACACCTCGCCGCGGATCTCGACCAGTTCCGGCACCCGGTCGCCGGCCAGCCGGTCGGGGATGTCGGCGATGGTGCGCACGTTGGGGGTGATGTCCTCGCCGGTGCGGCCGTCGCCGCGGGTGGCGGCGCGGGTCAACCGGCCGTTCTCGTACGTGAGGTTGACGGCGAGGCCGTCGACCTTGAGCTCGCACAGGAAGTGGTACGGGCTGCGCTCGTTGTCCGGCGGGCCGAGTTCGGCGGCGACCCGGTCGGCCCAGGTGGACAGTTCCTCGTCGCTGAAGGCGTTGTCGAGGGAGAGCAGCCGCTCGATGTGCTGGACGCTGGCGAAGTCCGTCGCGTACGCGCCCGCCACCTTCTGGGTCGGCGAGTCCGGGGTGCGCAGCGGCGGGTACTGCTCCTCCAGCGCCTCCAGGCTGCGCAGCAGCCGGTCGAACTCGGCGTCGCTGACGATCGGCGCGTCGTTGACGTAGTAACGGAAGCGGTGCTCCTCGACCTGCTCGGAGAGGCGGGCGTGCTGCTCTCGTGCCTCCGCGGGGATCTCCGCGGGCGCTGCGTCCTCAAGGGCTGCCACGGTTCCGTCCTTCCTCACTCTGGGTTGTCGACGAGCGAGCGTGCCGCCTTCGCGCAGTGCGCGAGCGCGGCACGGGCGTAGGCCGGCGAGGCCCCCGCCAGGCCGCAGGACGGGGTCACGGCGACGGAGGACCCCAACGCCCCCGGTGCCAGTCCCAACCTGCGCCACAGCGCCCGAACACCACTGACGCTACCGGCAGGGTCTGACAACGGGGCATCCTTGCCGGGTACGACACCGGCGAAGAGCGCGGTGCCGGCCTCGGCCGCCTCACCGAAGGCGTCCCAGTCACGCTCGGTGAGCAACGCGAAGTCGAACGAGATGCCCGCGACGCCCGCCCGGCGCAGCAGCGCGAACGGCACGTCCGGCGCGCAGGAGTGCACGGTGACCGGCACGCCGGCCGCGGAGGCGATGTCGCGCAGCGCGCCCTCGACGACCGCCCGGTCCACCGCGCGGTGGGTGCGGTAGCCGCTCGCGGTCCGGATCCGGCCCTCCAGCACGGCGGTCAGCGACGGCTCGTCGAGCTGCAGGACGAGGCGGGCGCCGGGGACCCGGCGGGCGGTGTCGGCCAGGTGCGCGCGCAGGCCCTCGGTCAGCGAGGCGACCAGGTCGCGGCAGGCGCCGGGGTCGCCCAGCGCGGCCTCGCCGCCGCGCAGTTCCACGCCGGCGGCGAGCGTCCACGGGCCGACCGCCTGGACCTTGAGCGGCCCTTCGTAGCCCTGGGTGAACTCCTCCAGCGCGTCCAGGTCCTCGGCGAGCCAGGAGACCGCGCGCCGGGTGTCGCGGCCGGGCCGGTCGCCGAACCGCCAGCCGCTGGGCTCCACCCGCGCGTACAGCTCCACGAGCATCCCCAGGGTGCGGCCGATCATGTCGGCGCCGGGTCCGCGGGCGGGCAGTTCGGGCAGGAACGGCAGCCCGGCCACCGCCTCGACGGCGACGCGTGCCGCCTCGCGGGCGTCCCCGCCGGGCATCGACCCGATCCCGGTCGCGGCACCTTCGGGCAGGCTGAACTCCGTCTCGCTGCTCACCCCGCCAGAGTAATGGCCCAGCCCCTCTTAACCGCGCGCCGAGGTCCCGCCGGCACGTTCACCCGGCGTCCTGCATCAGCCGTTGCCGCAGGAGAAGGAGCGCCCGGAGGCGGGAGGCCGGCAAGAAGGGGGTCAGGCCGGGCCCGGGCGCACCCGCACATCGGTGATCTCCGCGTCCCGCGGCAGGTCGATGGCGGTGAGCACGGTGGTGGCCACCGACTCGGGGTCCATCAAGCGGGCGGCGTCGTAGCTCCTGCCCTCCTGCTGGTGGACCTTGAGCTGCATGGGCGTGGCGGTACGGCCCGGGTACACGGTGGTGACCCGCACCCCGTTGTCGCGCTCCTCCTCGCGGAGCGCGTCGGCCAGCGCCTTCAGGCCGTGCTTGCTCGCCCCGTACGCGGCCCACTCGCCGCGGGCGGCCAGCCCGGCACCGGAGTTGGCGAACACCACGTGCCCGCGGGAGAGCCGCAGTTGGGGCAGCATCAGCCGGGTCAGCTCGGCCGGGCCGACCAGGTTGGCGGCGAGCGTCTCCTGCCAGATCTTGGGGGTGAGGTCGCCGACGGTGCCGAGTTCGACCACGCCGGCGATGTGCAGCAGCGTGTCCAGCCGGTCAGGCGGCGCCTGGTGGCCCAGGGCCCAGGACAGCCGCCCGGGTTCTCCGAGGTCGCCGACCAGGGTCCTGGCGCCGGGGAACGCGGCGGCCAGCTCGCGGGCCCGGCCCGCGTGCCTGGCCAGCAGCCAGACCTCGTCACCGCGCTCCAGCAGGCGCCGCGCGAGGGCCGCGCCGATGCCCGAGCCGCCGCCGGTCAGCAGGTGGACGCGGGGCTCGGCTCGGGCGGACGGGGTGGTGCTCACACACGATCCTGCAGGTACGCCAGGGCGGCGGCGCCGTCGTCGGCGAAGTGGACCAGGTCGGCCAGCGGCACCGGCAGGAAGCCCTCGGACTCCATCCGCCGGAACTGCTGCTCCAGGCCGTCGTAGAAGCCGGCGCTGTTGAGGACGACGACCGGCTTGGTGTGCTTCCCGTGCTTCTTCAGCTCCAGGATCTCGGTGGCCTCGTCGAGGGTGCCGGTGCCGCCGACCATGACCACGATCGCGTCGGAGCGCTGGAGCAGTTCGGCCTTGCGGTGCGCGAGGTCGCGGGTGATCACCATCTCGTCCGCGTTCTTGCGGGCGACGTCCTGGAGGAACTCCACGGAGACGCCGACGAGCCGGCCGCCGGACGCCTGGACGGCGTCCGCGACCACCTTCATCAGGCCGGACTCCGAGCCGCCCCACACCAGGCTGTGCCCGCCTTCGCCGATCAGCCGCCCGAACTCCTTGGCGGGGACGGTGTACTGCTCGCCGAGGTCGGCCGCGGACAGGAAGACGCCGATGTTCATACGGTCACCGGGGGTTTCTCCTCGAGGTGGCGGGTGGTGGTCGCGATCGTCGCGGAACCGACGACGCGGGTGCCGTCGTAGAGCACGACGGCCTGGCCGGGGGCGACGCCGCGCACCGGCTCGGTGAAGGCCACCCGCAGCTCGTCGCCGACGAGTTCCGCGGTGACCGGGACGTCCTCGCCGTGGGCGCGCAGCTGCGCGGTGTACGGGGCGGGGCCGGCCGGCGGGGTGCCGCACCAGCGCGGGCGGATGGCGGTGAGGGCGTGCACGTCGAGCGCCTCGGCGGGGCCGACGGTCACCGTGTTCCGCACCGGGGAGATGTCCAGCACGTAGCGCGGCTTGCCGTCGTCGGCGGGCACGCCGATCCGCAGGCCCTTGCGCTGGCCGACGGTGAAGCCGTAGGCGCCGGAGTGGCCGCCGAGCCGGTTGCCGTCCTCGTCGAGGATGTCGCCCTCCTCGGTGCCCAGGCGGCGGGCCAGGAAGCCCTGGGTGTCGCCGTCGGCGATGAAGCAGATGTCGTGGCTGTCGGGCTTGCGGGCGACGGCCAGTCCGCGCCGCTCGGCCTCGGCGCGGATCTCGTCCTTGGTGGTGAGGGTGTCGCCGAGCGGGAACATGGCGTGGGCGAGCTGCCGCTCGTCGAGCACGCCGAGGACGTAGCTCTGGTCCTTGGCCGCGTCGCTGGCGCGGTGCAGCTCGCGGGTGCCGTCGGGGCGCGGCACGACGGTGGCGTAGTGGCCGGTGCACACCGCGTCGAAGCCCAGCGCGAGCGCCTTGTCGAGCAGCGCGGCGAACTTGATCTTCTCGTTGCAGCGCAGGCAGGGGTTGGGGGTGCGGCCGGCCGCGTACTCGGCGACGAAGTCCTCGACGACGTCCTCCCGGAAGCGCTCGGCGAGGTCCCACACGTAGAAGGGGATGCCGATCACGTCCGCGGCGCGCCGGGCGTCCCGGGAGTCCTCCACGGTGCAGCAGCCGCGGGCGCCGGTGCGGAAGCTCTGCGGGTTCGCGGACAGCGCGAGGTGCACACCGGTCACGTCGTGCCCCGCCTCGGCGGCCCGGGCGGCGGCGACCGCGGAATCCACCCCGCCGCTCATCGCGGCGAGCACCCGCAGCCTGGTGCCGGGGGTGCTCTCAGGGTTCTCGTTCACCTGTCCAGGGTAACGGCCGGGCCCGGAGGCTCTTCCGCCCTTTTCCGGGCGGTGCCGCGGGGCCGGATGACTGAGGGGGGCGGCCGCCGGGAAGGCTGAGCGGGCGCTTAGTGTTGAGCCTGTGAGGCTGGACAACTGGTGACTACTGACGGGTAACATGACGACCATGGCAACTGCAGCGGCCCGCGCGGCCATCGGGGACAGCGAGTTCGACCGCGACACGGCGGTCGTGGCCAGGCCCGGCGAGCCCGGGACGTACGACATCGACCTGTCGGCCGGCTGGACGATCATCGCCGCGGTCAACGGCGGCTACCTGCTGGCCGTGCTCGGGCGGGCGCTGCGCGAGGCGCTGCCGCACCCCGACCCGATCACCATCACCGCCCACTACCTGACCGCCTCCCAGCCGGGGCCCGCGGTGGTCAGGACCGAGGTGGTGCGCGCCGGGCGGACCATGTCCACCGGCCAGGCGTCGCTGTTCCAGACCGACGCCGAGGGCCGCGAGGTCGAGCGGATACGGGTCATCGCCGGCTACGGCGACCTGGACGCGCTGCCCGACGAGGTCCGCACCTCCGCCGCCCCGCCGGCCATGCCTTCCTACGCGGACTGCGTCAGCTCGGACGACGCCCCCGACGACGGCCCGGTCACCGGCTCCACCGCGATCCTGCAGCGCCTGGACCTGCGGCTGGACCCGGCCACCGCGGGCTGGGCGATCGGCGCACCGTCCGGGACCGGCGACATGCGCGGCTGGCTGGGGCTGGCCGACGGCCGCGACCACGACGCCCTGTCGCTGCTGCTCGCGGTAGACGCCCTGCCGCCCACCGCGTTCGACCTCGGGCTGAAGGGCTGGACGCCCACCCTGGAGCTGACCGTGCACCTGCGCACCCGGCCGGCGCCCGGCCCGCTGCGGGTCTCGCTCACCACCAGGAACCTGGCCGGCGGGCTGATGGAGGAGGACGCGCAGGTGTGGGACAGCGCGGACCGGCTCGTCGCCCAGTCCCGGCAGCTGGCCCGGGCACCGCGCGGCTGACCCCGCGGGCCCCCGGCCCGGTGCGGGAGGGCGGCGACGCGGGCGGCCCGGCGGCGAGCGCGCCCGGGCGGGGCGGCACGCCCAGCGGAGGACCGTAGAATCGCTGAACCATGGCCTACTTCGACCACGCCGCCACCACGCCCATGCTCCCGGAGGCGGTCCAGGCGATGACCGCGCACCTGACGGTGACCGGCAACGCCTCCTCGCTGCACGCGGCAGGACGGCAGGCCCGGCGTACCGTCGAGGAGTCCCGCGAGGCCCTGGCCGCGGCGCTCGGCGCCCGGCCCAGCGAGATCGTCTTCACCGGGGGCGGCACCGAGTCCGACAACCTGGCGGTCAAGGGCCTGTTCTGGGAGCGGCGGGCCGCCGACCCGCGCCGGGTCCGGGTACTGGCCAGCCCGGTCGAGCACCATGCGGTGCTCGACGCGGTGTACTGGCTCGCCGACCACGAGGGCGCCGTCGTCGAGTGGCTGCCGGTCGACGCGGTCGGCCGGGTCCGGCCCGAGACGCTGCGCGCGGCCATCGAACGGCAACCCGACGACGTGGCGCTGGCCACCGTGATGTGGGCCAACAACGAGGTCGGCACGATCATGCCGGTCCGTGAACTGGCCGAGGTGGCCGCGGAGTTCGGGGTGCCGATGCACTCCGACGCGGTGCAGGCGTTCGGGCAGGAGGACGTCCGCTTCGCGGACAGCGGGCTCGACGCGATGACGGTGACCGGCCACAAGATCGGCGGGCCGTACGGCGTGGGCGCGCTGGTGCTGCGGCGCGAGGAGACGCCGGTGCCGCTGCTGCACGGCGGCGGGCAGGAGCGGAGCCGGTCGGGCACGCTCGACGTGCCTGCCATCGCCGCGTTCGCCACCGCGGGCACGCTGGCCGCCGAGCGGCGGGACGAGTTCGTCCGCACGGTGGGGGCGCTGCGGGACGAGCTGGTGCGGGGGGTACGGGCGGCGGTGCCGGACGCGGTGCTCAACGGCGACCCTGCGCCGCAGGGGCGGCTGGCCGCCAACGCGCACTTCACGTTTCCCGGGTGCGAGGGGGACGCTCTGCTGCTGCTTCTGGATGCGCAGGGGATCGCGTGCTCGACCGGGTCGGCGTGCACGGCCGGGGTGGCCCAGCCGAGCCATGTGCTGCTCGCCATGGGGCAGCCGGCGGCGGCCGCGCGGGCGACCCTTCGCTTCTCGCTGGGCCACACCACGACACTCGACGAGGTCTCCGACCTCGTGGCCGCCATCGGGCCCGCGGTGGCCCGTGCGCGGGCTGCCGGCCAGCCCTGACCCGAGCCTTCCGGAATGGCTCCACCCCCAGAGCGCCCTACCTCCGCCTTCCGGGGCAGCGTTCACCTCTGAACGGCCCGCGTTCCGCCCTCCGCGGGCCGCGTTCACCTTGCGGTGTGCGGCAACTTTCCGGGGGCTGGACGCAGGCCGTTCAGAGGCGGGGGTCCGGGGTCATCCGGCCGCGGGGGCGTTCTCGGGGTGGTGGCAGGCGACCTGGTGGCCGCTGGCGAGGGCGGCGAGGGGCGGCTCCTGCGTCTTGCAGAGGTCCGTCGCCTTCCAGCAGCGGGTGTGGAAACGGCACCCGGGCGGCGGCGCGATCGGCGACGGCACGTCCCCGTTGAGCAGGATCCGCTCGCGCTGCTGCTTCCGCTTGGGGTCCGGCACCGGCACCGCGGACAGCAGCGCGTTGGTGTACGGGTGGAACGGCGTGCCGTACAGGTCCTCGCGGTCGGCGATCTCCACGATCTTGCCGAGGTACATGACCGCGATCCGGTCGGAGACATGCCGGATCACCGACAGGTCGTGCGCGATGATCACGTAGGTCAGGCCCAGCTCGCTCTGCAGGTCGTCCAGCAGGTTGACGACCTGCGCCTGGATCGACACGTCGAGCGCGGACACCGGCTCGTCGGCGACGACCAGCTTGGGCTTGAGGGCCAGCGCCCGGGCGATGCCGATGCGCTGCCGCTGGCCGCCGGAGAACTCGTGCGGGTAGCGGTTGTAGTGCTCGGGGCTCAGGCCCACCAGCTCCAGGAGGTTCTGCACCTCCTTCTTCACGCCGCCCTCGGTCCGCACCTTCTGCAGCCGGAAGGGCGCACCCACGATCGTGCCGATCGTGTGCCGCGGGTTCAGCGACGAGTACGGGTCCTGGAAGATCATCTGCACGTCGCGCCGCATCGGGCGCATCGCCCCGGTGCTCAGGTGCGAGATGTCCCGGCCCTCGAACTCGATGCTGCCGCCGGTCGGTTCGAGCAGCCGGGTGATCAGCCGGCCCATGGTGGACTTGCCGCAGCCCGACTCGCCGACCACGCCCAGCGTCTCGCCGGCCCCGACCTCGAAGTCGATGCCGTCGACCGCCTGCACGGCGCCGACCTGGCGGCGCAGCAGGCCCTTGGTGATCGGGAAGTGCTTCACCAGTCCGGTGACCTTCAGCAGCGTCTCCCGGTCCCGAGTCCGGGGCGCGCCCTTCTCCAGCGAGGTGTTCGCCGACGGTGCAGTCACGGCTTCGTCCTGGCCCTTCACAGCTTCGGTTCTATCTCTTCGGTCCAGATCCGGGACCGGTCGGCCTCGGCCAGATGGCATGCCGCGACGTGGCCGGGGGCCATCTCGCGCAGCTCGGGGACGACGGTCTCGGAGGAGCCGCCGGTCAGCGAGGCGTACGGGCAGCGCGGGTGGAAGGCGCAGCCGGACGGCACGTTGATCAGGCTGGGCGGGCTGCCCTTGACCGGGTTGAGGCGGTCGGTGCGCTCCCGGTCCATGCGCGGCATGGAACCGAGCAGACCCCAGGTGTAGGGGTGCTGGGGCTTGGTGAACACCCGCTCGGAGGTGCCGCGTTCGATGACCCGGCCGGCGTACATCACCAGCAGGTCGTCGGCGACCTCGGCGACCACGCCGAGGTCGTGGGTGATCATGATGACCGCGGAGCCGAACTCCTTCTGCAGGTCCCGGATCAGGTCCAGGATCTGCGCCTGCACGGTCACGTCGAGCGCGGTGGTCGGCTCGTCCGCGATCAGCAGTTCGGGGTTGTTGACCAGGGCCATCGCGATCATCGCGCGCTGCCGCATGCCGCCCGAGAACTGGTGCGGGAAGTCGTGGAACCGCTTGCGCGGCTCGGGGATGCCGACCCGGTCGAGCATCTCCACCGCGCGCTCGGCGGCGACCTTCTTGCTGACCTTGTGGTGCACCCGGTACGCCTCGACGATCTGCGCGCCGATCTTGTAGTACGGGTGCATCGCGGACAGCGGGTCCTGGAAGATCATGGCCATCTTGCGGCCGCGCAGCCGGCGGACCCGCTCGGGGTTGGCGGCGACCAGCTCCTCGCCGTCCAGCCAGACCTCGCCGCTGATCCGGGCGCGCGACGTGCGGTGCAGCCCCATGATGCCCAGCGACGTCACGGACTTGCCGGAGCCGGACTCGCCGACGATGCCCAGGGTGCGGCCGCGCTGCAGGTCGAAGCTGAGCCCGTCCACCGACTTCACCAGACCGTCGTCGGTCTGGAAGTGGATGTGCAGGTCACGCACCGACAGATAGGCGTCGCCCGCGGGCGGCGCGGCGACGGGCTCGCCCACCGCCGCGGCCGGAGGTTTCTGCATCGGCACCTGTGCCTGGGCGGCCGGCTCCTCCGCGTCCTTCTGCGCCGGCACCTGGGCCCCGGCCGCCGGCTCGCCGTCGTCCTTCTTCAGCGCGTCGCTGCTGCCGTTGTCGGTGCTCACGAGTACCTCACGCGGGGGTCGATGGCGGCGTACAGCAGGTCCACCAGGAGGTTGCAGATGACGATGAAGGTGGCCGCGACCATGGTCACGCCGAGCACCTTCGGCAGGTCGTTGTCCGTCACGGCCTGCACCGCATAGGCACCGATGCCCTGGAACGAGAAGACCTGCTCGGTGATGATCGCGCCGCCGATGAGCAACCCGAAGTCCATACCGAAGATGGTGACGATGGGGGTGAGCGCGGCCCGCAGGCCGTGCTTGCCGACCACGGTGCGCTCGGGCAGGCCCTTGGCGCGCGCGGTGCGGATGTAGTCCTCACCCATGGTCTCCAGCATCCCGGCTCTGGTGAGGCGGGCGTAGAGCGCGGAGTAGAGGAACGCCAGGCTGACCCACGGCAGGATGAGGTTCCAGGCCCATTCACCGGGATTGCTGGTGAAGCTGTGGTACTGGACGTTGTCCCAGATGGTCCACTTGTAGGAGAACAGGCCGAGCAGCAGCATGCCGGTGAAGAAGATCGGCAGCGAGACGCCGGCCAGGGCCACGCCCATCGAGAAGCGGTCGAACAGCGTGCCCCGCTTGAGCGCGGAGACGACGCCGATGGCCACACCGGAGATGACCCAGATCACCGCGGCGCCGATCGCCAGCGAGAAGGTGACCGGGATGCGGTCCTTGATCTCCGGCCACACCTCGACGTGCGACTTGAAGGAGTAGCCGAAGCAGGGCCGGTGGCAGTACGCGGCGTCCGGGCCGAACTTGTAGTGCGCGCCCATGACGATGGCCTTGATGAAGTGCCAGTACTGCTGGTAGATCGGCAGGTCCAGGCCCAGGTTCTTCTTGACCGCCGCGATCGACTCGGGGTTGGCGTCCTTGCCGACGTACTGGGTCGCCAGCTGGGCGGTGGTCTGCCCGCCGAGCTTCGGGACCAGGAAGAAGATCGCGAAGGTGACCGCGCTGACGACCAGCACCAGGACTATCGCGGCGATCACGCGTCGAATGATGTACGCAGTCACAGCGGGTCGGCGCCGGGTCCGCCGGGCCGGGTGTCACCCGGCCCGGCGGACGCCGATGCCTTCACCTGCCTTCCGGTGTTCGTATGCCTTCTGTGCTTACTGGGCTTACTTGGAGGAGCCGAGCAGCAGGTAGTCGTACATGCCCAGGTACGCCTGGGTGACGGTGACGTTGGTCGCCGCGTCCGGACGGTAGAGCAGGTTCTTGCGGTAGATCAGCGGCACCACGGTGGCGGTGTCGACGACCATCTTGTCGATGTCGCCCCACGCCTTGGTGCGGGCCGCGGCGTCGGTGTTGGCGATCGCGGCCGCCAGGGCGGCGTTGATGTTCTTGTCGTTGAGCTCCTGGAGGTTGTTGCCGCCGGACGGCTTGATGGCGCTGCCGTCGACGATCTGGTCCAGGAAGCCGTAGCCGGTCGGCCAGTCGGCGCCCCACGCGGTGAGCATCAGGCCGAGCTGGTGGCTGTGCACGTAGCTCGGGACACCGGCGAAGTTCGAGAAGTACTTGCCGGCCGGGAAGCTCTTGATGTTGGCGGTGATGCCGACCTGCTTGAGCGAGTTCTGGATCGCGGTCGCCTCGGCCATCTCGGCCGGGCGGTCGCTGCGCGCCGTCAGGGTGGTGGTGAAGCCGCCCGGCTTGCCGCACGCGGCCAGCGAGGCCTTGGCCTTGGCCTGGTCGCCCTTGTTGTCCGGCGTCGGGAACGAGTCGAACTTGGTGTAGCCGTTGACGGTCGGCGGGAGCAGCGTGGTGGCCACGTCACCCTTGACCGGGCCGCCGATGGCGGTCTGCACCGAGACCTTGTCGATCGCGTACTCGATCGCCTTGCGGCAGTCGGGGTTGCTGTACGGCGCGACGTTCGGGTTGATCGCCAGGTACGAGGTGGCACCGGCGTACGAGTCGTCGGTGTTCTTCGCGTACTTGGGGCCGATGACCTTCGCCTGGGTCTGCGGGGTCACGCCGGTGCCGCCGGAGTCGACGGTGCTGTTGCCCGCGAGCAGGTTGTTGTCGATCGTGTTCGCGTTGACCTTGAACTTGATCTTGATCTCGTTCGGCAGCGCCTTGCGGACCGGGTCGTCCGCCTGCGACCACTGCGGGTTGCGCACCAGGTCGGCGGAGGCGCCGTCCTGGTAGGAGGCGAACTTGTACGGGCCCGAGGACACGATGTGCTTCACATAGCCCGCACCGTCGTCCTTCGCCGCCGGCACGGGGGCCGTCTGCGAGAACGTCGCCAGGTAGTCGAAGTCCGCGAAGGGCTTCGCCAGGTGGAAGATGATCGTGGTGTCGTTCGGGGTCTCGATCGACGCGATCCCGTTCGGGTTCTTGTCCTTGTAGGGACCCTTGTACGCGTCACCGCCGGCCAGGTACGCCTTGAAGTACGTCGGGCCGTTGGACAGCGCCTCGGGCGCGAAGTTGCTGCGCTCGATCGCGTACTTGATGTCCTTGGTGGTGATCGGCGTGCCGTCGTCGTACTTCAGACCGGAACGGATCGTGTACGTCCAGGTCTTGGCGTCCGGGCTGGCCTTGCCGAGGCCGGTGGCCAGGTCGGGGACGACGGTCAGGCCGTCCTTGCCGGCGGCCGGCTTGAAGGTGAGCAGCGTACGCGCGTAGAGGCGCGAGAAGTTCTGCACCCAGCCGTAGTACGTGTTACCCGGGTCCAGGGAGTCCGGCACGTCGGAGTTCTCCATGACGACCGTGCCCCCCTTCTTGTCCGAGGCGTTCACGATGCCGGTGAGCGCGGCGTCCTTCGCGGCGGCGGTTCCCTGGCTGTTGGAGCTGCCGGTCTTGTTCTTGTCGGTGCTCTTTGAGTCGCTGCTGCACGCGGATGCTCCCAGGGCGAGTGCCGTGGCAAGCGCCAGCGCGGCTGTCGCTTTTCTGCTGTTCATGCCGAGGAAGGCCTCCCGGTTCGACGGTGTTCTGCAAGGCCGGGCGCGGGGACGCGTCCGGCGGTTCAGCTGGGTGGGTGAAGAAAGCTCGGTCACTTGCTGCGCGGATCGAGGGCGTCCCGCAGCCCGTCGCCCAGCAGGTTGAAGGCGAGGACGGTGATGAAGATGGCCAGGCCCGGCACGACCATGTACTCCGGATCCGCGTAGAACAGGTCGATGGCCGAGTTGAGCATGCCGCCCCACGAGGCCTGCGGGGGCGCGATGCCGACGCCCAGGAAGCTCAGCGCCGCCTCGAAGAGGATGTTGGTCGGGATCAGCAGCGTCGAGTAGACGAGGATCGGGGCGACCAGGTTGGGCAGCAGCTCGCGGAAGAGGATGAACGGCCCGCGGGCGCCCAGGCTGCGCGACGCCTCGACGAACTCCCGCTCCCGCAGGCTGAGCGTCTGGCCGCGCACGATCCGGCCCATGTAGGGCCAGTTGAAGAAGCCGATGACGAAGATCAGCACGCTGATCCGCAGCGGCAGTCCGTTGAGGCCGAAGGCGCCGTCCTGCAGCGAGGCGGAGATGGAGATCGCGAACAGCAGCAGCGGGAAGGCCAGGAAGATGTCCATCAGACGGCTGATCAGGGTGTCGATCCAGCCGCCGTAGTAGCCGGCGATCAGACCCATGACCGAACCGATGGCCACCGACAGCACGGTCGCGCCGGTCGCCACGATCATCGACACCCACGAGCCCTCGATGATGCGGGCGAGCAGGTCGCGGCCGTACTGCGGATCGACGCCCAGCAGGTGATGCAGGCTCATCCCGCCCCAGCCGCCCTTGGGGACGGTCGTGGAGGGGTCGATCAGGTCCTGGTGGAAGGCGTTCGGATCGAGGTTGAAGATGCTCTCGATCGGCTTGGCCAGGATCGCGAGCAGCACGAGCAGGATGACCACGACGCCACCGGCCACCGCCACCTTGTCGCGACGGAAACGCATCCACGCGATCTGACCGAGGGATCTGCCCTCGATCGCCTTGCGGCCCACCCCGGCGAGGATGGCCTCCGGCTGTGCCTCGGCCTGCCCCTGGGTGGTCTCTATAGGTGCGGTCATGGTGAAGCTGACCCCTCTCGCCGGCGGGTAACCGGCGCGCGCCCGCCGCTGTAGCGGCTTTACTCATCAGTCGTGCTGCGGTGCGTCATACAGGTATTGAGGATTTTTCGGACCACGGTGAACCGAAACAGCTCCCCTGTTGCTGCTGGATTCTTCTGTGCGCCCGCGATCACCCGCCAGCCCTCATCTCGAAGGGATGCGCAACTGTGATGTGGTGATTCTTAGTCCGTTACCCGCGCGTACCTCGGGGTACGGTCAGGCCGTGGACGAACGGCTGCGCGCGGTGTGCGACCTGATGATGCCCCAGGCCAGGGAGATGGCGGGGCTGCACGAGTACGACGGGAGGGTGCAGGATCTGTCGCCTTCGGGCGTGCAGGCGGCCCTGGCCCGGCTGGAGCACACGCGGCGCTCGGCCGGGCCCCTGGACAGCCCGCACGACGAGGCCCATCTGGCGGTGTTCGAGGAGTCGGTACGGGTCCAGTACGAGGACCTCGCGCTGCACCGGCGCGACCCGTACCCGCACCTGTCGAACCTGGAGTTGGCCTGCTACGACCGGGAGTACGCCTCCCGCAAGGAGCGCGCCGCGGCCCGCAGGAAGCACCTTGCGCTGTGGCCGGAGGCGATCGAGGCGTCCCTGGAGTCGCTGGACCGGGTGAGCGCGCCGGTCGCCGAGGCGCTGCTGGGCACCGCGTACGGGCTGGCCGTCGACCTGGACGCGGAGCACGGCAGGGAGGAGGAGCAGGCGCTGCGCGCGCACTCCCGGCTCGTCGCCCGGCTGGAGGACGCGGCACGGCACGGCGACCCCGACCCGCGCCTCGGCGGCCCGGCGCTGGCCGCGCTGATGGGCGCGCAGGAGGGGCTGCGGGTCGACCTGGGGGCGCTGGCCGAGGAGGCCGAGCGCGAGCGGGCCCGGCTGACCGGGTTGCTGGCCGACGCGTGCGAACGCCTGGACCCGCACCGGCCGGTGGACGAGCTGATCCCGGCGCTGCTGGCCGACCACCCGGACGCCGACGAGGTGATCGCCGAGGCGGCCCGGCTGACCGACGAGGTCATCGACTTCGCCCGGGACCGCGGTCTGGCACCGTTCCTGGACGGCGAGTGCCTGGTGGGCCCGGCACCGCCGTCGCGCCGCTGGTCGATGGCGATGATGACGTGGGCGGCGCCGGCCGAGAAGGACTCGGTGCCGTCCTGGTACCACGTCACGCCGCCGGAGCCGGAGTGGCCGCGCGAGGAGCGCGAGGAGTGGCTGACCGTCTTCAGCCGGACGAGCCTGCCGTCGATCACCGTCCACGAGGTCGCCCCCGGCCACTTCGCGCACGGCCGCGCGCTGCGCCGGGCGGCCGGTCCGGTGCGCCGGGTGCTGCACAGCCTGGCGTTCGCCGAGGGCTGGGCGCACTACGTGGAGGAGGTCTGCCTGGAGGAGGGATTCCGGGCCCGCGACCCGCGGTTCGCCATCGGTGTCGCGCTGGAGGCGCTGGTCCGGGTCACCCGGCTGACGTGCGCCATCGGGCTGCACACCGGGGCGATGGATCTGGAGGAGGCGACCCGGCTGTTCATGCGGGACGCGCACCTGGCGCGGGCCAGCGCGCTGTCGGAGGCCCGGCGCGGCACCTTCGACGCGGGCTACGGACGGTACACCTGGGGCAAGTTGGAGATCCTGCGGCTGCGGGAGCGGGCGCGCCGCCGGTGGGGCCGGGAGTTCACCCTGTCCCGCTTCCACGCCGCGCTGCTGTCGCTGGGCAGCCCGCCGCTGGGCCTGCTCCCGCACGTGCTGGAGCTGGAGGGCTGACGCCGGGCGCCGGCCGGGAGGCCGGCGCCCTGAGCGGTGGGCCTCAGCGGGCGGGGCCCCAGGCGGGGCCGGCCGTGTAGGCGTCGCGGTCGAAGAACGCGGAGGCGTGCACCCGCATCCACAGCGCCACCGGGTCGTAGGCGTCGCCCATGGCGACGGTGGACACGGCCAGCCCGTCCGGCACCCCGCCGACGGCCTGCTGCATCATCATCCGCACGGCCTCGACGGCCTGCGGCACGCCCTCGTAGACCTCGACGCCGACCGCCAGGTACGGCTCGCCGAGCGCCGGCTGCACCCAGGCGCGGCGCAGCGAGCGCACCGCCGGGGTGCGGTGCGCGGCCTGGGTCAGCAGGGCGTAGAACTGCGGGATCTGCAGGGCGGGTTCGGCGATCTGCAGCGGTCCGGCCGGCAGCAGGTCCAGGCCGACCGCGATCCGCCGCAGGTCCGGCCAGGGCACCCCGACGCCGCCGCCGGAGGCGTGCGGATTGAGCCACAGCCCGCACCGGTCCGGGTAGAGGGTCTGCGCGATGTCCCGCCCGGACACCACCTCGTGGTCCCGGGTCCAGCCGCTGGCGGCGAGCTCGCGCGGCGAGGTGAAGCAGGGCGCGTAGGCGTGCCCGCCGACCTCCATGCTCCCGTACTGCGCGTCCGCCGAACCCGGCGTGCCGTGCCACAGCAGCATCCACACCTGGCCGCCGGCCACTGACGCGAGCAGGTTCTCGTATGCGTCGAAGCGGCCCGGTGCCACCTGGAGCAGCATCTGCTCCACATGGCCGGCCGCCGCAGCGCCGCCTTGCGCGCCCGCGATCACGTGGGACCGCCCCTTCTCCTCGTCCGTTCCCGCCATCAAATCAGGTCGAGTGTTCCCGGTGGAACGCCCGACGACTCAAGCGGCGCTGTCTATATGTCGTCTAAACAACGCGTATACCGCCTCTCCGCAGCCGTCCGGCCACGTTCCGTGACGGTCAGTCCCGGCTGAAGAAGGGCTGGACGGTCTCCAGCATCCAGTCCGCGACCGGGTCCTGGGCCACGTCCAGCAGGATCAGGTGGACCGGCAGCGCCATCGGGGCGCCGCCCAGCGCGCGGCCGAGCGCGTCCATGGTCGCGGCCCGGTCGTGGTCCTGCCAGGAGTCCAGCTCCACGCCGACGTACAGGGCGGGCGGCTCGTCCTCGACCGCGGCCAGCGCCCGCCGGGCGGTGAGCACCACCGGGGTGACCGCGAACTCGGCGGCGGCGATCGCCAGGAAGTCGACCGGCTCGTCCTCGTGCGAGGGCTCCCACAGCCGCACCCGGCCGCCGGAGGCGGCGTGCTCGCCGCCGCGCTCGGACCGGCACAGCTCGGCGACGGCGGCCGGCGGCAGCGGCACGCCGACGGCGCCGCCGGGGTTCACCGCGATCCCGACCGTCGGCGGCAGGCCGCGGGCGAACTCCTGCACCGGCGCGACCGTCCAGGACATCCCCTCGGCCGCCTGCCGGAACTGCTGCTCGGAGCTGAAGACCGGAACGTAGGTGGCGCCGTCGAGCTGGACCGTCGGCAGGTCGAGGTCGGCCGCGTCCGGGTGGCCTCCGTTGGGCAGCGGCACCCACACCCAGGACCGGCCGAGGACCTCCAGCAGCCGGGGACCGGCGGCGGGGTTGCCGACGCTGGCGGAGAGGACCTCCTCCAGCTCGTTGGCCGGCCATATGTACGATGCCGGGTTCTCCATGTGCGTCGTCGTCCACCCTCGTCCGCGGATGTGCCGGTGCGGCACTGCCTGCTGCCCTGCTGCCCTGCTGCCCTGGAATCTTAGGGCCTGGGGACGACAGCGGGCCCGGAGTCCGGCATGCGTCACACGGGCGTGCAATGATGGCTGCCACAACTTGCATACCGGCCGTTGGAGGCCGCGCGGGAGAGTTCCGACCCCTGTCCGGGGCCGGGCGCCGAAGGAGCAAGCCCTCCCTTGAATCTCTCAGGCACAGATACCGCGCGGGCGAGGCAGATCTGAAAAGCGGAGGGGCCGCACGGCTCCTCCCACCCAAGGTGCAAGCCGCGGGCCCCGTTCCGGGGGTCACGGTGAACCTCTCAGGTTCCGATGACAGATGGGGAGGCCGCAGTGGCCTCGTCCTGGTACATCCGTCCTGTTCACCGTCCTCTCCTGGGAGCCCGTTTCCGATGAGCGAATCCCCGAGCCAGCCCACCGGCGCGCCGCGCCGTACCGCGCTGGACGCGCTGCACCGCGCGCTCGGCGCCACCATGACCGACTTCGCCGGCTGGGACATGCCGCTGCGCTACGCCAGCGAGCGCGAGGAGCACCAGGCGGTGCGCACCCGGGCCGGCCTGTTCGACCTGTCGCACATGGGCGAGATCGCCGTGACCGGGCCGCAGGCCGGCGCGCTGCTGGACCACGCCCTGGTCGGCCACCTGTCGGCGCTGGCCGTGGGCCGGGCCCGCTACACCATGATCTGCGCGGCCGACGGCGGCATCCTGGACGACCTGATCGTCTACCGGCTCGGCGACCAGGAGTTCATGATCGTCGCCAACGCCTCCAACGCGCAGATCGTGCTGGACGCGGTGACCGAGCGTGCCGCGGGCTTCGACGCGGCGGTCCGCGACGACCGGGACGCCTACGCGCTGCTCGCCGTCCAGGGCCCGGAGTCCCCGGGCATCCTGAAGTCGCTGACCGACGCGGACCTGGACGGGCTGAAGTACTACGCCGGGCTGCCCGGCACGGTCGCCGGGGTGCCGGCGCTGATCGCCCGCACCGGCTACACCGGTGAGGACGGCTTCGAGCTGTTCGTGGCCCCGGCCGACGCCGAGCGGCTGTGGCAGGCGCTGACCGAGGCGGGCGCGGCGGCCGGCCTGGTGCCGTGCGGCCTGTCCTGCCGGGACACCCTGCGCCTGGAGGCGGGCATGCCGCTGTACGGGCACGAGCTGACCACGGCGCTGACCCCGTTCGACGCCGGTCTCGGCCGGGTGGTGAAGTTCGACAAGCCGGGCGACTTCGTCGGCCGCGAGGCGCTGGCGGCGGCCGCGGAGAAGGCGGCCGCGACGCCGCCGCGCAAGCTGGTCGGGCTGGTCGCCCAGGGCCGCCGGGTGCCCCGGGCGGGCTACCCGGTCACCGACGCCTCGGGCGCGGTGGTCGGCGAGGTCACCTCGGGTGCCCCCTCCCCCACCCTCGGGGTGCCGATCGCCATGGCCTACGTCGACGCGGCGCACGCCGCGCCGGGCACGGCCGGGGTCGCGGTCGACATCCGCGGCGCCCAGGAGCCGCACGAGGTCGTGGCCCTGCCGTTCTACAAGCGCGAGCGCTGACACTCCTTCCACCGCACCGCACGTCCCTCGCGCCGCGCGCGAGCACCTGCAACCATCCGGGAGAATTCCGACATGAGCATCAACCCTGAGCAGCTGCGTTACAGCAAGGAGCACGAGTGGCTCTCCGCCCCCGAGGGCGGGATCGCCACGGTGGGCATCACGTCGCACGCCGCGGACGCCCTCGGCGACGTCGTGTTCGTCCAGCTCCCCGAGGTCGGCGCGACCGTCTCCGCGGGCGAGACCTGCGGCGAGCTGGAGTCCACCAAGTCCGTCAGCGACCTGTACTCGCCGGTGTCCGGCGAGGTCACCGAGATCAACCAGGACGTCGTCGACGACCCGTCCCTGGTGAACTCCGCTCCGTTCGAGGGCGGTTGGCTCTTCAAGGTGCGCGAGTCCGCGGAGTCGGCCGATCTGCTGACCGCCGCCGAGTACGACGCGTTCATCGCGGGCTGAGGGCGGACGATGTCGCTTCCGATCCTGAACCAGTCCCTGCACGAGTTCGACCCGGACGTGGCGGCCGCGGTCGACGCCGAGCTGCACCGCCAGCAGTCCACGCTGGAGATGATCGCCTCGGAGAACTTCGCTCCGGTGGCGGTCCTCGAGGCGCAGGGCTCGGTGCTGACCAACAAGTACGCCGAGGGCTACCCGGGCCGCCGCTACTACGGCGGCTGCGAGAACGTCGACGTCATCGAGCAGCTGGCGATCGACCGGGTGAAGGCGCTGTTCGGCGCCGAGGCGGCGAACGTCCAGCCGCACTCGGGCGCGCAGGCCAACGCGGCCGCGATGTTCGCCCTGCTCAAGCCGGGTGACACCATCCTGGGCCTGGACCTGGCGCACGGCGGGCACCTCACCCACGGCATGCGGATCAACTTCTCCGGCAAGCTCTACAAGGTCGCCGCCTACCACGTGGACGAGCAGACCAACCTGGTCGACATGGCCGAGGTGGAGAAGCTCGCCAAGGAGCACCGGCCGCAGCTGATCATCGCCGGCTGGTCGGCGTACCCGCGGCAGCTGGACTTCGCCGAGTTCCGGCGGATCGCCGACGAGGTCGGCGCGTACCTGATGGTCGACATGGCGCACTTCGCCGGTCTGGTCGCGGCCGGGCTGCACCCCTCCCCCGTGCCGTACGCGGACGTGGTCACCACCACGACCCACAAGACCCTCGGCGGGCCGCGCGGCGGCGTGATCCTGTCCCGGGCGGACCTGGCGAAGAAGATCAACTCCGCGGTGTTCCCGGGCCAGCAGGGCGGCCCGCTGGAGCACGTGATCGCGGCGAAGGCGGTCGCGTTCAAGGCCGCGGCGACGGACGAGTTCAAGGACCGCCAGTCCCGTACGCTGGAGGGCGCGAAGATCCTCGCCGAGCGGCTGACCGGGCCGGACCTCGCGGAGGTGGGCGTCTCGGTGCTGTCCGGCGGCACGGACGTGCACCTGGTCCTGGTCGACCTGCGCGACTCCGCGCTGGACGGCCAGCAGGCCGAGGACCGGCTGCACGCGGTCGGCATCACCGTCAACCGCAACGCCATCCCGAACGACCCGCGGCCGCCGATGGTCACCTCGGGCCTGCGGATCGGCACCCCGGCGCTGGCCACCCGCGGTTTCGGCGCGGAGGACTTCCGCGAGGTCGCCGACATCATCGCGCAGGCGCTGAAGCCCGTGCACGACGCGACGGTCCTGCGGGAGCGGGTCACCGCTCTCGCCGCGAAGCACCCGCTGTACACGTAAGTCCCCGAACGGGGGTGCGCCCGCCCGGGCGCACCCCCGGCCCCGGGGGGACAACGGCGTCCCCCCACCAGACAGGAGCCCCCGCACATGGCAATCTCGGTCTTCGACCTGTTCTCGATCGGCATAGGCCCGTCGAGTTCGCACACCGTGGGCCCGATGCGCGCCGCCGGCATCTTCGCGCACCGGCTGAAGAACGAGGGCCTGCTCGCCCACACCGCGTCGGTCCGCGCCGAGCTGTTCGGCTCGCTGGGGGCCACCGGGCACGGCCACGGCACGCCCAAGGCGGTGCTGCTGGGCCTGGCCGGCCACGCGCCGCGCACGGTGAACGTGGAGACCGCCGACGACGAGGTCGCGGCCGTCCACGCCACGCGGAAGCTGAGCATCCTCGGCGCCCACGAGATCGACTTCGACCCGGACACCCAGCTGGTGCTGCACCGCCGCAGGTCGCTGCCGTACCACGCCAACGGGATGACGCTGGCCGCGTACGACGCGGCCGGCGAGGTGCTGCTGGAGAAGACCTACTACTCGGTCGGCGGCGGCTTCGTGGTGGACGAGGACGCCGTGGGCGAGGACCGGATCAAGCTGGACGACACGGTGCTGCGGCACCCGTTCCGCACCGGCGACGAGCTGCTGCGGCTGTCCCGCGACACCGGGCTGTCGATCTCCCAGCTAATGCTGGAGAACGAGAAGGCGTGGCGCACCGAGGCCGAGATCCGGGCCGGGCTGCTGGAGATCTGGCAGGTGATGCAGGCGTGCGTGTCGCGCGGGATGTCCCGCGAGGGGATCCTGCCGGGCGGCCTGAAGGTGCGCCGCAGGGCCGCCCAGTCCGCCCGCCAGCTGCGCGCCGAGGGCGAGCCGGCCACCCACGCGATGGAGTGGGTGACCCTCTACGCGATGGCGGTCAACGAGGAGAACGCGGCCGGCGGCCGGGTGGTGACCGCGCCGACCAACGGCGCCGCCGGCATCATCCCCGCGGTGCTGCACTACTACCTGAACTTCGTGTCGCCGAAGAACGCCCCGGTGGAGGAGCAGGAGGACGCCATCGTCCGCTTCCTGCTGGCCGCGGGCGCCATCGGCATGCTCTTCAAGGAGAACGCCTCGATCTCCGGCGCCGAGGTCGGCTGCCAGGGCGAGGTGGGCTCGGCCTGCTCGATGGCCGCGGGCGGCCTGGCCGAGGTGCTGGGCGGCACCCCCGAGCAGGTGGAGAACGCCGCCGAGATCGGCATGGAGCACAACCTCGGTCTGACCTGCGACCCGGTCGGCGGCCTGGTGCAGATCCCGTGCATCGAGCGCAACGGCATGGCCGCGGTCAAGGCCGTCACCGCCGCCCGGATGGCGATGCGCGGCGACGGCCGCCACCACGTCTCCCTGGACAAGGTCATCAAGACCATGAAGGAGACCGGCGCCGACATGAAGATCAAGTACAAGGAGACCGCCCGCGGCGGCCTCGCGGTGAACGTCATCGAGTGCTGACCGGGCGGGCGCGCCGCCCCGCCGCATAGGGGGAACCCTAGGAACCCCGCGGGAGGTGTGTTCCCGGGGAGGCGGCGGGGGACGGTGACTCCATGCCCGATCCGGCGGCCGCAGCCGTGGAACTGCACAGTCTGGACGTGGACCGTCCGGGCGTCCTGCCGTTCGCGATCGGCTCGTTCGCGGCGGTCGGGCCGCTGGCCCGGGCGGGCGTCCCGCACCGGCACAGCTTCTACGAGATCGGGCTCGTCACCCGCGGCCGCGCGACCCACGTCGTCGATCTGGAGCGGCATGACGCGGCTCCGCCGTACCTGTACGCGATGGTCCCCGGCCAGGTGCACCACTGGGAGGACGCGCGGGACATGGCCGGCTGGCTGGTGCTGTTCGACGAGGACTTCCTGCTGCCGCATCCCGCCGACGCCGGCGCCCTGCGGACGCTGAGCGCCCGCGGCGGGCTGCGGCCGGGCCGCGGGCCCGCGGCCGAACTGCACCGCGTGCTGCGGGAGATGGACCGGGAGCGCCGGGCGGCGGGCTGGGGGCACGCGGACGTGCTGTCGTCGCTGCTGCACGTCTTCCTGCTGCGCGCCGTCCGCGTCTGCCCGATCGCCCCGAACGCCGCACCGACGGCGCCGGCGGCCGCCGCGCACGAGGGCGGTCGCCCTGCGGAACTCGTGGCGTGCTTCCGCGAGTTGGTCGCCCGGGGGGACCTGAGGCTGCGGACGGTCGAGAGGTACGCCCGGGAACTCGGCGTGTCCCCCAGCCATCTGCACGACGCGGTCAAACGCGGCACCGGCCGCACGCCCGGCCAGCTGATCCGGGCCCGGCAGGTGCTGGAGGCCAAACGGCTGCTCGTCGCAACGGACTTGACGGTCGCCCAGATCGCTTCGGCGTCCGGCTTCGCCGACCCCGCGTACTTCTGCCGCTTCTTCCGGCGGGAGACCGGGACGGCGCCCGGCCGGTTCCGCGCGGAGTGGTCGGCGAAAAGCACCACGAAGCCGCAGGACCGTCCCTCGTCCGGGGCCTCCCGCCCCGCCTAGATTCGCCGCAGGTCCGGACGCCGGCCGCACACCCGGCGCCGGCCCCGCGGGCGCCCTTCCGCGCGCCCGCGGCCGACTTCGGAACCCCGAGGGAGTTCGCCGTGTCCACCCCCCACCACGACGCGGACGGCGCCGCCGTCCCCGAGGAGAGCCGCGGCATCAGCCGCAAGAACCTCATCAAGGCCGCGCTGCTCGCCGGCACCGTCCCGCTGGTCACCGGCGGCGGTGTCGCCCTGGCGCGCGACCGGGCGGCCGCCGCGCCCGCGCGCGGCCTGTCCGCGACCCCCGCGTGCCAGGACGGCGACGAGCCGACCGTCCCCAACATCGAGGGCCCCTACTTCAAGCCGGACTCCCCGCTGCGCACCGACATCACCGGCGGCGGCATGCCCGGCACCCCGCTGGCGCTCAGCGGCTACGTCTTCGGCCGCGACTGCCGGCCGGTCGCCGGCGCGCTGCTCGACTTCTGGCAGGCGGACGACAGCGGCGCCTACGACATGACCGGGTTCACCCTGCGCGGTCACCAGTTCAGCACCCCGCTGGGCGCGTTCACCCTGACCACCGTCGTGCCCGGCCTCTACCCGGGCCGCACCCGGCACATCCACGTCAAGGTCCAGGCGCCCGGCCAGCCCCTGCTCACCACGCAGCTGTACTTCCCCGGCGAGCCGCGCAACAGCACGGACGCCTACTACGATCCGCGGCTGGAGATGAACGTCCGGGCGGCCGGGTCCGGCGAGCAGGCCACGTTCGACTTCGTGCTGGACGTCGACGGCACGCCGCCCTCGACGCCGCCGTCGACCCCGCCCACCACCCCGCCGGGCAGCGGCACCTGGGCCCCCGGCACCGCCTACGCGGCCGGCGCCGTCGTCACGTACAACGGCGTGACCTACCGCTGCGTCCAGGCCCACACGTCCATGGCCGGCTGGGAACCGCCCAACGTCCCCGCCCTCTGGCAGCCCGCGTAGCCGCCCGCGTCCGGCCGCCGCTCCGGGCGGTCAGGGCTCGAAGCGGCTGCCCGTGCCCGGCTCGGTAAGCGGGTGGCGGGAACGGCGGGAGCGGGCCGGGGCCGGCATGGGCCGGCCGCGGCCCGCTCGGGTGAGGCGGGGCGGCTGCGGACCGCAAAAGGGGGGGGAGGTCGTAGAGTTTCAGCTCGCCCGCGCGACAGGGAGGGGTTGGCCTGGCCGCTTGCGGCCAACGACCGCGAGCGGCCAGCCATTTGACGCACCGAACCCGCTCAAGTCCTTCCCAAGGAGACGCGACCCGGGAGCCGAGCGGCCTGGACGGGTGGCCGGACGGGGCGTACCGGGTGCCGCTCGGGACGCGGAACCGGAATCCGCGCCGGACCCCGCGGGATCGCCGGCGCGCGGGGAGCACCGGGTCAGCCCGGTCGCCCGGAACGCCGCTGAGACAGCGCGCGTTGGGGAACCAGCCGGCGGGCGTCAGGCCGAAGGGGCGCCGCCGGACGGGCGGTTGCCGGTGCCGGCGGAGGCCGGCGGCTGTTCCGCGAGGACGGGGGCGATCATGGCGCGCAGGCGCTGCTCGTCGAGGGCGCCCAGGTAGTGCGCGGCGATCCGGCCCTGGCGGTCGAGGACGAGGGTGGCCGGGATCGCCTGCGGGGCGAGGCTGCCGCGCGGGAAGCGGAGCAGCAGGGTGCCCCGCGGGTCGTACAGGCTCGGATAGGGCAGGCCGTAGCGCCGCTCGAAGGCGGCGGCGCTCGCCTTCGACAGGTCGCGGGAGTCGACGCCGAGGAAGCTCACGCCCTGCGCGTCGAGGTCGCGGGCCACCCGCGCCAGGCCCGGGGCCTCGACCCGGCACGGCCCGCACAGCGAGCCCCACACGTTGACCACCAGGATCCGGCCCCGGTGGCGGGCGGTGCCGTCGCGGCCGCCGGAGACGGTGGGCCCGGACACGTCCGGCACCGCGCCCCGGTCGGCCGGGGCGATCCGCACCGGGCCGGGCAGGCCCGCGTTGTCCGGGTCGGCCCAGCCGGACGCGGCGGGGTGTCCGCCGCACCCGGTCGCGGCGGGCGCGACCGCGAGGGCGAGGACCAGGAGGGCGGCGGCGCGCAGCTGGTGCGGCCGCCGGGCGCGCGGCTCGGGCATGCGAGGAGTCTCGCACCCGCACGCGCCCGCCCAACGACCGGGCACGCGGTGGTGGTTGGGCACGCCTCCGGGGCCGCCCCGCCGGCAACCGGTCAGGGCAGGGTCAGGATGCGGGGGCCGTCGGCGGTGATCGCGATGGTGTGCTCGAAGTGGGCCGCACGGGAGCCGTCGGTGGTGCGGAGGGTCCAGCCGTCGGGGTCGGTGCGGTAGGAGTTCCGGCCGCCGGACATCAGCATCGGCTCGATGGCCAGCGTCAGGCCGTGCCGCAGCGGGAAACCCCGGCCGGGGCGGCCGAAGTTGGGCACGTGCGGGTCCTCGTGCATGCGCCGGCCGATGCCGTGGCCGCCGAAGTCCTCGGGCATGCCGCAGGCGGCGCGCCGGGCGACCCGGCTCACCGCGTGCGCGATGTCGCCGAGCCGGTTGCCGACGGTGGCCGCGGCGATGCCGTCCTCCAGGGCCTGCCGGGTGGCCGTGATCAGCCGGACGTCCTCCGGGCGGGGCGTGCCCACGGTGAAGCTGATGGCGGCGTCGCCGGTCCAGCCGTCGAGTTCGGCGCCGCAGTCGATGCTGACGAGGTCGCCGTCGCGCAGCCGGTAGCCGTCCGGGATGCCGTGCACCACGGCGTCGTTGACCGAGGCGCAGATCACGGCGGGGAACGGGGTGGGGGCGAACGAGGGCTGGTAGCCCAGGAACGGCGAGCTGGCGCCGGCGGCCGTGAGCACCGCCCGCGCGGCCTCGTCCAGGGCCTGCAGCGTCACCCCGACGGCGGCCGCGTCGCGCGCGGCGGCGAGGGCGTCGGCCACGACGCGGCCCGCCTCGCGCATCGCGTCCAGCGACGCGTCGCTCTTGATCTCCACCATGTTTCCGCACCCTCCCGGTCGACCAATTCTTATACCGGTATTAGTATCACGGCCATGGTACGGAATCCGCTCACCCCCGAGGAACGCGAGCGCGGAGAGCGCCTGGGCACGCTGCTGCGGGAGGCTCGCGGCGATCGGACGATGACGGAGGTGGCCGCGGCCGCGGGCATCTCCGCGGAGACGCTCCGCAAGATCGAGACAGGGCGGGCGCCGACCCCGGCTTTCTTCACTGTCGTGGCGCTGGCCGCGGCGCTCGGGTTGTCCACCGACACCTTGGCCTCGGCCTGCGCCCACCCCTGCGAACCCCAACCACTCTCGGCCTAGGCACCCCCACCCGCCGCCACCCCGGGACGCTCCCCCTCGCCCCTCCCGGCCTCCGGGCTGCCCCTTCGGGCGCGTTGCCGTCCGACGGTTCGCTGTGGCTGGGCGCGCAGTTCCCCGCGCCCCTGCGGGGGTGACCCCCGTCCCAAGTCCCTCCCGCAGACGGGGGCCAGCCCGGGAGGGGACGGTGCGGGAGTGTCCCCGCAGGAACTGTGCACACACCCGGCCCACCCCACGAAAAGACCCGCACGCACAGTTCCGAGGAGACACTCCCGTGGCGGCCCCGACCCCACCCACCGAACGTGCACCGCCAGGGGCGCGAGGAACTGCGCGCTCAGGCGGGACGATCCCGTTCGACGGCAAAGCAGGCTCGGGGGCACCCCGGAAACCGAGGGCAACCCGGATGCGGACCAGCCGCGACGAGACCACCAGACGGCCACGCGCAGCGCGAGGCACCCCGGACGCCGGGACCCGGGAGAAAGAGAAGGGCTACGCCGTGGCCGCGGCCTCGGCGATCTGGGACTGGGTGGGCGCCAGCCGGGGAGAAGCCAGGGTGACCAGGACCGTCGCGACAGAGAAAGCCGCCGCGACCAGGAGCCCCCGGTGGAACCCCGCGGTGAACGCCTGCGCGGGCGCGTCCCCCGACGCGAGCGCGGCCGTCGCGCGCGACGTGGACAGGGTCGAGACGACCGCCAGCCCGAGCGCACCGCCGACCTGGTAGAAGGCCGTGACCACTCCGGAAGCGGCCCCCGCCTCCCGCGCGGACACGTCGACCACCGCCGCGATCTGCCCGGGCACGGCCACCCCGATGATGCCGGTGCCGAACAGCAGCAGCCCGGGCAGCAGTTCGCTCGCGTACGAGCCGTGGACGCCGGCCCGGGCGAGCAGCAGCAGCCCGGCCACGTTGAGCGCCGCCCCGGCGAACTGCACCGGCCGCGTGCCGAACCGCGTCACCAGCGGCGTGGTCGCGACCGCCGCGGCGATCGCCGCGCCGCCCATCGGCAGGAACTCCACGCCGGCCCGCAGCGCCGAGCCGCCCCGCGCCTGCTGCAGGAACAGCGCGGTCAGGAAGAACATGGACAGGAACGCGGCCCCGTTCAGGGCCAGCGCCCCGCCCGCGGTGCTCAGCGCCCGGTTCCGCAGCAGCCGCAGCGGCACCAGCGGCGCGTCCACGCGGGCCTCGACTGCGACGAACGCGACCAGCAGGACGACGCCCGCGGCCAGGCAGCCGATCACCTCGGCGGAGGACCAGCCGGCCGGCTCCGCGCGGACCACCCCGTAGACCAGGGCGAGCAGCCCGCCGGTGCCGAGCACCGCGCCGAGCAGGTCGAAGCCGCGGTCGCCCGCGTGCACGACGGCCCGGCGGACGAAGACCGGGGTGACGGCGACCAGCGCGACGACGATCGGCACGTTGACGATGAACACCCAGCGCCAGCTGAAGGAGTCGACGAGCAGGCCGCCGGCCACCACACCGAGGGTGCCGCCGAGCCCGGCGAGTCCGCCCCACACGCCCATCGCGATGTTGCGGCGGCGGCCGTGCTCGAAGGTGACGGTGAGGATGGACAGCGCGGCCGGCGACAGCAGCGCGCCGCCCAGGCCCTGCACCGCGCGGGCCGCGATCAGCAGCCCGGGCGAGCCGGCCAGGCCGCCGAGCAGCGAGGTGGCGCCGAACAGCACGAGCCCGGCGACGAACACCCGCCGGGCGCCGAACAGGTCTGCGGCCCGCCCGCCGAGCAGCAGGAAGCCGCCGAAGAGCAGGGTGTACGCGCTGATCACCCACTGCAGCCCGTCGGCGGTGAAGCCGAGGTCCTGCTGGATGTCGGGCAGCGCGACGTTCACGATCGTCACGTCGAGCACGACGATGAACTGGGCGAGGGCCAGCACCGTCAGCGTGGCCCAGGGACTGCGTCGCATGGTGGTCTCCCCATACGTAGGTATACGACGTATGCTTTCGGCGTCCACCATACACACCTGCCGTGTACGTCGTATACCTTCAGCCTCCGCCGGCCGGCGGGACCGCGAGGCCCGCCGCCCCATTGCGTACGCTGTACACACGACACCGGGACGGAAAGGCGTGCAGATGCCCGCACAGAGGCGCTTGAACAGGGACGAGCTGGTCGCCACGGCCATGTCCGTGGCCGACGCCGAGGGCCTGGACGCGGTCACGGTGCGGCGGGTCGCCCAGCAGCACGACGTGACACCGATGGCGCTGTACCGGCACTTCGCCGACAAGGACGGGCTCCTCGAAGCCCTCGCCGAGAGCGTGCTGGACGACGTCCGGCCACCGGCCGCAGACGACCGGGCGTGGCACGAGCAGATGCACGACCTGCTCACCGCGTTCCTCGCCGCGATGCGGCCGCACCCGAGCACCGCCCCGCTGCTGTTCGACCGCATGCTGGCCTGCGAACCGGGACTGGCCCTCACCGAACGCGCCCTGTCCCTGCTGGGGGACGCGGGGATGGACCTGGAGCAGAGCGCGGAGGCCGCCTGCCAGGCCCTCAACTTCCTTGTCACGCTGGTGGTCACGGAGCCCGGCCGGACCCGGCACCCCGATCCCGCGGTGCAGGACGAGCAGGTGCGGGTCCGGCGCGCCCGGCTGCTCTCGCTCGACCCGGCGCGCTACCCGCACCTCGTCGCGGCCGCCGAACCGCTCACCGAATGCCCCAGCACCGACGAGTACTACGGACGCGGAATCGACCTCATCGTGACCGGAATGCGGGGGCAGTGCGCCACCGCGCCGGTGCCCGCGCACTGATCGTCCGCGGCACCGGAAGGCCCCTCGAAGGGCCGGCCGGACGGCCCGCCGGACAAACCACCCGTCTGTGGAGACAGTTCACCTTCGGCACCCAGATTTAACCTCGGAACTCCTTCTCGGCCTCGTTCTACGCGCGTATCTTGAGGCCCGTTCGCGCTCCCCCGCACCGCGGGACTGATGTCGCGTCATGTCATAGTGCCGTCCCGCACGAAGGAGAGACCCTCAGGTGTCGCACTCTTCCGAGGCCACCCCCTCCCAGCCCGCGAGACCCCGTTCCACGGGTCCTGCCCGTTCCCAGATCCTCCGCCGCATGCTGCCGATCGGCATAGCCGGCGCGGTCGTCCTGGCCGGTGTGACCGTCCACTCCGCCTTCGCGACGCCGTCCTCCGACGGCCTGATCGCCGAGGTCTACGGGGGCGGCGGCAACTCCGGCGCCACGTACACCAACGACTTCGTCGAGCTGGCCAACGCCGGTGCCGCGCCGCTCGACATGAGCGGCTACACCGTCCAGTACCTGTCGGGCAGCCCGTCCGGCACCTCCAAGTGGCAGGTCACCACGCTCGGCGGCACGCTGTCCGGCGGCGGCCGCTACCTGGTGGCCGAGGCCGCCGGCACCGGCGGCACCACCGCGCTGCCCACGCCCGACGCCACCGGCACCATCGCCATGTCCGGCACCAGCGGCACCATCGCGCTGGTGTCCGGCGCCGACCCGCTGACCTGCCTGACCGCCGCGGACTGCGCGGCCGACCCGCGGGTGAAGGACCTCGTCGGATACGGCACCGCCGTCGTGCACGAGGGCAGCGGCGCCGCGGCCGGCGCGAGCAACACCGACTCGGTGACGCGGGCCGCGAACCTCGCCGACACCGACGACAACGCCGCCGACTTCACCGCCGGCGCGCCCACCCCGCAGAGCTCCGGCTCCGGCACCGGCACCACCCCGCCGACCACGCCGCCCACCACGCCGCCCACCACCACGCCGCCGGCCGCGGCCCGGATCCACGACATCCAGGGCGACACCCGGGTCTCCCCGCTGGACGGCAAGGCGGTCGGCGACGTCCCCGGCATCGTCACCGGCGTGCGCAGCACCGGCTCGTCCAAGGGCTTCTGGATGCAGGACCCCAACCCGGACGACAACCCCCGTACCAGCGAGGGCATCTACGTCTTCACCAGCTCCACCCCGACCGTCGCGGTGGGCGACTCGGTGACCGTCACCGCGACGGTCTCCCAGTACTACCCGGGCGGCGCGACCGCCGGCGGCCAGGCCGTCACCGAGCTGACCAAGCCCACGGTGACCAAGGTCTCCAGCGGCAACCCGCTGCCCGCCCCGGTGGTGCTGAACGCGAACTCGGTGCCGGACGCCTTCGTGCCGAGCGCCGGCGGTGGCAGCATCGAGAACGTGCCGCTGCGGCCGAGCGAGTACGCGCTGGACCTGTACGCCTCCCTCGAGGGGATGAACGTGCAGATCGCCAACACCCGGGTGGTCGGCGCCACCGACCCGTACTCCGAGCTGTGGGTGACGGTCAAGCCGGACCAGAACCCGACCAAGCGCGGCGGCACCCTGTACACCGGGTACGACCAGCCCAACTCCGGCCGTCTGATGGTGCAGTCGCTGATCCCGGCGGCCACCCAGGCGTTCCCGGTCGCCAACGTCGGCGACACCCTGACCGGCACCACCGCCGGCCCGCTGGACTACAACCAGTTCGCCGGCACCTACGCCATCCAGGCGCGGACGATCGGGGCGGTCAAGAGCGGCGGGCTGCAGCCCGAGGTGACCGACAAGGCCAAGGACAACCAGGCGTCCGTGGCCACGTACAACGTGGAGAACCTGGCGCCGGACAACCCGCAGTCGAAGTTCGACCGGCTGGCCAAGGGCCTGGTCACCAACCTGCGCTCGCCCGACATCGTCGCCCTGGAGGAGATCCAGGACAACAACGGCGCGACCGACGACGGCACGGTGGCCGCGGACAAGACGCTGAACAAGCTGGTCGACGCCATCGCGGCGGCGGGCGGCCCGCACTACCAGTGGCGCGAGATCGACCCGGTCAACGACAAGGACGGCGGCCAGCCCGGCGGCAACATCCGCCAGGCGTTCCTGTTCAACGCGGACCGGGTGGGCTTCGTCGACCGCCCGGGCGGCGACTCGACCACCGCGGTCGGCATCACCGGCACCGGTGACCAGACGGCGCTGACCGCGTCCCCCGGCCGGATCGCGCCCAACGACCCGGCGTGGAACACCAGCCGCAAGCCGCTGGCCGGCGAGTTCACCTTCCGTGGCAAGAAGCTGTTCGTGATCGCCAACCACTTCGACAGCAAGGGCGGCGACCAGGGCATCGACAGCCGCTTCCAGCCCCCGGTGCGCAGCTCCGAGGTGCAGCGGGTGCGCCAGGCCGTCATCGAGCACGACTTCGTCGAGCAGCTGGAGAAGGCCGACCCGAAGGCCAACGTGGTGGTCCTCGGCGACCTGAACGACTACCAGTTCTCGCCGGCCGTGCTCAGCCTGACGGGCAACGGCAAGGTCCTCACCGACCTGGTCAACACCCTTCCGGTCAAGGAGCGTTACTCCTACGTCTACGAAGGCAACTCGCAGGTGCTCGACCACATCCTGGTCAGCCCGAACATGAAGCACGTCGAGTACGACGTGGTGCACATCAACGCCGAGTTCGCCGACCAGACCAGCGACCACGAGCCGCAGGTGGTCCGGCTCCAGCCGTGACCTCCCACCGGTGAACTCCCGTACGGCGGGCCCGGGTCGAGATGACCCGGGCCCGCCGTCGTGCGCGCCGGGGACCTTGACGTGTGACGGATGGGGCTATAGACAACTCGGTGACCAGAGAGCGCTCTCAAGAGCGCCGGACGCCTCGACACGGTCCCCCCACCCGGTCAGGAGAACGTCATGCCCGTCACCCCCGCACACCCGCCGGCCGAGCACCCGGGCGCTCCGCCGCGCGGCCACCGCGCCCGCCGCTCCCGCACCCGGCTCGGCATGGCCGCCCTCGCGGTCGCCGCGCTGAGCGTGGCCGGAATCACCGCGGCCACCGGCACCGGCGGCGCCGCCACCCCGGCGGCCGCCCCCGCGGCGCCGGCCGCGGCCCCGCACGCGGTGCCAGGCCCGCCCGCCGGCTTCACCACCACCTGGAGCGACGACTTCGGCGGCACGGCCGGCACCGGCGTCAACGGCGCCGACTGGAAGTACGACACCGGTCCCGGCAGCAGCTTCGGCACCGGCGAGATCGAGACGATGACCAACAGCACCTCCAACGTCTACCAGGACGGCAACGGCCACCTGGTGCTCAAGGCGCTGCACTCGGGCAGCGATCCGCGGGCGGGCTGGACCTCCGGCCGGATCGAGACCCAGTCCTCCTCGTTCGGCGCGCCGCCCGGCGGCGTGGTGATGATGCAGTCCTCCATCCAGCAGCCGAACCTGACGACGGCCAACGGCGCCGGGTACTGGCCGGCGTTCTGGATGCTGGGCTCGACGCTGCGGACCGGGACCACCTGGCCGACGTCCGGCGAGGTCGACATCCTGGAGGACATCAACTCCCGCAGCTCGGTGTTCGGCACGCTGCACTGCGGCACCAATCCGGGCGGCCCGTGCAACGAGAGCACCGGCATCGGGTCCGGTGAACACGCCTGCTCCGGCTGCCAGACCGGCTACCACACCTACGCGGTGCAGATCGACCGGTCGGTGTCGCCCGAGCAGATCCGCTGGTACCTGGACGGCGCCAACTACTTCACGGTGAAGGCGAACCAGGTGGACGCCACGACATGGGCGAACGCCGTCGACCATCCGTTCTTCATCATCTACGACCTGGCGATGGGCGGCGGCTTCCCGGACGCCTTCGGCGGCGGTCCCAACGCCTCCACGGTCTCCGGCGGCCAGATGAACATCGACTACGTGGCCGTCTACAACAAGGCGCCGGTCGGCGGTTCCGCCGCGCCGCTCTCGCAGGGCCGGCCCACCACCGCGTCGTCCACCGAGAACACCGGCACCCCGGCGTCCGCGGCCACCGACGGCAGCACCGGCACCCGCTGGTCGAGCGCGTTCAGCGACCCGCAGTGGCTGCGGGTGGACCTCGGCGCCACCCACGCCATCAGCCAGATCAGGCTCGACTGGGAGGCGGCGTACGCCAAGGCGTTCCAGATCCAGACGTCGAACGACGGCACGAACTGGACGACGATCTACTCGACGGCGTCGGGCACCGGTGGCGACCAGACGCTCGCGGTCTCCGGTTCCGGCCGCTACGTGCGGATGTACGGCACGCAGCGGGCCACCGCGTACGGCTACTCGCTGTGGGAATTCCAGGTGCTCGGCACCTGAGGCGCCCGAGGTGGCGGGCGCGCCGCCGGGCACCGTCCGGCGGCGCGCCCGCTGCGGCGTATCCCCGGCCGCGCACCACCTCGCGCGGGGCGGGCCGGACCCGGTGTCCGGCCCGCCCCTGCCGCGCTCCGGGGCTCAGACGGTGAGCAGGAGCTTGCCGGACAGGTGCCCGGCCTCGCTCAGCCGCTGCGCTTCCGCGGCCTCGGCGAGCGGGAGGACGCGGTGCACGGGCAGGTCCAGCTTGCCGGCCGCCAGCAGCGCCAGCGCCTCCTCGAAGGCCGGTCCGCCCCGGTACTGGCCGGGCCCGCCGGAGGTGAACCGGACGCCCTGCTTGGCGGCGCCCACCGCGTCGGCGATGGAGACCACGCGGTCCGTGCCGCCGGTCAGCTCGATGGACGCGGCAACGGCACCGCCGCGGCCGGCGGCGTCCAGGGCCGCGTCGACGCCCTGCGGGGCCACCGCGCGGACCCGGTCCACCAGCCCGTCGCCGTAGGCGACCGGGATCGCGCCGAGGGCGCGCAGATGGTCGTGGTTGGCCTCGCTCGCGGTGCCGACGACGGTCAGCCCGCGGGCGACGGCGACCTGCACGGCCACGCCGCCGACCGCGCCGGCCGCCGCGTGCACCAGCAGCGTCTCCCCGGGCTTGAGGTCCAGCAGTTCCAGCGCCCGGTAGGAGGTCTCGTCCGCCACCGGGATGGCGGCAGCCTGCTCCCAGGTCACGCTGTCGGGCTTGCGGACGACCTTGGCCGCGTCGGCGAGCGCGAACTCCGCGTAGGAGCCGGTGTCGGTCGGGCCGAACACCGCGTCGCCGACGGCCAGCCCCTCGACGCCCTCGCCGAGCGCGTCGACCACGCCGGACGCCTCGACGCCGGGGACGTGCGGCAGCGTGACGGGGAAGACCTGGCTCATCGAGCCGGACCTGATCTTGCTGTCGAGGGCGTTGACACCGGCGATCTTCACGGCGATGCGCACCTGGCCGGGGCCCGGCTGCGGGGCCTCGACGTCCTGGAGGCGGAGGACGTCAGGGGAGCCGAACTCGGCGAAGACGATGGCCTTGGGCATGGGATTCACGGTCCTTACGACGATGGGTCGGTGGGTCGGTGGATCTGCGCGCGTCGTGTGCGTCTGCCGGCGTGTCCGGGCGGTCCGGGCACCCGGCCGGTCCTGCGGCAGGACCGGTCCGGCCGCGGAACGGTCCGGCCGCGGAACGGTCCGCACGTTCCATCGTCGCCGCACCGCCGTGCCCGTGCAGACCGAACCGCGGAGCCGGCGCGCGAGCGTCACGCCGCCGCGGCGGCCGGTCGCGCCTGCGGGACCGCCCGCGGTCGTGTGCGGAGTCGCGCCTGCGCGCGCGCCTGCCCTCGTGCGGCGGGACGGCCCTGCGCGAAGACGACGTACCGCAGCAGCAGGAAGCGGGCCAGCCCGGCGAGCGCGGAGGCGGTCAGGTAGACGCCCTGCCGCAGCAGGGCGCCGCCGCCCGGGTGGACGCCGTCGAAGGCCAGCAGGGCGCCGGTGGTGAACAGGTACGACATCAGGACGGTCAGCCCGCTCGCCGCGTGGTCGCGCCAACTCGCCCCGCCGCGGCCGAAGGTGAACCGCCCGTGCAGTTCGGTGGCCAGCACCGTGGAGGCGACGGTGAGACCCGCGTTGGCCACGGCGAGCGGCACCCGGTCACCGATCAGCAGCAGCGCCCCGGAGGCCAGCAGGGTGACGCCGCCTCCGCAGACGACGAACCGGACGAAGGAGAGCAGGGCCGACCGGGGCGCGGCGGGGACCGCGGCGAGGGCTGCTGCTGCCGGGTGCGCGGCCGGCGCGCTGCCTGCGGTGCGAGTCATCGGGCGGTCTCTCCTCGGGAGTTTCGGCGTCCACCCGACTCTCGCGCACCCAACTCACCCAGCCCATCCGGCCTTTCCCCGATCCGGGGTGGGGGCTACCCCCACCCCCCCTCAGGGACACCCCCCGGAATGCCCTTACCGATCTTTTACATGAGAAGGCTATGAGGATATTCGGCCATCATTTAGAAGGCGAGTGGCCCATCTCACCCTTGCATTCACCGACCTCACGCCCATTTTGTGGGCAAATGCCACGATGCTTCGATTTGCCCCCGACCCCCGTGCTGTGCGAGAGTCGATTCCAACGGCGCCCAGACCCGGGCTCGGCCGTTCCACAGACGCCGCGGACACACCCCCCCTGCTCCGCGGCGGAACCGAAGAGGCCCTCTCGCTGTCACCCCCCCCCCGACGCGGAGGGCCTCTTCTTGTCCCCGATCAGGGCCGCCCGGCCACCTCGCGCCGGTGGCGTGCTCAGCGCTCGCCGATCCGCAGTTCGAACCAGGTGGTCTTGCCGCGTGGCTGCAGGTCCACACCCCAGCGGTCGGAGAGGGTGTCCACGAGGAACAGTCCGCGGCCGCTGACGTCCAGGTCCCGCACCGGCAGCAGGCAGGGCAACGCCCGCGAGGGATCCCGCACTTCGATTCTGATCCAGCCCCTGCGGCGCTGCATCCGCAGCCCGAACGTCCGAGCGCCGGTGTGCCGTACGGCATTGCCGACGAGTTCCGAGACGAGCAGTTCGACGGTGTCCCCGTGCGAGGTGAGCCCCCACATCCTGATCACGGACAGTGCCAGCCGGCGGGCGGTGGACGCGGACTCCGGCCGCGACGTCAGGTGCACCTCCCGGGCCGACGGGTCGCCTAACAGGTCGAGCACCCCGGCCGCGGGGTCGTCCGGCAGGAGCGGGGCAACGGCCGCCGCGGGTTCCGCCCGCTGCGGCTGCTCCGATGCACCCCGGCCCGCCATGCCCCTCATGATGGCTGCAACCACGGGGTTCCGGGGAGTAACCCCGGGAATTCACCACCCCAGAACGGGGGGAGGGCGCGCTGGTTTCGGCATATTCGCCCGGCATAAAACATCCCCGAACACCCCCACCCGCCTGCGGAGTTGAGCCATCCTCCGCAGACGCGGAGGGTGAGCGGCCGGCAATCCCTTAAGGTTCACTTAAGGTTGCCTTAAGGCAGACCGCGCACCCTCCGTGATGTTCACCCCGCCACTCAACGGCTCCTGGCTCAGGCGAACTTCGCCTTGCCAGGGCCCTCCTCGACGAAGCTGCGCATCCCCGTCTCGCGGTCCTCGGTGGCGAACAGGCCGGCGAACAGGGTGCGTTCGATGGCCAGGCCGGTGTCCAGTCCCGCGTCGAGGCCGGCGTCGACCGCCTCCTTGGCGGCCCGCAGGGCGTAGGCCGGTCCGCGGGCCAGCCGGGCGGCCCAGGCGTGCGCCTGCGCGTACACCTCGCCGGGGGGCACCACCCGGTCGACCAGGCCGAGGGTCAGCGCCTCGTCGGCGGCGACCATCCGGCCGGTGAAGATCAGGTCCTTGGCGCGGGACGGGCCGATCAGCCGGGACAGCCGCTGGGTGCCGCCGGCGCCGGGGATCAGGCCGAGCAGGATCTCCGGCTGGCCGAGCTTGGCGTTCTCCGCGGCGATCCGGAAGTCGGCGCACAGCGCCAGCTCGCAGCCGCCGCCCAGCGCGTACCCGGTGACCGCGGCGACCACCGGCTTGGGGATCCGGGCCACCGCGGTGAACGCGTCCTGCAGGTCACCCGACCGGTCCACCATGTCCTGGTAGGACATGGCCTGCATCTCCTTGATGTCCGCGCCGGCGGCGAACACCTTCTCGCCGCCCCAGACCACCACGGCTCGCACGTCGGGGCGCCGGGAGACCTCCTCCGCCAGCGCCTTCAGCCGGTCCTGCGTGGCGCTGTCCAGCGCGTTCATCGGCGGCCGCTCCAGCCGGAGGGTGCCGACGCCTTCGTCGACTTCCAGGGTCACAGTCATGGTCCGGAGCGTACGCGACCGGATTCAGGACGCCAGCCACTGGCTCCAGCTGAGGTTCCAGCCGTTCAGGCCGTTGTACCACTGGACCGTGCGGTCCTTGGAGTTGACCACCTGGACGACGTCGCCGATCAGCGAGTTGGCGTAGAACCAGGCCGCCGGGGTGCTCGGGTCGCCGGCGCCCTGGACGTCGTGCAGGCCCACGCAGCCGTGGCTGGTGTTGCTGTTGCCGAACACCGAGGAAGCGGCCCAGTAGTTGCCGTGGATGAAGGTGCCCGAGTTGGTCAGCCGCATGGCGTGCGGCACGTCCGGGATGTCGTACTCCCCGCCGAAGCCCACGGTGTCGCCGTTCATCCGGGTCTTCAGGTACTTCTCGGAGATCACCATCTTGCCGTTGTACGTGGTGTGGTCGGGGGCGCCCGAGGAGATCGGGATGGTCCGAAGGACCTTGCTGTCCCGGTACACGGTCATGGTGTGCTTGGCCGCGTCGACGATGCTGACCTGGCGGCGGGCGACGGTGAAGTGCACGGTCTTGTGCTGCTTTCCGTACACGCCGGGGGCGCCCTCGACACCGTTGAGGTTCAGGCCCAGCGTCACCTTCGTGCCGGCCGCCCAGTACTCGGCCGGGCGGATGTACAGGTCCTGGTCGCCGTTCCACTTCGCGGCCACCTGCACGGCCGGGGAGGCGGTGACGGTCAGCCCGCGCTCGACCGCCTTCTTGTTGCTGATGGCCCGGTTGAAGTGCAGGTAGACCTCCATGCCGACGCCGACGGTCGAGCCGTCCTCGGGCGTGAAGAACCCGACGAAGCTGTCCTTGGGCACGACCGTGGTGAACGAGGCGTGCTTGTCGGACTCGCGGCCCGCGCCGTCCTTGGCGACGGCGTCCACGGTGTACTGCGTCGAGGTGTCCAGGTGGTCGTCCGGGGTCCAGCCCAGGCCGTCCGCGGAGATGGTGCCGGGCACCGCCGTGCCCTTGTCGTCCTTGACCACGACCGACGACAGCCTGCCACCCGACGCGGTGACCTTCAGGGAGCCGGTGGTCGGCACGTTCGAGGCGCCGTCCTTCGGCAGGATGGACACGACCGCGGTGGACACCGCGGCGGTCGGCGAGCCACTGCCGCCCGCGCCGCCCTTCCCGCCGTCGTCGGCGCCGGCCTTGTTCCCGTCGTCCGGCCCGCAGGCCGTTGCCAGCACCAGCAGACCGCCGAGCACGAGCGCGACCGCGCTCCTCCTGGCACCCGGCCGCCGTAGGCCTTTCGGCTTCACCTTCTCCGCTCCCCTGATTCCGCTTGCGCACACGGTGTGTGCACGAACACCCGGTCTCCCCCCTGCCACCGCAAGACAACCACATCGACGGCACCGTCAAGGCCGATGGATTGTCACCGTTCCGTCCCAGTTCTCCCGCCCGGTTCCACGGCCGGCGCTACCGGCAGGAACCCCGGCCGAGCGGGTTCCGCCGACCGGCACGCCGGGCCGTTCACCCCGATGGACTTGGTGCGGTCCGCAATGTCCGTCATGCGGTGATAAGTCTGTTCTCACTACCGACCAAGGAGAGACCGATGGCGATGGCTGAGCGCGCTCCCGCGCGTCGACGCGGTTATCGAGAGGGTCTCGGCGGTGAAATGATCGCCGAGTTCCTGGGGACGTTCGTACTGATTCTGTTCGGCGTCGGTTCGGTTGCTGTCGCCGTCGTGGGCCTGCCGGGCTCAGGACGGCAGGTAGTGCCGTTCGGTGCCCCCAACTGGCTCATCATCTCGTGGGGCTGGGGTCTGGCCGTGGTGTTCGGCGTCTACGTCGCGGGCGGGGTCAGCGGCGCCCACCTCAACCCGGCAGTGACCCTCGGCTTCGCCGTGCGCAGGGACTTCCCCTGGCGCAAGGTCCTGCCCTACTGGCTGGCCCAGGTCTTCGGCGCCTTCGTCGCCGCGGCCCTCGTCTACGCCTCGTACCACTGGGCGATCGAGTTCTTCGACACCAAGTCGGGAACCCCACGTGACAAGTCGCTCAACACCTATTCGATCTTCGCGACGTTCCCGGCCCAGTACTTCGGGAACTCCTGGTGGGGCCCGTTCCTCGACCAGATGATCGGCACCGGGATCCTGCTGCTGCTGATCTGCGCGCTGATCGACCTGCGCAACACCGCGCCGGGCGTCAACCTGCACCCGTACCTGATCGGCCTGGTGGTCGTGGCGATCGGCCTGAGCTTCGGCACCAACGCCGGGTACGCGATCAACCCCGCCCGCGACTTCGGCCCCCGGCTGTTCACCTACTTCGAGGGCTGGGGCTCCATCGCCCTACCGGGCAAGTTCACCTGGTTCGACCATTATTGGTGGATCCCCATCGTCGGCCCACTGGTCGGCGGCGTGATCGGCGTCCTGGTCTACGACACGCTCATCTCGCCGATCATCAGGGCCCGCGCGGTCGCGGCGGAGGCGAGGGAGGAGGGCCCCGCCACCGAGGAGATCTGACCACCGCGGGGATCCCTTCCCTGAAGGTCCCGGCGCCGTGCGACCGCACGGCACCGGGACCTCCGCACGTCGGGGGCCGGACCCGGCGCGGGGCTCTGCGCGGCCGGTCCCGGTGCGGGGCCGGGTCTCAGTGCAGGGCGGAGCCGGCCAGCCACTGCGGCCAGCTCAGGTTCCAGCCGCCGAGGCCGTTGTCCGGGTCCACGACGCGGTCGTCGGAGTCCACCACCCGGACGGCGTCACCGATGAGGGAGTTGTCGTAGAACCAGCCGGCCGGGGTGTCCTCGCCGCCGCCCTTGAGGTCCTGCAGCCCGATGCAGCCGTGGCTGACGTTGTCCTCGCCGAACACCCCGGGCGGCGACCAGTAGTTGCCGTGCACGAAGGTGCCCGAGGTGGTCAGCCGCATCGCGTGCGGCACGTCCGGGATGTCGTACTCCCCGCCGAAGCCGACCGTGCGCCCGTTCATCCGGGTCACCCGGTACTTGTCGAAGATCACCATCACGCCGTTGTAGGTGGTGTGCTCGGGACTGCCGACGGTCACCGGCAGGACCCGCAGCAGATGCCCGCCGCGCACCACGGTCATGGTGTGCTCCACCGCGTCCACGGTGCTGCGCTGGTCGCGGCCGACGAGGAAGGCGACGTCCTTGGACTGCGTGCCGTAGGTGTGCGGGGCGCCCTGCACACCGCGCAACCGGAGCGACAGGGTGATCCGGGTGCCCGCCGGCCAGAAGTCGGCCGGGCGCAGGTCGAGCCGCTCGTCGCCGAACCAGTGGCCGGCGACGGGCAGCGCCGGGACGCTGGTGACGGTGATGCCGCGCTCGACCGCGGGCCGGTCGGTGATGTGCCGGTTGAACCGCAGCGAGATGATCATTCCGGTCCCGACAGTCGACCGGTCCTCGGGGCTGAAGTAGCCGATGAAGGTGTCGTGCGGGGGTTTCGGGGCGTCGGCCCCCTTGGGGTGGCTGCCGCCGGAGCAGGCGCCCGCCAGCAGCAGCACGGCTGCCGTCAGCGCTCCGAGTACCGTTCGCGCCCCCGTCGTGCGCCTGGCCGATGTGCTCACGATCCCCGTAACGACGCCACCGCCCCGGGGCAACGCGTCCGCCCCGAAACCCATCCCGTCGGCCGTACGCCGGCCCGCGTCACCCCCCGGTTGGCCCCGTGCCGGCCGGCTGCCGCCCCTCCCCCGGCTCATCGGGAACGGCGAGGCGGACCGCGGGCGGACGGCGGGTGACTGGGAACCGCCAGGTGGGAAGGATGGGAGGAAGGACAGAAGCACGGGACCGCGTACGAGCACGCAGCAGCACGTTCGAGGACGCACGACGAGAGACGCCGAGAAGCACTGACAGACGAGGACGGACGCAGCCGCCCGGGCACGGGAGCCCGGCAGCGCCGTACCGGAGCCGCGGGAGGATGACACGTGTCCGAGACACGCGAGTTCGGCGTCGCCGGACCGGCACAGGCCTCCCCCCGGCCTGCCCCGGCCGCCGCGCCCCCGCGCCCCCGCGCCGCTCCCGGCGAGCCGGGCGGCGCGCCCGTCCCGGCCACCGCGACGGTGTGGCCCGGCACCCCGCACCCGCTCGGCGCCCGCTTCCGCACCGGTCCCGACGGCCGTCCCGGCACCAACTTCGCCCTGTGGGCGGGCGGTGCCGAGTCCGTGGAGCTGTGCCTGTTCGACGCCGACGGCACCGAGACGCGGGCCCCGCTGACCGAGCTGACCCATGAGGTGTGGCACGGCTTCGTCCCCGGCGTGCTGCCCGGGCGGCGCTACGGCTACCGGGTCGGCGGCCGCTGGGACCCGTGGACCGGCGCCCGCTGGAACCCGGCGAAGCTGCTGCTCGACCCGTACGCGCGGGCGGTGGACGGCGAGTTCGTGCTCGCCCCCGAGATGTACGGGCACGTGCCGAACTGGCCGGAACCGGAGGTCGCGGACACCGTGCGGGACAACCGCGACTCGGCCCCGTTCGTCCCCAAGGGCGTCGTCGTCGACGATGACGACGACTGGGAGGACGACCGCCGGCCGAAGACGCCGTGGTCGGACTCGGTGATCTACGAGCTGCACGTGCGCGGCTTCACCCGCCGCCACCCGGACATCCCGGCGCAGCTGCGCGGCACCTACGCCGGGCTGGCCCATCCGGCCGCCGTCGCCCACTTGACCGGGCTCGGCGTGACGGCCGTGGAGCTGCTGCCGGTGCACCAGTTCGCGCACGAGGACCATCTGCAGCGCCGGGGCATGCGCAACTACTGGGGCTACAACTCGATCGGCTACTTCGCGCCGCACGCCGCCTACAGCTCCAGCGGCACCCGCGGCGAGCAGGTCGGCGAGTTCAAGCGGATGGTGCGGGCGCTGCACGCGGCGGGCATCGAGGTGATCCTGGACGTCGTCTACAACCACACCGCCGAGGGCGGGCAGGGCGGCCCCACGCTCTCGCTGCGCGGCATCGACAACCGCGGCTACTACCGGCTGGCCGGCGACCCGCGCGGCTACGCCGACTACACCGGCTGCGGCAACACCCTCAGCGTGGTGCAGCCACACGTGCTGCGGCTGATCACCGACTCGCTGCGGTACTGGGTGACGGAGATGGGCGTGGACGGCTTCCGCTTCGACCTGGCCGCGGCGCTGGCCCGTTCGATGCACGACGTCGACATGCTCTCGCCGTTCCTCGCGGTGATCGCCCAGGACCCGGTGCTGCGCCGGGTCAAGCTGATCGCCGAGCCGTGGGACGTGGGCGCGGGCGGCTACCAGGTCGGCGCGTTCCCGCCGCTGTGGACCGAGTGGAACGACCGGTTCCGGGACACCGTGCGGGACTTCTGGCGGGGCGCGGCCGGCGACGTGCGCGATCTCGGCTACCGGCTGTCGGGCTCCAGCGACCTGTACGACTGGGGCGGCCGCCGCCCCTACGCCTCGGTCAACTACGTGACCGCGCACGACGGTTTCACGCTGCGCGACCTGGTCAGCCACAACGCCAAGCACAACGAGGCCAACGGCGAGGACGGCCGGGACGGCACCGACGACAACCGCTCGTGGAACTGCGGCGCCGAGGGCCCGACCGAGGACCCGGAGGTGCTGGCGCTGCGCGGCCGCCAGCTGCGCAACCTGATGGCCACCCTGCTGCTGTCCACCGGCGTGCCGATGCTGGTGGCCGGCGACGAGATGGGCCGCACCCAGGGCGGCAACAACAACGCGTACTGCCAGGACAACGAGACGAGCTGGGTGGACTGGTCGCTGCTGGACGACCCGCGGTGGCGCGGGCTGCGCGAGCTGACCGCCCGGCTGGTCGCGCTGCGCCACGCCCATCCGGTGCTGCGGCGCGGCGGGTTCTTCTCCGGCACGCCCCTCGCGCCCGAAGGGCTGCGCGACGTGGCCTGGTTCGAGCCCGGCGGGCGGGAGATGACGGACGCGGACTGGTTCGCGGCGTCCTCGACGCTCGGGATGTTCCTGTCCGGCCGGGACATCCCGCAGCGCGACGCGCGCGGCGAGCCCGTCGTCGACGACAGCTTCCTGCTGCTGGTGCACTCCGGGCACCGCCCGATCCCGTTCGTGCTGCCCGGCAGGCCCTGGGCGGCCGCGTACGAGCCGGTGCTGGACACCGCCGCGGAAGAGCCCTGGACGGCCGGGGAGGAGGCCCTGCCGGCCGGGGAGCCGGTGACCGTGGCGGCCCGCTCGGTGCGGTTGTTCCGGGCGCGGGATGTCTGCGATCCGGAATCGCCTGGACGGCACTGAGTGGTCCAGTCCATATTGGCCGCGTGAGTTCACCCTCGTCCGGTCACGACGCCGCCCTGCCCTGTCCAGGTCCCGACGACACCGCCAGTACCAGCAAGAACACCGGCACCGGCGCGGGTCCGGGCACCGGTGCACGTACCGGCCCCGGCGCGGGGAGCGGCACGGGAAGGCGCACCGGGCGCGGCACCCGCTGGACCGCGGGCGGCGGGTCGGGGGGACGCCTGTGGTCGCCCAACTTCCGGCTGTACTTCATCGCCCGGACCGTCGCGATGCTCGGCGACACCATGCTGCCGGTCGCGCTGTCGGCGGGGCTGCTGACGTACGGCTACTCGGCAGGCGACATCGGTCTGGTGATGGCCGCGTCCACCGCGTGCTTCGCCGGATTCGTGATCTTCGGCGGGGTCTTCGCCGACCGCTTCAACGCGCGGGCCCTGATGATCGGCGCGGACTCGGTGCGGGTGGTCACGCAGACGCTCGGCGCGGTGCTGTTCCTCACCCACCACATCCGGTTGTGGGAGGTCGTGGCCATCGCCGTGGTCAACGGCACCATGGCCGCGCTCTTCCAACCGGGCGTGGCCAGCACGCTGGTGCGGGTGGCCAGCGACGTGCAGGGCGCGAACGGGGTGACCAGGACCGCGGAGTCGACCGCGGCGCTGCTCGGCCCGGCCTTCGCCGGCCTGCTGATCGGGCTCACCTCCCCGGGGATGGTGTTCCTGGTGCACGCCTCCACCTACGCCACCAGCGCGGTGTGCCTGATGCTGCTGCGGCTGGCCCCGGAGGCCCCGCGGCTGGCGAAGGCCGTCAACGGCTTCCGCACCGATCTGGTCGAGGGCTGGCGGGAGTTCAGGGCCCGCACCTGGATGTGGGCGGTGATCGTGGTGTGGATGGTGCTCATGGTCTGCACCACCGGCCCCTACGTCCCGCTGTCCGCCGGGCAGATCATCCCGGCGCACGGCGCCGGCGCCTACGGCCTGGTCAACTCGGCGATGGGCGGCGGCACCGCGGTGGGCGCGCTGCTGGCGATCCGGCTGCGGGCGCAGCGGCAACTGCGCGCCGGGTCGTGCGCCCTCTTCCTCACCGCCCTGATGCCGCTCTCGGTCGGCCTCGCCCTGCCGGTCGGGGCGATCTGCGCCTGCGTCTTCGCGGCCGGCGTCGGCTCGGCCTACTGGGGCGTCAACTGGGCCACGTCCGTGCAGACGCAGGTGCCCGGGGACATCCTCAACCGCATCCACGCCTACGAGGTCGCCGGCTCGGTGGCGATGCTGCCGGTCGGCCAGGCCCTGGCCGGCCCGGCCGCGGCGGCCTTCGGCGCCCGCCACGTCCTGCTGGCCGGCAGCGTCGTCGCCGTGGCCGTCGCCTCGACCCTGCTCTCCGTCCCCGCGGTCCGCAACCTCCGCCGCGCGCCCAACCACTAGGCCGGCGGCCGGGTCCCTCCCGCGGGCGGGCGGGACCCGTTTCGGCCCTGGCGCGCCCCGCCCGCCCGATCCGCCCCCGGAGGGGACCGGTCAGACCAGGCTGTCCCGCCAGGCCTGGTGGAGGCCGGCGAAGTGGCCGTCGCTCGCGACGAGTTCGGCGGGGGTGCCGTCTTCGACGATGCGGCCGCCCTGCATCACCAGCACGCGGTCGGCGATCTCCACGGTGGACAGCCGGTGGGCGATGATCACCGCCGTACGGCCGGTGAGCACGGTGGCCATGGCGTGCTGGACGGCCCGCTCGCCGGGGATGTCGAGCGACGACGTCGCCTCGTCGAGGATCAGCACCGCCGGGTCGGCGAGCAGCGCCCGGGCGAAGGCGACGAGCTGCCGCTGGCCGGCGGAGATCCGGCCGCCGCGCTTGCGGACGTCGGTGTCGTAGCCGTCCGGCAGCGCCGTGATGAAGTCGTGCGCGCCGATCGCCTTGGCCGCGGCCTCGATCTCCTCCCGGGTGGCGTCCGGCCGGCCGATGGCGATGTTGTCGGCGACCGTGCCGGAGAACAGGAACGCCTCCTGGGTCACCATGACCACGCCGCGCCGCAGGTCGGCCAGGGCCATGTCGCGCAGTTCCACGCCGTCCAGCGTCACCCGGCCCGACGTCGGGTCGTAGAAGCGGGCCAGCAGCTTGGCGAGGGTGGACTTGCCGGCGCCGGTCGCGCCGACGACGGCGACGGTCTGGCCGGCCGGCAGCCGCAGGTCGAAGCGCGGCAGCACCTCGCCGCCGGTGCGGTAGGCGAACCGCACGTCCTCGAAGGCGACCTCGCGCCCGGGGATGCCGCCGGTCCGCTCCGGCAGCGGCACCGGGTGGGCGGGTTCGGGGACGGCCGGCGCCTGCGCCAGCAGCCCGGCGATCTTCTCCAGCGAGGCGGCCGCCGACTGGTAGGAGTTGAGGAACATGCCCAGCCGGTCGATGGGGTCGTACAGCCGCCGCAGATAGAGCACGAACGCGGCGAGCACGCCCAGCGCCATCCCGCCCTCGGCGACCCGGTAGGCGCCCCAGAGCACGATCGCGGCGATGGTGACGTTGGCGATCAGCCGGGAGCCGACGACGTAGCGGGCCATCTCCAGGATCGCGTCGCCGTTGGCCCGCTCGTGGCGGTGGTTGAGGGCGGCGAACGCCGCGTCGTTGGGCTCCTCGCGGCGGAACGCCTTGACCGGGCGGATGCCGTTCATGGTCTCGGTGAACTTCACGATCACCGCGGCGATGGCCGTGGACCGCTTGCGGTAGGCCACCATCGAGCGCCGCTGGAAGACCCGGATCGCCCAGTACAGCGGCACGTAGCTGACCAGGGTGGCCAGGCCCAGCTTCCAGTCGAGGAACATCAGCAGCGCGGTGATGTACACCGCGGACAGCACGACGCCGACCAGCTCCTCCAGGCCGTCGGTGAGCAGTTCCCTGATGGCCTCGACGTCGGAGGTGGCGCGGGCGATCAGCCGGCCCGAGGTGTAGCGCTCGTGGAAGTCCAGGCTCAGCGACTGCGCGTGCCGGAAGATCCGCCCGCGCAGGTCGATCAGCACGTCCTGGCTGACCCGGGCGGCCACCCGGATGAAGCCGCGCTGCAGGATGCCGGAGGCCAGGCCGCAGCCGAGGTAGCCGATCGCGACGGCGATCAGCGCGCCGTGCCGGCCGTGCCGCACCTGCGGGATGGCGTGGTCGATGGCGTAGGCGACGAGCAGCGGCCCGGCCTGCACCGCGGCCTGCTGGATCAGCAGCAGCACGGCGGCGGTCCACACCCGGGCCCGGTGCGGGCCGAGCAGCGAGCCCAGCAGCGTGAGCTGGGCGTTCTTCGGCGCCGGCAGCACGTCCCGGTCGAACGGGTCGGGGGCGCCCGGGGCGACGGCGTCGGGAGCGCCGGGCGCCGGCGCCTGTTCCTCGTGGTCGGCCACGGAGGTCATCGGGCGTCGCTCCTCTCCAGGTCGGCGGTCTCGTGGCGGTCGTGGTCGCGGCTGCCGTCGTCCTGTCCGGTCCCGGACATCAGATGGCGGTACTCGGCGCTGTCCCGCAGCAGTTCGGTGTGGGTGCCGACCGCGGTGATCCGCCCGTCGGACATCAGCGCGACGCGGTCGGCGAGCAGCACGGTGGACGGCCGGTGGGCGACGACCAGCGCGGTGGTGTGCTGCAGCACCTCGCGCAGCGCGCCCTCGACCAGCGCCTCGGTGTGCACGTCGAGCGCGGACAGCGGGTCGTCGAGGACCAGGAACGGGGGGCGGCCGACGACCGCGCGGGCCAGCGCGAGCCGCTGCCGCTGGCCGCCGGACAGGCTCAGGCCCTGCTCGCCGACCTGGGTGTCCAGGCCGTCGGGGAGCCGGTCGACGAAGTCGCACTGGGCGATGTCCAGGGCCCGGCGCACATCGGCGTCGTCCGCGCCGCCGGGGCCCGCGCCCATGGCGACGTTCTCGCGGACCGAGGCGGAGAACAGCGTCGGCTCCTCGAAGGCGACGGCGACCAGTTCGCGGACCCGGCCGACCGGCAGCTCCGCGATGTCCGCGCCGTCCAGGGTGATCCGGCCGCCGGTGGCGTCGTGCAGGCGCGGCAGCAGCGCGGTGAGGGTGGTCTTGCCGCATCCGGTGGCGCCGACCAGGGCCATCGTCTCGCCGGGGTGGATGTGCAGGTCGACGCCGGTGAGCAGGTCGGGGGTGCCGGCCGGGGCGTCGGGGTAGCGGAACCGCACGCCGGCCAGCCGGACGCCGTCGCCGCGCAGCGCCGCCTGCCGGCCGTCGGTGTCGGCCTCGGGCGTGTCCAGCACCTCGAAGTAGCGGTCGGCGGCGGTCGCCGCCTCGTTGCTCATGGCGAGCAGGAAGCCGATGGACTCGACCGGCCAGCGCAGCGCCATTGCGGTCGACAGGAACGCCACCAGGGTGCCCGCGGACAGCTTGTCGTCGGAGACCTGGAGCACGCCGACCACCAGCGCCGCGCCGATGGCCAGTTCGGGCAGCGTCATGATGACGGCCCAGATGTCGGAGAGCAGCCGGGCCTTGCGCATCTCGGTGCCCCACAGGCCCTGCGCCTGGTTGCGGAAGGAGCGCGCCTGGCTGCGGTGCCGTCCGAACGCCTTGATGATCCGGATGCCGAGCACCGACTCCTCGATGACCGTCGCCAGGTCGCCGGCCTGGTCCTGGGCCTTGCGGGCGGCCAGCGCGTAGTGGGTCTCGAAGTACGAGCAGAGGATCATCAGCGGCACGACGGGGACCAGCAGCACCAGGCCGAGCAGCCACGACTGGGCGAACAGGATCGCGAAGCCGATGAGCACGGTGGCGGCGTTGACCACCAGGAAGACCAGCGGGAACGCCATGAACAGCCGGAGGATCTGCAGGTCCATGGTGGCCCGGGACAGCAGTTGCCCCGACGCCCAGCGGTCGTGGAACTCCACCGGCAGCCGCTGGAGGTGCCGGTACAGGTCGGACCGCATCCGGGCCTCGACGCCGGCCAGCGGGCGGGCCACCAGCCAGCGGCGCAGGCCGAACAGGCCGGCCTCCAGTAGTCCCAGCAGCAGCACCAGACCGCCGCCCAGCCACACCCCGTTCGGGTCGTGGTCGGTGACCGGGCCGTCCACCATCCACTTCAGCACCAGCGGGATGAGCAGCGCCATCAGGGAGGCGGCCACCGCCACCACCGCGGAGATCCCCAGTCTGGCCCGGATCGGTCTGACGTACGGCCCCAGCCGCAGCAGCGATCGGGTGGCGGATCGGGAGCGGACGGGGGGCGCGGGGTCCGGGGCGGCGGCAGGCATCACCAGACGACCCTAGGCGGCACCACTGACAGCTCTCACCTGGTTTTCGCTGCTGGCATGACACGTACGCGCCAGATTTTGCCGGCGCAGATATCTGGCACCCCGTCAACTCCTGGAAATATCCTCCGTCTGCCCAGTGGTAGCCGGAAGAAGCTGCCACGTTGCCCGCGGAGCACGCATGGCCATGCACGAGCACGAGGTCGACCGCCGCACGCTGTTCAGGGTCGGCCTGGGTACGGCGGTCGCCGCCGTCGTCGGGACGGAGATCGCGTTCCCGGTCGCGGCCGGTGCGACCCCTTCACCGGAGTTTCCCTGGATCATCGACTGCGACACCTGGGGCGCCCGCCCGCCGTCCAGCCCGATCCAGATCACCGGCAACACCACCAACAAGATCATCCTGCACCACATGGCGTTCCCCAACGTCACGGACTACTCCCGCGAGCACGCCGTGCAACTGGCCAAGGACTGCCAGAACCTGCACATGGACACCAACGGCTGGGCGGACACCGGGCAGCACTTCACGGTCAGCCGCGGCGGCTACGTCCTCGAAGGCCGGCACCGCAGCCTGGAGACCCTCGACGCCGGCCAGCACCAGGTGATCTCGGCGCACTGCCCGGGTGAGAACGGCAACGCCATCGGCATCGAGAACGAGGGCACCTACATCACCGAGACGCCGCCGCAGGCGCTCCTGGACTCCCTCGTCGAGCTCTGCGTCGCGGTCTGCCAGAAGTTCCGCCTCAACGCCTGGGACATCTTCGGCCACTGGGACTTCCGACTGGGCACCGACTGCCCGGGCATCGCCTTCTACGCGCAGTTCCCGCAGGTGCGCTCGCGGGTGCTGAAGGCCATGGGCGTACCCGCGTCGGCCGCGCCCGCGCGGCGCTGGCCGGACATCTGGCGCTTCGTGGACAGCCAGGTGGTGAAGGTGGCGCAGTACCTGCTGGTGAACGCCGGTTACACCGACCTGGCGGTCACCGGCGTGTTCGGCACCGACATGAACGCGATCGTGGCCGACTTCCAGACCACGCACGGCATCCCGGTCACCGCCGACGCCACCTTCGACACCGCCACCTGGGAGGCGCTGGCGCCGGCCGTCTACCAGGACGCCACCGGGCCCACGGTGGAGGCCGTGCAGTACATGCTGGCGATCAAGGGCTACGCCGACACCGTGAGCGTCACCGGCGCGTACGACCGCAGCACGATGAAGGCCGTCCAGGACATGCAGCGCCTGCACGGGCTGCGCCCCACCGGCAAGGTGGACCTGAGCACCTGGTGCGCGGTGGTCGGCGGCACCGTCCGCGAGTCCCTCTGCGTCTGACCCGGCAGCGCACGTACGACCCGCAGGAGCCGGCCCCCGCACCCGGGGGGCCGGCTCCTCGCGTTCGGTCGGCGGTTCGGTTGGCGGGATCTGCCCCATGGCAAACAGCGTCCCCCGCGCGGGCAAAGGATCCGGCCGCCGGCTTTTCCGCCGACTTCAGGCGCCCGTCTCACACCGTGAGTTGACAGAACAGGCGCCGGCCACCCCGGTGCACCGCCTCACCCGCCCGGTTATGTGCGGTTTCATACCGGAATTTTGTTTGCATCGACGCAACACGGGGCTCACATCCGCCCGCTATGCGGATGCCGGAGACCGAACAACGAACTGGTTTCAGCCAATTCACCGCCACGGGTCTGGCATGAACAGGTAAAGGATGCCACTCTGTGGCCCGTTCCACAGCGCGCAGCAACACCGCTGTGCCCGCAACACCCAGCTCTACCGGGCAGCCCACCATCCCCACCTGCCCGTACTGTCCCGGCCGCCACACGCGGTCGCCGCAGAAGGAGTCCAGGAGTGCGCAGATCCCCCCGCACAACAGCCGCCGCAGGAGCGCTGATCGCCGGCGCCGCCATGATCGCCGTGACGCTGCCCGCCACGGCCGCGTCGGCCAGTCCCGCGGCCGGCAACGGCGCCGCCGCGTCGCACGCCCAGCCCAGGGCCGGCGCCCTGCCCCTGACACTGTCCGCTTCCCAGCACGCCTCCCTGATGTCCCAGGCGCGGTCCGACACCGCGGCCACCGCGTCCTCGCTGCACCTGGGCGCGAAGGAGAAGCTGGTCGTCAAGGACGTCGTCAAGGACGCGGACGGCAGCACCCACACCCGCTACGAGCGCACCTACGAGGGCCTGCCGGTGCTCGGCGGCGACCTCGTGGTGCACCAGAGCGCCGCCGGCGCCACCACCGGCGTCGACAAGGCCACCAACGCCCAGCTGGCGGTGGCCACGACGACGGCCGCCAGGAGCGCCGGCTCGGCGCAGTCCTTCGCGCTGAACCGGGCGAAGGCGGACGGCGCCGTCGCGCCGGCCGCGACGGCCGCGCCGCGCAAGGTCGTCTGGGCCGCGGGCGGCGTCCCGGTGCTGGCGTGGGAGTCCGTGATCGGCGGCCTCCAGGACGACGGCACCCCGAGCCAGTTGCACGTCGTCACCGACGCGACCACCGGTGCGAAGCTCTACGAGTACCAGGGCATCGAGACCGGCGTCGGCAACAGCGAGTACAGCGGCCAGGTGAACATCACCACCACGCTGTCCGGCAGCACGTACCAGATGGTCGACAACACCCGTGGCGGCCACAAGACGTACAACCTCAACCACGCCACGTCCGGCACCGGCACGCTGTTCACCAACTCCACCGACACCTGGGGCGACGGCAACGGCGCCACGGCGCAGACGGCCGGCGTGGACGCGGCGTTCGGCGCCCAGGAGACCTGGGACTTCTACAAGAACACCTTCGGCCGCAACGGCATACGCAACGACGGTGTGGGCGCGTACTCCCGGACGCACTACGGCAACAACTACGTGAACGCGTTCTGGGACGACAGCTGCTTCTGCATGACCTACGGCGACGGCAGCGGCAACAGCCACCCGCTGACCGCGCTGGACGTGGCCGGCCACGAGATGAGCCACGGCGTCACCTCCAACACCGCCGGCCTGAACTACTCCGGCGAGTCCGGCGGCCTGAACGAGGCGACCTCCGACATCTTCGGCACCGGCGTGGAGTTCTACGCCAACACCACCGCCGACCCGGGTGACTACCTCATCGGCGAGAAGATCGACATCAACGGCGACGGCAGCCCGCTGCGCTACATGGACAAGCCGAGCAAGGACGGCGCGTCCAAGGACTACTGGGACTCCAGCATCGGCGGCGTGGACGTCCACTACTCCTCCGGCCCGGCGAACCACTTCTTCTACCTGCTCTCCGAGGGCAGCGGCGCCAAGGTCATCGGCGGGGTGAGCTACAACAGCCCGACCAAGGACGGCCTGTCGGTGCCCGGCATCGGCCGGGACAACGCCCTCAAGCTCTGGTACAAGTCGCTCACCGAGCGGTTCACCTCCACCACCAACTACGCGGCGGCGCGCACCCAGTCGCTGCAGGCCGCGGCCGACCTGTGGGGCGCGGGCAGCGCGACCTACAACACCGTCGCCAACACCTGGGCGGCGATCGGCGTCGGCAGCCGGGTCAGCACCTCGGGCGTGACGGTGACGCAGCCGGCCAACCAGTCCACGGTGGTCAACACCGCGGCCAGCCTGCAGATCCAGGCCAGCTCGACCAACGGCGGCTCGCTGACCTACTCGGCCACCGGCCTGCCCGCGGGTCTGTCGATCAACGCCTCCTCCGGCCTGATCTCCGGCACCCCGACCGCGACCGGCAGCTCCAGCGTGACGGTCACCGCCAAGGACTCCACCGGCGCGACCGGCTCGGCGAGCTTCACCTGGGCGGTCACCGGCACCGGTGGCGGCGGCTGCACCGCCGGCCAGCTGCTGGCCAACCCGGGCTTCGAGTCCGGCAGCACCGGCTGGACGACCAGCTCCGGCGTCGTCGACAACAGCACCGGCGCCCCGGCGCACTCCGGCTCCTACAAGGCATGGCTGGACGGCTACGGCAGCACCCACACCGACACGCTGTCCCAGTCGGTGACCATCCCGGCCAGCTGCACCAGCGCCAACCTGACGTTCTACCTGTACATCTCCACCCAGGAGACCACGACCACCTCGGCGTACGACAAGCTGACGCTGGCCGCGGGCAGCACCACCCTGGCCACCTACTCCAACCTCAACCACACGACCGGCTACGTGCAGAAGTCGGTCAGCCTGGCGCCCTACATCGGGCAGACCGTCACCCTGAAGTTCACCGGCACCGAGGACTCCCTCTACGCCACGTCGTTCCTCATCGACGACACCGCGGTCAACGTGAGCTGACTCCGTCCGGGTGACCCTGGAGGCCACCCGAACGGCCCACGGCGGCGGACCCCTCCGGGCGGGTGGGGTCCGCCGTCGTTGCGGTGCCGGCCCACTCGACATCACCCGGATGATTGCAATACGGGTGCACTTTTGGCTTTTGCCGGAATTTACCGGTGTGGGGTGATCATCTCCGGCGATCCCGGTCCGTACAGTGCGGATCTGAAACTGCCCCACCAGTAGGAGATGGATTATGGCAACCGGAACCGTGAAGTGGTTCAACTCGGAAAAGGGCTTCGGCTTCATCGAGCAGGACGGCGGCGGCTCCGACGTCTTCGCGCACTACTCGAACATCATGGCGCAGGGCTACCGCGAGCTGCTCGAGGGCCAGAAGGTCGAGTTCGACGTGACGCAGGGCCAGAAGGGCCCGCAGGCAGAGAACATCCGCACCGTCTGACCGCACGCCCCCGGGCGGCATCCAGCCCGTTCGGCAGCAGAGAGGCCCGCACCCACCGGTGCGGGCCTCTCGCCGCCTCTGCAAGCGGAACCGGTCGGCGGGCCGCCGGACCGGTTCAGGGGGCACCGCCGCTAGCGCAGCACCCCCGCCGTCATCCCCTGCGCCTCGGCCGGGACGGCGACCAGGCCGACCTCGGCCGGCGAGGCCAGCAGCGGATGGGCGGGCAGCACCCGCACCGTGTAGCCGAACGCGCCGGTGCGGTCCAGCGTCAGCGGTCCCTCGTAGTTGTGCCGGCCGGAGATGTCCGGCCGGCCGGTCGGCTTGAGGGACAGCACCGCCGGCGCGGCGAGCCGGTCGGCGGCGTCGACCCGCCCGGACAGCAACTGGACGTCGACGTCCGCGGGGTCGAGGTCGCCGAGCGAGACCTGCGCGCGCAGGGTGAGCGTCGAGCCCAGCTCGGGCGTGCCCTCCACCGACGAGGTCTCCACGTGCTCGACGCCGACCTGCGGCCACTGCTGGCGCACCCGCTTCTTCCAGGCGGCCAGCTCCTCCGCGGCAGGACCCTGTATGGCGCGGTGCCCGCGGGCGGCCGGCGCGTACAGCTGCGTGACGTAGTCCCTGACCATCCGCCCGGCCGGCACCTTCGGCCCGAGGGTCGTGAGGGTGTGCCGGACCATCTCGATCCAGCGGTGCGGCAGGCCGTGCGCGCCGGTGTCGTAGAACCTCGGCGCGACCTGGTTCTGCAGCAGGTCGTAGAGCGCGGCGGCCTCCAGCGCGTCCCTGCGGTCCTCGTCGGCCAGACCGTCGGCGGTGGGGATCGCCCAGCCGTTGTCGCCGTCGAACCACTCGTCCCACCAGCCGTCGAGCACCGACAGGTTGAGGCACCCGTTCAGGGCGGCCTTCATCCCGGAGGTGCCGCACGCCTCCAGCGGGCGCAGCGGGTTGTTCAGCCAGACGTCGCAGCCCGGGTAGAGCAGCCGGGCCATCCGCATGTCGTAGTCGGGCAGGAAGACGATGCGGTGCCGCACCCGCGGGTCGTCGGTGAACCGCACCAGCTCCTGGACCAGGCGCTTGCCGCCGTCGTCGGCCGGGTGGGCCTTGCCGGCGACCACGATCTGGATCGGCCGGTCGGGGTGCAGCAGCAGCTCCATCAGCCGGTCGGGGTCGCGCAGCATCAGGGTGAGCCGCTTGTAGGACGGGACTCGGCGGGCGAAGCCGATGGTGAGCACGTCCGGGTCCAGGACGTGGTCGGTCCAGCCCAGTTCCGCGTCGCCCGCGCCGCGCTGCCGCCAGGACGCGCGCAGCCGGTGCCGCACGTCGTCCACCAGCTGCTCGCGCAGCGTCCTGCGCAGCTCCCACAGGGCCGCGTCCGGGATGCGGGCGCAGGACTCCCAGCGCTCCGCGCCGCCGACGCTCAGCGCGTCCTCGGCGACCTGCTGGCCGGCGTGCGCGGCGCACAGCCGCTGCACCTCGGGCGCCACCCAGGTGGGGGCGTGGACGCCGTTGGTGATCGAGGTGATCGGCACGTCCTCCGGGTCGAAGCCGGGCCACAGCCCGGCGAACATCTCCCGGCTGACCGCGCCGTGCAGGGTGGACACGCCGTTGGCCCGCTGGGCCAGCCGCAGGCCCATGACGGCCATGTTGAACAGGTTGGGGTCGCCGCCGCGGTAGGTCTCCATCCCCAGTTCGAGGATCCTGGCGATGTCGACGCCCGGCAGCTCGCCGCCGTCGCCGAGGTGCCGGCCGACCAGTTCCCGGTCGAACCGGTCGATGCCCGCGGGGACGGGCGTGTGGGTGGTGAACACGGTGCCGGCCCTGACCGCCTCCAGGGCGGCGTCGAACTCCAGCCCCTCCAGCGCCAGCTCCCTTATCCGCTCCAGGCCCAGGAAGCCGGCGTGGCCCTCGTTGGTGTGGAAGACCTCAGGCTCGGGGTGGCCGGTGATCCGGCAGTAGGTGCGGACGGCGCGGACGCCGCCGATGCCCAGCAGCATCTCCTGCAGCAGCCGGTGCTCGCTGCCGCCGCCGTAGAGCCGGTCGGTGACGTCGCGCTCGGCCGGTTCGTTGCCCTCGACGTCGGAGTCGAGCAGCAGCAGCGGGACCCGCCCGACCTGGGCCTTCCAGATCCGGGCGTGCAGGGCGCGGCCGCCGGTCAGCTGCAGGGTGACCTGGGCCGGGACGCCCTCGGCGTCGCGCAGCGGCGTGACCGGCAGCGAGTTGGGGTCGAGCACCGGGTAGTGCTCCTGCTGCCAGCCCTCACGGGACAGGGTCTGGCGGAAGTAGCCGTGCCGGTACAGCAGGCCGACGCCGACCAGGGGCACGCCCAGGTCGCTGGCGGCCTTGAGGTGGTCCCCGGCGAGGATGCCGAGGCCGCCGCTGTACTGCGGCAGGGCGAAGGTGATGCCGAACTCGGGTGAGAAGTAGGCGATGGCGGCCGGCAGGTCGCTCTGCTCCTGGTACCAGCGGGGGTTGGCCGTGTAGTCGGCCAGGTCCTCCGCGGCCGACACCAGCCGGCGCAGGAAGCGACGGTCGGCTGCGAGGGCGGCGAGCCGTTCCTTGGAGACGGCGCCGAGCAGCCGTACCGGGTCTCCCTGGGCGGCCCGCCACCCTTCGGGATCGACGTAGCGGAACAGCTCCCTGGTCTCCTGATGCCAGGACCAGCGGAGGTTCTGGGCCAGTTCCCCCAGCGGGCGCAGAGGTTCCGGCAGGACGGTGCGCACGGTGAATCGACGGATTGCCTTCACCTTCCGACCGTAGCTCCGATGGCCGCGGGGCCGCGGGGTGCTGTCCGCAAACCGGTGGCTCAAACGCTCGAACGGCGGCTCACGGAGGCGAGCGTTCCCCCTCCGCCGGCGCGGGCGCGCGGTCCCGGAATCGGGTCGCGCTCCCGAAACGCCGTCAGGTCGTGCGTTCTCCCGCCGATCGCTGGGAAGGCTCCGCTGTGTCCGCGCGACGGAGGCATCCACCCGGGTGAACGCGTACCCGGGGGGCCGTGCGGGCAGGCCGGCACCGCCAGGAACAGTTAAAAAGAGCGTGAGCCCGTGTCGCCGGTCCGCTGACCACGATGGCACCGCCGAAGCGCGTCGCGTGCACCCGCCCACCCCGTTGTCCGGTAACCGAGCTGCCAGGTGAGGAAATGATCGGTCGTATTCCTGTCGTCGATGTCCGTCCCGCCGTGGAGTGCGGCCGCCGGCCGGCCAAGGCGGTCGTCGGTGAGACCTTCGAGGTGACGGCCACGGTGTTCCGCGAGGGGCACGACGCGGTCGCCGCCAACGTGGTGCTGCGCGACTCGGCCGGCCGGTCGGGACCGTGGACGCCGATGCGCGAGCTGAGCGAGGGCAGCGACCGCTGGGGGGCCAGGGTGACGCCCACCGCTGAGGGCCGCTGGACCTACACCGTCGAGGCGTGGTCGGACCCGGTGGCCACCTGGCGGCACACCGCGGGGATCAAGATCCCGGCGGGCATCGACACCGAGCTGGTGCTGGCCGAGGGCGCGCAGCTGTACGAGCGGGCGGCGACCGGCGTGCCGAAGAACGACGGCCGGCCGGCCGTGCTGGCCGCGGTGGACGCGCTGCGCGACGCCAAGCGGCCCGCGGCGGCCCGGCACGCGGCGGCGCTGGCCCCGGACGTGGTGGCGGTGCTCGACCGGCACCCGCTGCGGGAACTGGTCAGCGCCTCCCGCCCGATGCCGCTGCACGTGGAGCGCGAGCGGGCGCTGTTCGGGTCCTGGTACGAGCTGTTCCCGCGCTCGGAGGGCGCGGTCACCTCCGGCCGGAAGGTGCGCTCGGGCACCTTCCGCACGGCGGCGGAGCGGCTGCCCGCGGTGGCCGCGATGGGCTTCGACGTGGTGTACCTGCCGCCGATCCACCCGATCGGCACCGCGTTCCGCAAGGGGCGGAACAACAGCCTGGAGGCCGGCCCGGACGACGTCGGCTCGCCGTGGGCGATCGGCTCGCCGGAGGGCGGGCACGAGGCGGTCCACCCGGACCTGGGCACGCTGGAGGACTTCGACCACTTCGTGGCGCGGGCCCGGGAGCTGCGCCTGGAGGTGGCGCTGGACTTCGCGCTGCAGTGCTCCCCCGACCACCCGTGGGTGGCCAAGCACCCGGAGTGGTTCGCGCACCGCGCCGACGGCACGATCGCCTACGCGGAGAACCCGCCGAAGAAGTACCAGGACATCTACCCGATCGCCTTCGACCGGGACTTCGCCGGCATCGTCCGGGAGACCCTGCGGGTGCTGCGGCACTGGATGGCGCACGGCGTGCGGATCTTCCGGGTGGACAACCCGCACACCAAGCCGGTGGTGTTCTGGGAGAAGGTCATCGCCGACATCAACCGCACCGATCCCGACGTGATCTTCCTGGCCGAGGCGTTCACCCGCCCGCCGATGATGAACCTGCTCGCGCAGGTCGGGTTCCAGCAGTCGTACACCTACTTCACCTGGCGTAATGACAAATCGGAACTGACTGATTACATGCGGGAGTTGAGCGGGACGACGGCAGGCTGGATGCGCCCGAACTTCTTCGTCAACACCCCCGACATCCTGCATGCCTACCTTCAGCACGGCGGCCGCCCGGCGTTCGAGACCCGGGCCGTGCTCGCCGCCACCCTCTCCCCCAGCTGGGGCGTCTACGCGGGCTTCGAGCTGTGCGAGGGCACCCCCGCGCACCCCGGCAGCGAGGAGTACCTGCACTCCGAGAAGTACGAACTGCGGCCGCGCGACTGGGCCGCCGCCGAGGCCCAGGGCCGCTCGCTGGCCCCGCTTCTCACCACCTTGAACCGGCTGCGCCGGCGTCATCCGGCGCTGCAGCAGCTGCGGGACATCACCTTCCATCCCGTGGACAACGACGCGTTGCTCGCGTACTCGAAACGCCGCGGCGACGATGTCGTACTGGTGGTCGTCAACCTGGACCCGTTCCACACCCAGGAGGCGACCGTGTCGTTGAACATGCCGGAACTCGGCCTCTCCTGGCACGAGTCGTTCCCGGTGCGCGACGAGCTCACCGGCGACACCTACCACTGGGGCAGGGACAACTACGTGCGTCTTGAGCCGGGCCGTGCCCCCGCGCACGTCATGTCCCTGCGACCGTCTCCATCGATCGGAGGGTCACTCAGTTGATCGTCAACGAACCCGTCCCTGACAAATTCGAGGACACCCCTGCCAAGGACCGTGATCCCGATTGGTTCAAACGGGCGGTGTTCTACGAAGTCCTCGTCCGTTCCTTCCAGGACAGCAACGGCGACGGCGTCGGCGACCTGAAGGGGATCACCGCCAAACTCGACTACCTGCAGTGGCTGGGCATCGACTGCCTCTGGCTGCCGCCGTTCTTCGCCTCACCGCTGCGCGACGGCGGCTACGACGTCGCCGACTACACCGCGGTCCTCCCCGAGTTCGGCGACCTGGCGGACTTCGTGGAGTTCGTGGACGCCGCCCACCAGCGCGGCATGCGCGTCATCATCGACTTCGTCATGAACCACACCAGCGACCAGCACCCGTGGTTCCAGGCCTCCCGTGCCGATCCGGAGGGGCCCTACGGCGACTACTACACCTGGGCGGACGACGACAAGCAGTTCCCCGACGCCCGGATCATCTTCGTCGACACCGAGACGTCGAACTGGACCTTCGACCCGGTGCGCAAGCAGTACTACTGGCACCGGTTCTTCGCCCACCAGCCGGACCTGAACTACGAGAACCCGCAGGTGCAGGAGGAGATCCTGGCCGCCCTGCGGTTCTGGCTGGACCTGGGCATCGACGGCTTCCGGCTCGACGCGGTCCCGTACCTCTACCAGGAGGAGGGCACCAACTGCGAGAACCTGCCGCGCACCCACCGGTTCCTCAAGCGGGTGCGGGAGGAGATCGACGCGCACTACCCGGACACCGTGCTGCTCGCCGAGGCCAACCAGTGGCCCGAGGACGTCGTCGACTACTTCGGCGACTACGCGGCCGGCGGCGACGAGTGCCACATGGCGTTCCACTTCCCGGTGATGCCGCGGATCTTCATGGCGGTGCGCCGCGAGTCCCGCTACCCGGTGTCCGAGGTGCTCGCCAAGACCCCGGCGATCCCGTCCGGCTGCCAGTGGGGCATCTTCCTGCGGAACCACGACGAGCTGACCCTCGAGATGGTGACCGACGAGGAACGCGACTACATGTACGCGGAGTACGCCAAGGACCCGCGGATGCGGGCCAACATCGGCATCCGCCGCCGGCTCGCCCCGCTGCTGGACAACGACCGCAACCAGATCGAGCTGTTCACCGCGCTGCTGCTGTCGCTGCCCGGCTCGCCGGTGCTGTACTACGGCGACGAGATCGGCATGGGCGACAACATCTGGCTCGGCGACCGGGACGGCGTGCGCACCCCCATGCAGTGGACGCCCGACCGCAACGCCGGCTTCTCCTCGTCCGACCCCGGCCGGCTGTTCCTGCCGACGATCATGGACCCGGTCTTCGGCTACCAGGTCACCAACGTCGAGGCGCAGATGAGCTCGCCCAGCTCACTGCTGCACTGGACCCGGCGGATGATCGAGATCCGCAAGCAGAACCGTGCCTTCGGCGTCGGCTCGTTCACCGAGCTGCCGTCGAGCAACCCGGCGGTGCTGGCCTTCCTGCGGGAGGACGGCGACGACCTGGTGCTGTGCGTGAACAACTTCTCCCGGTTCGCCCAGCCCACCGAGCTGGACCTGCGGCAGTTCCGGGGCCGCCATCCGGTGGAGCTGATCGGCGGGGTGCGCTTCCCCGCGATCGGCCAGCTGCCGTACCTGCTCACCCTCGCGGGGCACGGCTTCTACTGGTTCCGGCTGCGGCGCGACCCGTCGTGACGTCGGGGGGCCGGCCGTGCCGCGAGCCGCCGGCCCCCGCGGTGACCTGCGGACTCCGCGCGGACCGCGTGAGGCCGTGGCCAAGGCCCCTCCCGAGGTGCGGCCTTGACGCACCTTTGGCAGTATCCGTACATATCCAGCAGTAATCCCGCAGCAGCCCGTACGGCGGTTTCCTGTCACCCGCCCGGGGCAGGCTCCACGTGTCGCCGGACAGCCCGAACCCGTGATCCGGGAGGCTGGCGCCCCCGCCGTTCGCCGTAGCGGCCGGGTGCGCGACTCCCCGGGGAAAGGACGTCATGTCGGACAGCTCCTGGACCCGTGTTCCGTCCACCCCTCCCGCACCGACCGCCCCTGGGCGCGACCTGGTGCCGGGCCTGCTGCGCTCGCTCGATCCCCTGTTGCGCAGCTGGCTGCCCCGGCAGCGGTGGTTCGCCGGGAAGGGGCTGCCGGTCGGCGAGTTCCGCCTGGCCGCCGCGACGGAACTGGTGCCGCCCGGCGGTCGCCTCGGCCCGCTGGGCCTGCTCCACCTGCTCGTCGACGTGGAGCAGCCCGGCCGGCCGGCCGACTGCTACCAGCTGCTGCTGGGCGCCCATCCGCTGCTGCCGCCGGCGCTGGTCCGCGCCGCCCTGGGCCCCGCGGTGGGCGGCCCGTACGACGGGCTGACCCTGTACGACGCCCCGCACGACCCGCGGCTGGCCGCGCTCCTGCTGGAGCGACTGCGGCTGCCGGGCCGCAGCGGGCGGCTGCGGTTCACCACCGAGCCGCAGGCCGCGTTCCCGCCGGGGCTGGCGCCGCGGGTGTCCACCGCCGAGCAGTCGAACACCTCGGTGGTCTACGGGGACGCCTACATCCTCAAGCTGTTCCGCCGGGTCTCCCCCGGCACCAACCCGGACCTCGAACTGTCCCTGGCGCTGGCCCGGGCCGGATCCACCCGGGTGGCCGAACCCGTCGCCTGGTTCGAGGCGGACGACCCGCGCGGGCCGTCCGCGGGCGAGCCGGTCACCCTGGGCGTGCTCCAGCGGTTCCTGCCGGGGTCCGAGGACGGGTGGGCGCTGGCCCTGGCCTCGGTCGCCGAGGACGGCGACTTCCGTCCCGAGGCCGCGGCGCTCGGCCGGGCCACCGCGGAGGTGCATGCCTCGCTGGCCGCCGCGCTGCCGGCGCGGACGCTGGGCGGCGGCGCGCTGGAACGTATCGCCGCGGGCATGGCCCGGCGGCTGGACGAGGCGGCGGCCGAGGTGCCGGCGGTACGGCCGTACGCGGGCGCGCTGCGGGCCGCGTTCGACGACCTGGCGAAGATGGGCGCGGGCGGGGCCGGCGGCGACGTCATCGCCCAGCGCATCCACGGCGACCTGCACCTGGGGCAGGCGCTGCGCCGGGCCGACGGCGAGTGGGTGCTGATCGACTTCGAGGGCGAGCCGGCCCGGCCGCTGGCCGAGCGCCGCAGGCCGGCACCGCCGGTCCAGGACGTGGCCGGGATGCTGCGGTCGTTCGACTACGCCGCCCACCACAGCGGGAACGGCCCCTGGGCGGACCGGCACCGCGACGCCTTCTGCTCCGGTTACGCGGAGGTCGCCGGCCTGGACCCGCGGGACCAGCCCGTCCTGATACGGGCCTTCGAGACCGACAAGGCGGTGTACGAGGCGCGCTACGAGGCCCGCCACCGCCCCGCGTGGCTCCCCATCCCCCTCTCCGCCCTGGCCCGCCTGGCGAGCACACCGTGACCCCCGGAGTCGTTCCGGGTGCCGCGTCCCCCGCCCGATCGGCGCGCCCGGCCACCCACCGGCCGTGCGACGGCCGCGATGCCTCGCGGGGCGGCACGGGCCCGGCAACGCACCCCGCCCCGCCAGGGGCGCGGGGAACTGCGCGACCAGCCCGCGCGGCGCAGGGGCCGGCACCGCACCCCGGCCCGGCAGGACGTGCCCCGTCAGGGGCGCGGGGAACTGCGCGACCAGCCCGCGGGGCGTGGCGGGTCGTCACCGGCCCGAAGGGGCTGATCGGTCCGTCCCGGACCACCGGCCGGTGGCCGGTTGCGCGCGCAGTTCCCCGCGCCCCTGATGGTTGCCCTTCGCCCGTGCAGGGGCGAACCGTGGGCCCGCACCACGGCAAACCCCAGGCCCGGCCAGGGCGAACCGTGGGCCCGCATCACGGCAACCCCAGCCCGGCCAGGGCGAACCGCACTTCGCAGAAGACCCCGCCAACTTCGAGGAGAGGCCGACCGTGAGCCCGCGCAGTGAAGAGACACCGAACGGCCGAGCGCCGAAGGGCGCCACCCCTGAGGCCGCTGCGCGCGGCTACGACGTGTCCACGCCGCACCCCGCGGCCTCGGGCACGGCCCCGCAGTCCCCGGAGCGCGGCACGTCCACGAGCAGGACGGCGGACCGGCCCGCGGCCGAGGACACCACGGTCGCCAAGGTCGCCGAGGAAGCGAAGAAGGCCAAGGAGACCAAGGAGGCCAAGGACGCCCCGAGCACGAAGAGCACGAAGAGCGCCGAGGCCGCGAAGGCCGGCAAGAACGGAAAGAACGGCGCCGGCGCCCAGGGGAAGACCGCGCCAAGCCGGCCGCAGGCCACCGGCCTGGACCCGGGCGAGCGCTGGCGCCTGCTCAACGGCGCCCACCACGACCCGCACGCCCTGCTCGGCGCGCACCGCGAACCCGGCGGCGTCCGCTTCCGCGTGCTGCGGCCCTTCGCGCGGTGCGTGGCCGTGCTGGTGGACGACCGCCGCATCGAACTGGACGCGGAGGGCGACGGCCTGTTCTCCGCGCTCGCACCGCTCGCCGACGTCCCGGAGTACCGGCTCGCGGTGGTGTACGACGGCCCCGAGCAGGTGGTGGACGACCCGTACCGCTTCCTCCCCGCGCTCGGCGAGCTGGACCTGCACCTGATCCGGGAGGGCCGGCACGAGGAGCTGTGGAAGGCGCTCGGCTCGCAGCCGATGACGCACGGCGGCGTGGCGGGGACGCGGTTCGCGGTGTGGGCACCGAACGCCCAGGGGGTGCGGGTCGCCGCGGACTTCACGTTCTGGGACGGCAGCGCGTTCCCGATGCGCTCGCTCGGCGCGTCCGGCGTGTGGGAGCTGTTCCTGCCGGGTGTGGGCCCCGGCACCGCGTACAAGTTCGAGATCACCCGGCGGGACGGCTCCCGGCAGCTGAAGGCCGACCCGATGGCGCGGGCCGCCGAGGTCCCGCCGAACACCGCCTCGATCGTCACCGAGTCCGACTACTCCTGGCGCGACGAGGAGTGGATGGCGCACCGCGGCGACGTGCCCGTGCACCGCGCGCCGTTCTCGGTGTACGAGGTGCACCTGCCGTCGTGGCGGCCGGGCGTCGGCTACCGCGAGCTGGCCGAGCAACTGCCCGCGTACGTCAAGGACCTGGGCTTCACGCACGTGGAGCTGATGCCGGTCGCCGGGCACCCGTTCAGCGGCTCGTGGGGCTACCAGGTCACCTCGTACTACGCGCCGATGCCCCGGCTGGGCACGCCCGACGACTTCCGGTACCTGGTGGACGCGCTGCACCGGGCCGGCATCGGCGTGATCATGGACTGGGTCCCGGCGCACTTCCCCAAGGACGACTGGGCGCTGGCCAGGTTCGACGGCGAGCCGCTCTACGAGCCCGGCGACCCGCGGCGGGCCGAGCATCCCGACTGGGGCACCCTGGAGTTCGACTTCGGCCGCACCGAGGTGCGCAACTTCCTGGTCGCCAACGCCGTGTACTGGTGCGAGGAGTTCCACATCGACGGCCTGCGGGTCGACGCGGTGGCGTCCATGCTGTACCTGGACTACTCGCGGGAGGGCGGCGACTGGCTGCCGAACGTGTACGGCGGCCGGGAGAACCTGGACGCGGTGGCGTTCCTGCAGGAGATGAACGCCACGGTGTATCGGCGCTGCCCGGGCGTGGTGACGATCGCGGAGGAGTCCACCGCGTGGGACGGCGTCACCCGCGCCACCCACCTCGTGGGTCACACCGGCTTCGGCGGCCTCGGCTTCGGCCTGAAGTGGAACATGGGCTGGATGCACGACTCGCTGGGCTACGTCGCCCACGAGCCGGTGCACCGCAAGTACCACCACAACGAGATGACGTTCTCGATGGTGTACGCGTACAGCGAGAACTACGTGCTGCCGATCTCGCACGACGAGGTGGTGCACGGCAAGCAGGCGCTGGTCAGCAAGATGCCCGGCGACTGGTGGCAGCAGCGGGCGAACCACCGCGCCTACCTGGGCTTCATGTGGGCCCACCCGGGCAAGCAACTGCTCTTCATGGGGCAGGAGTTCGCGCAGGGCGGCGAGTGGTCGCACGAAAGCGGCCCGGACTGGTGGCTGGTCGACCCGGCCTACTCGGCGGCGGGCGACCACCGCGGGGTGCGGGACCTGGTGCGCGAGCTGAACACGGTGTACACGGCGACGCCCGCGCTGTGGCAGCGGGACACCGACCAGGGCGGCTTCGAGTGGATCGACGGCGGCGCGGCGGAGGACAACGCCTTCTCGTTCCTGCGCTACGGCACCGACGGCAAACCGCTGCTGTGCGTCAGCCACTTCTCGCCGGTGGTGCGGCAGGACTACCGGCTCGGCATCCCCGAGTCGCTCGCCCACACCGTGTGGACGCCGGTGCTCAACACCGACGACGAGCGGTTCGGCGGTAGCGGCGTCCCGGTGGACGGCGCGCTGAAGACCGAGCCGACGCCGTGGCACGGCCGCCGGCACAGCATCGGGCTGACGCTGCCGCCGCTGGCGACGGTGTGGCTGGCGCCGCTGGCCTGACGCCGGCCGGAACGGACGGGGTGGTCCTGCCGCACGACCGCGGCGGGACCACCTTCATGTCCGTTGTCCGGCAGGGGACTTGGCGTGAGGTCAGCCGCGGCGGCGGCGCAGCCCGACGTAGCCGATCGTGGCCCCGCCGGCGATGACCAGGGCGGCCGCCGCCGCGGCGGTCGTCGACGTCCCGTCGCTGCCGGTGTGGGCGAGCTGCGTGGGCGCCCCCGACGTCCCGGACGTCCCGGAGGTGGTGGCACCCGTCGTGGTGCCGGTGGTGCTGCCGCCCGTCGTCGCGCCGGTCGTGGTGGACGAGGGCGTGGGCGTCGGGGTGGCGGTCGGGGTCGGCGTGGATCCGCCGGAGCCGTGCGCCTTCACCGTGATCGAGGCGAACGCCCCGCACTCGGCCGTGCCGAGGAACGGCTTCGCTTCGTTGATGATCGCGCACGGGTTCACGGTGGTGGTCCCCGTGGGCGCGTCCTCGCGGTAGGTCAGGCGGACGGTGACGGTCGTGCGGCTGTGCGGCGCCAGGGAGGCGTCCTTGCCGATGATGTCGTACCCGTACACGTCGGGCTCGTTGCCGGCGGTGATGTGCGGCAGTTCGGTCCACCGGCCGGAGCGCAGTACCTCGACGGTGGTGTGGCGGTTGGTGAACAGCACGTCGGTGAGGTTCGCATACGCCGAGGCGCTCGGGTTGGCGACGGTGGCCTTGAAGGTCACGCCGGGCCCGCCGGCGATCGCGGTGCGGGGCACACCGGACAGCGTGACGTCCAGGCCGTCGACCTTGACGGTGTCGACGTCCTCGCCGGTGGCGGCGCCCGACGCGCCGGAGGTCACCAGCGTGGTCATCTTCAGGCGGTCGGTGCCGCCGTTGCTGTCGCCGTTGTGCGGCGTGCCCATGGGCAGGCCGAGGCGCATCTGCACGGTGCGGGACTTGCCGGAGGCGAGCGGGAAGCTCTCGGGCACGTCACCGGAGAACACCCCGTCGGCGAAGGACAGCGGGACCTTCTTCCACACGCTGCCGCTGAGCCGGTACTCCAGGCTGACGGCGTTGGGCTCCACGCCGGTGCCGGAGTCGATGCGGTAGTGCAGCCACGCGAAACTGGTGTCGTACACGCCGACGTTGGTGACCTTGGTGGTGAAGTCGACCGGCAGGCCGGCGAATCCGATCTCCTTGGGCGCGGCGGAGGACACCGCCAGCGAGGCCGGCCCGGAGTCGGCGGGCGCGGCCGTGGCGGCCGGTGCGAGGACGGCCGCGGCGGCGGCGAGCAGGAGCGCGCCTCCTGCCGCGGCGGCGGACGAACGGGCGGTGCGTACGGTGGTGTTCAACGGATCCCCCCTGGATGCGTGGTGCCGCGGCCGGTCGGCCGCGCCCGGTGGAGGCGACTGGTCGGGCCCCTCACGCACAGTTGGACCGCCGATCACGGCAACCCGTTGTGTCCGGTTGTGTGACGGTTCTGCGACGGAAGCGTCCAGGATTCGTACCGGCGATCCGGCGCGGGCGGTGAGCCGCGGCCGGCAGCGCTGACGCGGCGGGCGGTGACGCGGAAGAGGGCGCGGAGCGGTGCGGCCGACGGGACGTCAACTCACCGCAGCCGAGGGATCGTTCGCCCGGAGGACCATCCGCGGTCCGCCTCGCGCCCGGCGCCGCAGCCCGGGCCGGACCGCCTCCGCCGGCATCCCCGTCAGAAAACAGGAAACTTTCCTAACCAACCTCTTGCCGGGCCGCGCCGGAGGCCACTAGCGTTCCCGCCACGCCCTTCGAGGCGCCCGCATCCCGCTCCTTCCCCCTCCCCCTCCGGCACAAGGAGTCCCCCCCATGCGCCTGTTCACCGACCGCCGTGCCCGCAGGACCGCACTCGCCGCCGCCACCGGCCTGACCGCCGCCGTCGCCCTGGGCGCGACGGCCGCGGCGAACAGCGCCGGCGCCGCGCAGCCGGCGACCGTCCAGCCGGCCGCGGCGAACAGCGCGGGCGCCGCGCAGCCGGCGACCGTCCAGCCGGCCGCGGCGCTGCCCAGCGGCATCGCCGCGCCGTACCTCTACCTCGGCTGGGGCAACCCGCCGTCCGCGACGTCCGTGATGTCGGCCACCGGCATCAAGCAGTTCACGATGGCGTTCGTCCTCTCCGACGGCGGCTGCAACCCGAAGTGGGACGGCTCGCGTGCGCTGACCGGCGGCACCGACCAGTCCACGATCGGCAAGATCCGCGCCGCGGGCGGCGACGTGACCGTCTCGTTCGGCGGCTACAGCGGCAACAAGCTGGGCCAGAAGTGCAGTTCGGCGTCCGCGTTGGCCGGTGCCTACCAGAAGGTGATCAACGCCTACCAGCTCAAGTCCATCGACGTCGACATCGAGGCGGGCGAGTTCAGCTCGTCCACGGTGCGGCAGCGCGTGGTGGACGCGCTGAAGACCGTCCGCGCCAAGAACGCCTCGCTGAAGATCTACGTCACCTTCGGCACCACTCCGACCGGCCCGGACGCGGCCGGCAAGGACCTGATCAAGAAGGGCGCCGCGGCCGGGCTGAACATCGACGCCTGGGCGGTCATGCCGTTCGACTACGACCAGGGCTCCACGGACATGCTGGCCACCACCAGGACCGCGGTCGACGGCCTGAAGAACGCGGTGGCGAGCGCGTACCACCTGTCGTCCGACGCCGCCTACCGCAAGGTGGGCCTGTCCTCGATGAACGGCAGGACCGACAGCAGCGGCGAGACGGTGTCGCTGTCGAACTTCAAAGCGATCATCTCCTACGCCAAGTCCCACCACCTGGCGCGGGTGTCGTTCTGGGCGCTGAACCGCGACCGCACGTGCCCCTCCGGCCAGTCCGCGGGCGACACCTGCAGCGGCATCAGCCAGGGCACGTACGACTTCACCAAGGCCCTGGCCACCTACACCGGCTGACCCGGCGGAAGTCCCGGGCGAGGCGGAGCCGTTCACCACGACCGGCTCCGCCTCCCGCACGCCGCCGACGGTCCGGCTGAGCGGACGGCGGGTCCGGCGACCGCGCCCGGGAGGCCCGGCTCAGAAGACCGACTCGGCCTCCTCCATGCGGTCCTCGGGCACGGTCTTGAGGTGGGTGACGGCGTCGGCCAGCGGGACCATCGCGATGCGGGTGCCGTGCAGGGCGGTCATGTGGCCGAACGCGCCCTCGTGGGCGGCCTCCACGGCGTGCCAGCCGAAGCGGGTGGCCAGCACCCGGTCGTAGGCGGTGGGCACGCCGCCGCGCTGGACGTGGCCGAGGATGACCGGCCGGGCCTCCTTGCCCATCCGCGCCTCCAGCTCCCGGGCGAGGGTGGTACCGATGCCGGCGAACCGCTCGTGGCCGTACTTGTCGATCTCGCCGACCCCGTAGTCCATGGTGTCCTTCGCCGGGTGCGCGCCCTCGGCCACGCAGACCACCGCGAACTTCTTTCCGCGGGCGAAGCGCTCCTCGACCACGCCCACCAGGTCGGCCGGGTCGAAGGGCCTCTCGGGCACGCAGATGGCGTGGGCGCCGCCGGCCATGCCCGCCTCCAGCGCGATCCAGCCGGCGTGCCGGCCCATCACCTCCACCACCATGACCCGCTGGTGGGACTCCGCGGTGGTCTTCAGCCGGTCGATCGCCTCGGTCGCCACGGTGACGGCGGTGTCGAAGCCGAAGGTCCGGTCGGTGCCGTTGATGTCGTTGTCGATGGTCTTGGGCACCCCGACGACCGGCATCCCCGCCTCGGAGAGCATCCGCGCGGCGGTCAGCGTGCCCTCGCCGCCGATCGGGATGAGCACGTCCAGGCCGTACTGGGCGGACAGGTCCTGGGCGTTGTCGGCGGCCTCGCGCAGCCGGGCGCGCTCCAGCCGGGCCGAGCCGAGCACGGTGCCGCCGCGGGCCAGGATGCCGCTCACCGAGTTGAGGTCCAGCGGCCGGAACCGGCCCTCCAGCAGGCCGACGAAGCCGTCCTCGAAACCGATCACCTCGTCCCCGTGGCCGGTCAGCGCACGGTGCACGACGGACCGGATGACGGCGTTGAGCCCGGGGCAGTCGCCGCCGGCGGTGAGGACTCCGATACGCATGGGACTTCGTCTCCAGAGGATCCGTACAGGGGGTCGGGCGAACCCTGGACCGGTCGGCCGGTCAGGGCGACTTCGGGACCAGCGTGCACTCCGTGATCCGCCCGGCGAGATAATCGTCCACATTGCGGACGGTGGCGGCGACGATCTGCTCGACCGCGTCCACCGTGTAGTACGCCTGGTGGGAGGTGACCAGCACGTTGCCGAAGGTCATCAGCCGGGCCAGGACGTCGTCGGTCATGACCTCCAGGGACTTGTCGTAGAAGAAGATCCCGGCCTCCTCCTCGTACACGTCCAGGCCCACCCCGCCGAGCCGCCCCTGGCGCAGCGCGTCCACCAGGGCGCCGGAGTCGATCAGGGCGCCGCGGCTGGTGTTGACCAGCACCACGTCGTCCTTCATCTCGGTCAGCCGCCGGGCGCCGATGATGTGGTGGGTGGACGGCATCAGCGGCACGTGCAGGGTGATCACGTCGGCTTCCCGGCAGAGCCTGTCCAGCTCGACGTACTCCATGCCCAGCTCGACGCACTCCGGGTTGGCGGTGATGTCCCAGCCGAGCAGCCGCATGCCGTAGCCGCGGGCGATCGAGGTCACCGCGGTGCCGATCCGGCCGGTGCCGATGATGCCGGCGGTGCGGCCGTGGAAGTCCCGGCCGAGCAGGCCGTCGAGCCGGAAGTCGAAGTCGCGGGTGCGGCCGGCGGCCCGCACGATCCGCCGGTTGAGGGCCGACGCCAGCGTCCAGGCGAACTCGGCGACCGCGTACGGAGAGTACTCGGCGACCCGGGCCACGGTCAGGCCCAGCCGCTCGGCGTGGTCCAGGTCGATGTTGTTGTAGCCGGTCGAGCGCTGGGTGATCAGCCGGGTGCCGCCGCGGACCAGGCTCTCCAGCACGGGCGCGTCCAGCACCGCGTTGACGCTGGTGGAGACCGCCTCGTACCCCGCGGCCAGCGGCAGCGTGTCGGCGGTGAGGGTCGTCTCCAGGCAGCGGACGTCATGGCGTGGCGTGAACGCGCGCTCCAGCAGGGGCCGCTCGTCGCGCTGCACTCCGGTCGCGAGGATCTCCACCGCACCACCCTCCTTCTCCGCTGCGTTCACCCTACGTGCACTGTGCGGGGAAGGCCGGGAGCCCGCACCCGGACGGCGGCCCGCCCCTCGTCGGGCGCCGCCGGGACGGGGGCGCTAGCGTCGTGGGTGTGTGCGCGCGGTCGGGGGGGCGTGGCGTGCGACCGACACGCGGGGAGAGCGGGCGACCCGGCCGTTGGGGCGCCTCGGGAGAACAGGAGTGCAGGTGACGCGCAGCGTCTACGTGACGGGGGTCGGCCGCGGTGACGGCCGCCAGGTCGTGGAGCTGGGGGTGATGGAGCTGCTCACCCGGCAGGTGGACCGCGTCGGGATCTACCGCCCGCTGGTGCACGACACCCCGGACCGGATCTTCGAGCTGCTGCGCAGCCGCTACCGGCTGACCCAGGATCCGGCGACGGTCTTCGGCATGGGCTACGAGGAGGCCGCGGCGCTCCAGGCCGAGGAGGGGCAGGGCGCGCTGACCGCCCGGCTGGTCGAGGGCTACCTGCGGGTGGCCGAGGACTACGGCACGGTGCTGATCCTCGGCTCCGACTTCGCGGAGACCAACCTGCCGGCCGAGCTGGGCGTCAACGCCCGGCTGGCCAACGAGTGCGGGGCCTCGGTGCTGCCGGTGATCGGCGGCCGGAACCAGAGCGCGGACGCGGTGGTGGCCGAGGTCCGCAACGCGCTGCACGCGTACACCAACCTCGGCTGCGACGTGATCGCGATGGTCGCCAACCGGGTCGCCCCGGACGTGGCGGAGGACACCGCGGCCCAGCTGCGGCGGACCGTCCAGGTGCCGGTCTACGTGCTGCCCGACGACCCGGCGCTGGCCGCGCCCACGGTCCGGCAGATCGTGGAGACGCTCGGCGCCGAGGTGCTGCTCGCCGACGACGCGGGCCTGTCCAGGGACGCGCTGGACTTCGTCTTCGGCGGGGCGATGCTGCCGTCGTTCCTGCCGAAGCTGACCCCCGGCTGCGTCGTGGTGACCCCGGGCGACCGCGCCGACCTGATCATCGGCGCGCTGGCCGCGCACTCCGCGGGCTCGCCGCCGATCGCCGGCGTGCTGCTGACGCTGGACGAGAAGCCGGGCCCCGACATCCTGGCGCTGGCCAACCGGCTGGCGCCCGGCACCCCGGTGCTGGCGGTGCCGACCGGCTCGTTCCCGACCGCGGCCGAGCTGTTCGGCCTGGACGGCAAGCTCGGCGCGGGCACGCCGCGCAAGGCGGAGACCGCGCTCGGCCTGTTCGAGACGCACGTGGACACCGCCGAGCTGACCGACCGGCTGTCGGTGTCCCGCTCGGAGCGGGTCACCCCGATGATGTTCGAGCACACGCTGCTGGAGCGGGCCCGCACCCACCGGCGGCGGATCGTGCTGCCGGAGGGCACCGAGGACCGGATCCTGCGCGCGGCCGAGGTGCTGCTGCGCCGCGGGGTGTGCGAGCTGACGCTGCTGGGCGACGAGGACGCGGTCCGCAAGAAGGCCGGCGACCTGGGCATCGCCCTGGACGACCCCGGCCTGGTGATCACCGACCCGCAGACCTCCCCGCTGCGGGAACGGTTCGCCACCCGGTACGCCGAGCTCCGCGCGCACAAGGGCGTGTCCTACGAGCTGGCCTACGACGTGGTCGCCGACGTCTCGTACTTCGGCACCCTGATGGTGCAGGAGGGCCTGGCCGACGGCATGGTCTCCGGGGCGGTGCACTCCACCGCGGCCACCATCCGGCCGGCGTTCGAGATCATCAAGACCCGCCCGGACGCGGCCATCGTCTCCTCGGTGTTCTTCATGTGCCTGGCCGACCGGGTCCTGGTGTACGGCGACTGCGCGGTGAACCCCGACCCGGACGCCGAGCAGCTGGCGGACATCGCGATCCAGGCGGCGGCCACCGCCGCCCGGTTCGGCGTGGAGCCGCGGGTGGCCATGCTGTCGTACTCCACCGGCACCTCGGGCAGCGGCGCCGACGTGGACAAGGTGCGCACGGCCACCGAGCTGGTCCGCGAGCACCGGCCCGACCTGCTGGTGGAGGGGCCGATCCAGTACGACGCGGCGGTCTCGCCGGTGGTGGCGGCCGCCAAGCTGCCGGGCTCGGCGGTCGCCGGCCAGGCGACGGTGCTGATCTTCCCCGACCTGAACACCGGCAACAACACGTACAAGGCGGTGCAGCGCTCCGCGGGCGCGGTCGCCGTCGGCCCGGTCCTGCAGGGCCTGCGCAAACCGGTCAACGACCTGTCCCGGGGCGCGCTGGTGCAGGACATCGTGAACACGGTCGCGATCACCGCGATCCAGGCGCAGGAGGGGGAGGCGTGAACGGCACGGGCGGTACGGACGGCGGCGAGCCGACGCGGGTCCTGGTGCTCAACTCCGGCTCGTCGTCGGTGAAGTACCAGCTGCTGGACATGGCGGACGAGAGCCGGCTCGCGTCCGGCCTGGTGGAGCGGATCGGCGAGGAGGGCGGGGTCGCCGACCACACGGCCGCACTGGACCAGGTGGCCCGGGAGCTGAAAGAGCGCGGCCTGGGCCTGGACTCCCCCGCGCTGGCCGCGGTCGGGCACCGGGTGGTGCACGGCGGCACCCGGTTCACCGAGCCCACCCTGATCACCGACGAGGTGCTCGACGAGATCCGCCGGCTGGTCCCGCTGGCGCCGCTGCACAACCCGGCCAACATCACGGGCATCGAGGTCGCCCGCGCACTGCGCCCGGACCTGCCGCAGGTGGCGGTCTTCGACACCGCCTTCCACGCGACCATCCCGGAGGCCGCCGCCCGGTACGCGATCGACGCGGGCACCGCCGACCGGTACGGCATCCGCCGCTACGGCTTCCACGGCACCTCGCACGCCTTCGTCTCGGCCGCCGCGGCCGAACTGCTCGGCCGCTCCCCCGCCGACGTCAACGTGATCGTGCTGCACCTGGGCAACGGCGCCTCGGCGTCCGCGGTGCGCGGCGGGGTGTGCGTGGACACCTCGATGGGACTGACGCCGCTGGAGGGCCTGGTGATGGGCACCCGGTCCGGCGACGTCGACCCGGGGGTGATCGTCCATCTGCAGCGGGTGGCGGGCCTGGACACCGACGCCATCGACCAGCTGCTGAACAAGGAGTCGGGCCTGCTGGGCCTGTGCGGCGCCAACGACATGCGGGAGATCGGCCGCCGGATGGCCGAGGGCGACGAGCGCGCCCAGCTGGCCTTCGACGTGTACGTGCACCGGCTGCGCCGCTACGTGGGCGCGTTCACCGCGGTGCTGGGCCGGGTGGACTCCGTGGTGTTCACCGCCGGGGTGGGCGAGAACTCCGCCGCGGTGCGGGAGGCGGCGCTGAGCGGCCTGGGCGCGCTGGGCATCGAACTGGACTCGGTGCGCAACGCCGTTCGGGCCTCCGGCCCGCGGCTGATCTCCACCCCGACGTCCCCGGTCGCGGTCGCGGTGGTCCCCACCGACGAGGAGCTGGCGATCGCCCGGGATACTTACCAGCTGGCTCTCCGCACCACGCCCCGGGAGGGCCGACCAGGGCAGGGCGGTCGGCCGTCCCACCGACCACAGAGCCCCAGGAATATTCCGGAGCGGAACAAACCGATAGGATAGCGCCCATGCGCCGAGCCAAGATCGTCTGTACCCTGGGCCCCGCCGTCGACTCCTACGACCAGCTGAAGACGCTGGTCGAGGCAGGCATGAACGTGGCCCGCTTCAACTTCAGCCACGGCAGCCACGCCGAGCACCAGGAGCGCTACCAGCGTGTCCGCAAGGTCGCGGCGGAGACCGGCCGGGCGGTCGGCGTCCTCGCCGACCTCCAGGGCCCGAAGATCCGCTTGGCCAAGTTCGCCGACGGACCGGTGGAGCTCGTCGCGGGCGACGAGTTCACCATCACCACCGAGGACGTGCCGGGCGACAAGTCCGAGTGCGGCACGACCTACAAGGGCCTGCCCGGGGACGTCTCCCAGGGCGACCCGATCCTCATCAACGACGGCAACGTGGCGCTGCGCGTCATCGAGGTCCACGGCCAGCGGGTGCGCTGCCTGGTCGTCGAGGGCGGCGTGATCTCCGACCACAAGGGCATCAACCTGCCGGGCGCGGCGGTGAACGTGCCGGCGCTGTCCGAGAAGGACATCGACGACCTGCGGTTCGCGCTGCAGATGGGCGTCGACATGGTCGCGCTGTCCTTCGTCCGCGACGCCAAGGACGTCCGCGACGTGCACCGGGTGATGGACGAGGAAGGCCGCCGGGTCCCGGTCATCGCCAAGGTGGAGAAGCCGCAGGCGGTGCACAACATGGAGGACGTCGTCATGGCGTTCGACGCCGTGATGGTCGCCCGCGGCGACCTGGCGGTGGAGTACCCGCTGGAGCAGGTGCCGCTGGTGCAGAAGCGCCTGGTCGAGCTGTGCCGGCGCAACGCCAAGCCGGTGATCGTGGCGACCCAGATGATGGAGTCGATGATCACCAACTCCCGTCCCACCCGCGCCGAGGCGTCCGACGTGGCCAACGCGATCCTGGACGGCGCGGACGCGGTGATGCTGTCCGCCGAGTCCTCGGTCGGCAAGTACCCGATCGAGACGGTCAAGACGATGTCGCGCATCGTCGAGGCCGCCGAGGAGGAGCTGCTGTGCCGCGGCCTGCAGCCGCTGGCGCCCGGCAAGAAGCCGCGCACCCAGGGCGGCGCGGTGGCCCGTGCCGCCGCCGAGCTGGCCGACTTCCTGGACGCCAGGACGCTGGTGGCCTTCACCAAGTCCGGTGACACCGCCCGCCGGCTGGCCCGCTATCGCGTGCCGGCGCCGATCCTGGCCTTCACCACCGACCCGGCGACCCGCAACCAGCTCGCGCTGACCTGGGGCGTGGAGTCCGTGGTGATGGAGCACGTCGGCACCACCGACGCGATGGTGGAGCAGGTGGACCAGGAGATGCTCAAGCTCTCCGACTACGCCCCCGGCGACACGGTCATCATCACCGCCGGCTCGCCCCCCGGCGTGCCCGGCACCACCAACCTGGTGCGCGTGCACCACCTCGGCGACGTCACCGGCTGACGCCTGCTGACACCGGCTCACACCGGCCCGCACAGCAGAACGCACGGCCCGGCCCGGAACGCACGCACCCGCACAGCAGAACGCCGCGCGGTCCGCACCCCCAACGGGGTACGGGCCGCGCGGCGTTCGCGCGTCGCGCTCCGGCGTCCGGCCCGGTCGGGGCCGGACGGTCAGGACTGGCCGGGCAGCACCTGCATGCCGGGGACGTGCAGATCGCCGCCGAACTGGCCGGCGTTGACGACCGTGGCGTTGGTGAAGAACAGCTCCGGCAGGGTCAGCGGCGGCGGCGCCTTCGGGGTGAACGTCACCGGGATCAGACCGAGCAGGTTGCCGCTGAGCGACTCGGTGTAGAGGGTGACCGTCCCGCCCGTGAAGGTCGAGGTGGAGCCGGCCCGGGACTTGACCCAGGTGTGGCCGCCACCGGGAGCCTCGACGATCTGCCACAGGTCCTTGATGTCGATCCCGGTGGCGGTGAACTTCAGGACGTCCTTGGTCTGGCCGCTCCAGGTGCGGACCTGGACGATGCCGTCGTAGTTCAGGCCGTGCAGCGTGAGCTTGGTGGTCTTCAGGGTGAACGGCGCGTCCGGCAGCAGGGGTATGCCGCCCTCGGTCGTGGCGTCGGCGAGCGCCTTGGCGTCGTACGTCGGGCACGGGTAGCCCTGGGAGCCGTCCAGAGGCGTTGTGGCGGCCTTGGAGGCGCTGTCCGACCCTGTTGTCTTGGCGGGGTCCGTCAGGCCCTTGGTGGCCTTCTTGAGCGTGTCCGTGGTGCCGCCGACGACCTTCTTGACGGTCCCCGTGACGCCGCTGTCCGCCGCGGGCTTGGACGGCGTCGCGCTCGGACTGGCCGACGGCTTCGGTGTCGCCGTGGTGCTCGGCGACGGCGACGGCGACGCGGTGGTGGGCGTCGGCGACGGCGTGGGGTTGGTGCCGAGCAGACCGCCGAGCAGCTTGCCCAGGCCCAGCGGGTCCAGCGGGTCGGTGGACGCCGTGGGGCTCGGCGACGGCTTGGGCGTCGCCGGGGCAGTGGTCGCGGTCGACTTCTCCGGCGTCTTGGCGACCGGGTCGGCCGACGCGGTCGGCGAAGGCGTGGGCGACGACGTCGGCTTGGGCTTCGCCGCCGTGCCGCCGGACTTCGCGGTCGTGCCGGTCTTCGGCTTCGTCGTCGCCTTGGTGCTGTCCTTGGCCGTGGACGAGGTCGACGGGGTGTCCGGCTGGCTGACGCACGGGCCCGGCTTGAACGGGCTCTTGGGCATCTCGTCGGCCTGCGCGAAGTGCGGCGTGAACCCCATGCCCATCAGCACCGCCGTGGGCATCGCGGCGAGCGCCACCGCCTTCCCCGCGGGCACGTGCAGCTTGGTCAGCAGCGACTTGCGGGGCGCCGCGTGGCGCGGACCCGAAGTGGCCCTGTTGCGGGAACCGTCGCTCTCGGCCGGCTGAGCAGCGTCACCCAGCACGGTGCCTCCCGTTCTTCTCGATGGTCTCGTCGTCGGTGCCCGCTCCCGCGTGCACCGGCTCGGGCTGCGCATACGGGTCGCCCGGCTGAGCGGGGACGGCAGGCGCATCGGTCAGCCCGGGGACGGGCTCGTACCCGTCGTCGCCGGCGCCGGGGGCGCCGTCGGGCAGTTCCGCCTTCTCGCCCGGCTCGTCGGCGGCCGGGGTGCCCGGCGCCCACGAGACGGCCAGCGCGCCGCCGAGCAGCGCGCACAGGAAGCCCAACAGGAAGCCGCCGAAGTTGGAGACCACGAGCGAGACCAGGGCGAGCAGGATCGCGGCCACACCGGCGAAGATCCGTACCGCGGACTGGAACCACATGGTGAGGCCCAGCACGAACAGCAGGACGCCGATGATCAGCGAGCCGGAGCCCGCGGTGGTCGCCATCCGCACGGTCAACTGGCCGAGCGTGAGGTTCGCGTACGGGAAATAGGCGATCGGCACGCCCGCCACGAGGGTCAGCAGGCCCGCCCAGAACGGGCGGCCCCACCGCCAGTGGCGGAACGTCAGGCGGCCGTAGCGGATGCGGGCACGCAGTCCTGTCGACTCGGCGCTCATGGAAAACAGCTCCCTGGGACTGGCATGGCGGAGAAGTTCGTCGGTGGCCCGGGCGAGCCGCATCCCGCGCGGCTCGCCCGCTGCCACTCAGTCGGTGCCTAGTAGCACTCGACGCCGGGGCCGGAGCCCTTGTGCAGGCGCAGGCTCAGGCCCGCCAGTTTGAACGTGCCCGCGCTGGTCGCCCAGGCGGTCTGCTTCACACCGGTGAGGTCCGCCGACTCCGCCTCCTGGGCGAAGGTGTTCGGGGCACCGGCCTTGACCTTGCCCTCCACCGCCGCGTAGTTCGGGTCGGTGGCACCGGCCGCGACACCGATGTTGATCTTGTGGAACGTCGCGTCGGCGTCCAACTGGTCAAGGTCGATGTACAGGTTCTTGGCGGTGACCGTCTTGCTGCCATTGCCCGCCGTCAGCTTGAGCGTCACGTCGCCGATCGGCGTCGGGACGACCACCGACTGGCACAGGCCCTTGATGGTGGCGTCGGTGAACGCCGAGACGGCCACCGCGTGCGGCGTGCCGTTCTGCTCCACGTCGACGGTGCCGTACTGGACGAACCCGTCGCCGTGCAGCGTGTCGGCGGTGACCTTGAACTGCTGGCCGGACACGCTGAAGGACGCGGCAAGCGCGCCCTGCGCCAGGGCCACGCCTATCGCGGCCGTGGCCGCAACCGACGGCACCATGACAACGGCGAACCGCTTCCATCTGGTACCGCCACGAACGTGCGACTCCATACTTCCTCCTTCTCGGACGTACATCTCCGGCCGGGTTCTCTCGGGCCCGGCCTGGGATGGGAGAAGTGCTACGTCCTCGGGAAGGAGAGCGCCGGTGAGCGGTGGGCCGTCCCTCCCTGGGGAGTCACGGACGGCGGTGTCCGAACGTCGGCGATCACCCCCGAGCGACAACCACTGGCCACGCTCTCGCGCAACCTGCGGGACAGGCTCCAACCGGCTGGTTCCATCCAGCGGACGGAGACCCCCCTGTCCCGGGGTGGCGGCACATGTCGCGCACCCCCGCTCGGCGGGGACCCGCGACCGGAGCGCCGACTGGATGCCGGGCTGTGGCTGCGGACCGAGCTTGGCCGATCGTGGTCCATTCCCGGCCCGCGCACAAGGGGGTTCATTACCAGCGAGTAACGGAAGTGTGGACAAGCCATGATCGCCACAGGGAGTGACGTGACACTGAGTGAGCGGTTCCGCCCGGCGAAAAACCGACATCTCGTGTGATGGACGAACAAAGGCGGGTGCGCTTCTTACCTGAAGTAACAACAGGCGCGCACTGTCACGTTTTGATAAAGAGCGGTCGCCGTGTCGCTAAATCTCTGAGCAGAACGGCGCCCGCCCGCGCACCCGACGGGACGTCAGAAGAGCACCCGCGCCAGCGCCGTGCGCGCCGCGATCACCCGCGGGTCGTCGGGACCGATCACCTCGAACAGCTCCAGCAGCCGCACCCGGGCCGCGTCCCGGTCGTCACCAGCCGTGCGCCGCACGGCGTCCACCAGCCGCCCGAAGGCGTCCTCGACATGACCACCGACCAGGTCCAGGTCGGCCGCCGCGAGTTGCGCGGCCACGTCACCCGGCGCGTCGGCGGCCGCGGCGCGCACCGCCTGCGGGTCGGCGCCCTGCACCCGGCTCAGCAACTCGGCCTGCGCCAGGCCCAGCTTGGCCTCGACGTTGCCCGGCTCGTCGGCCAGCACGTTCTTGTACGCCTGCATGGCGCCGCCCAGGTCGCCGGCGTCCAGCGCGGCGTGCGCCGCGGACAGGGCCAGCTCCTGCGGGGTGGCGGGGCGCTCCGGCGCCGGCTCGGCCGGCTCGGCAACACCCGGCTCCAGCTCGGCGCCGACGATGCCGAACCGCTGCTCGGCCACCAGGATCAGCTGGTCGAGCACCTCGGTGATCTGGTCCTCGGGCGCGCTGCCCTGGAAGAGCGGCATCGCCTGGCCGGCGAGGACCGCGAAGACCGCCGGTACGCCCTGCACGCCGAACTGCTGGAAGAGCAGCTGGTTGGCGTAGACGTCGGCGGTGGCCAGCACGAAGCGGCCGCGGTACTGGGCGGCCAGCCGCTCCAGGGTGGCGTTGAGCTGCTTGCTCTGCTCGGCCTGGTCGGCCCAGAAGCTGATGACGACCGGGACCTCGGCGGAGAGCTGCAGGACATCGCTCTCGAAGGTCTCCTCGGTCACCTCGATGACGAGCGGGGACGCGGCGGTGTCACCGGCCTCCTGCCGCTGGGCCCTGGCCTGCTCGGCCTTCGCCTTGGCCTCACCGGCCGCCTTCAGGGCGGCGAGGTCGACCACACCGCTCATGGACATGTTCCGTGGCTGCATGAGGCCAATCCTCCCCCCTCGTGGAGCAAAGCGTGCACAGACCCCGGATCCCCGCCGGCTTGCGGGCGCCCGGGAGGGCCGTCGCCGTGTGTCGTCGCGCGTTCGGTGCGCGGATCCCCATCCGCGCGCGTGGTCGTCGCTTCCCTCTTCCGGGTGAATTTGACCGGGAGAAGGCCACTGGTTTCGCTACGGGTCGTAGCGTAACTGGTCGGTAGCCGGTCGGCGGGGAGGTGGAGTGTGACTCCGGTCACTTCGCAGGGAGCTATGAAGCCGGTCACTCCGTGCGAAGCTACCGGCCGGTATGGTCCGTCCATGGACCCCCACACCTCGGCCCCGGACGTCGCGCCACCCGGACGTGGGGGCAAACGCACGGGGCGGCCGAGAAGTGCCGCGGCGGACCGGGCGATCCTCCAGGCCACCCGCGACGCGCTGGCCGAGCAGGGCTGGGGCCAGCTGGCGCTGGGGGACGTGGCGGCCAGGGCGGGCGTGGCCAAGACCACCCTCTACCGCCGCTGGGCGGGCAAGAACGAGCTGGTGGTGGACGCGATCGCGGCCCTCTTCGAGGAGCAGCTGGAGCTGCCGGACCTGGGCAGCCTGGACGCCGACATCGAGGGCGTGGTGCTGCGCTTCGCCGAGCTGATCGAGCGGCCGGAGACCAGGACCGCACTGATGGCGGTGGTCGCCGAGGCCACCCATGACGAGGCCCTGCGGCTGCGGATCCGCGACGCGATCGTCGACCGCCAGAAGCACCTGGTGCTGCTCGGCCGCGAGCGGGCCCAGCAGCGCGGCGAGCTGGCGGCGGACGGCGTGGCCGACCCGGCGCGCGACGATCTGATCTTCGACGTCATCGCGGGGACCGTGGTCCACCGGGTGATGGTCAGTTCCGGGCCCGTCGACCGGGAGTGGGCGCGGCAGCTCGCCCGCCTCCTGGTCGGCGGGCTCGGCGCGCTGCACCTGCCGCCGCCGTAGTGCGGCTCAGGCGTCGGCCTCGACGCCCGCCACGAAGTGGTCGAACTCCCCCGCCTTGACGCCCTTCACGAACGCCTCCCATTTGGCGGGGGTGGTCACGGCCACCACCTCCGGCTGCTCCGACTCGCGAATGTAGATCATCCCGTCGTCGCCGACGGTCGCCTCGAGGGCCACGAAAATCCTTCCTGGAGAGGCCGGTTAAGTGACTACGAGGGTACGAGCAGTGGTGCACGGCGGTGATCGGGCGGCGACCGCCGGGGGCGGGAGCCGGCCACCCCGCGGAGGCCAGGCGGCCGCCGCGGGGTGGTGCGGTCAGAACCTGGCGGGCTCGGTGTAGGTGCCCCACTCCTCCCGCAGCGCGTCGCAGATCTCGCCGAGGGTGGCCTCGGCGCGGACCGCGTCCAGCATCGGCGCGATCATGTTGCGGCCCTCGCGCGCGGCGGCGAGCATCGCGTCCAGCGCGGCGCGCACGCCCGCGTCGTCCCGGGACCCCCTGCGGTCGGCCAGCACCCGCACCTGCTCGCGCTCCACCTCATGGCTGACCCGCAGGATCTCCAGGTCGCCGGTGACCGAGCCGGTGTGCCGGTTGACGCCGACCACGCCCTTCTCGCCCTTCTCCAGGGAGCGCTGGTAGCGGAACGCGGACTCGGCGATCTCTCCGGTGAAGTAGCCGTCCTCGATGCCGCGCAGGATGCCGGAGGTGATCGGGCCGATCGGGTGCTCGCCGCTCGGCACCGCCCTGGCGGCCAGCTCCTTGATCCGGTCGAAGATCTTCTCCGCGTCCGCCTCGATGCGGTCGGTGAGCGCCTCGATGTACCAGGAGCCGCCGAGCGGGTCGGCCACGTTGGCCACCCCGGTCTCCTCCATCAGCACCTGCTGGGTGCGCAGCGCGATCTCCGCGGCCTGCTCGCTGGGCAGCGCCAGCGTCTCGTCCAGGGCGTTGGTGTGCAGCGAGTTGGTGCCGCCGAGCACCGCGGACAGCGCCTCGACGGCGGTGCGCACCACGTTGTTGTACGGCTGCTGGGCGGTGAGCGAGACCCCGGCGGTCTGGGTGTGGAAGCGCAGCCACTGCGCCTTGTCCGAGGTGGCGCCGTACACGTCGCGCATCCAGCGGGCCCAGATCCGGCGTGCGGCGCGGAACTTGGCGATCTCCTCGAAGAAGTCCAGGTGCGCGTCGAAGAAGAACGACAGGCCCGGCGCGAAGGTGTCGACGTCCAGGCCGCGGCTGAGGCCCAGCTCCACGTAGCCGAAGCCGTCGGCGAGGGTGTAGGCCAGCTCCTGCGCGGCCGTCGCCCCCGCCTCGCGGATGTGGTAACCGGAGACCGACAGCGGCTTGTAGGCCGGGATGGACGTCGCGCAGTGCTCCATCAGGTCGCCGATCAGCCGCAGGTGCGGGTCCGGCGCGAAGAGCCACTCCTTCTGCGCGATGTACTCCTTGAAGATGTCGGTCTGCAGGGTGCCGTTGAGCACCGCGGGGTCGACGCCCTGCCGCTCGGCGGCGACCAGGTACATGCAGAAGACCGGGACCGCCGGGCCGGAGATCGTCATCGAGGTGGTGACGTCGCCCAGCGGGATGTCCTTGAACAGGACCTCCATGTCGGCGGCCGAGTCGATGGCGACGCCGCAGTGCCCGACCTCGCCGAGCGAGCGGGCGTCGTCGGAGTCGCGGCCCATCAGGGTCGGCATGTCGAAGGCGACGGACAGCCCGCCGCCGCCGGCCGCCAGGATCATCTTGTAGCGCTCGTTGGTCTGCTCGGCGTTGCCGAAGCCGGCGAACTGCCGGATGGTCCAGGTGCGGCCCCGGTAGCCGGTGGCGTGCAGTCCCCGGGTGAACGGGTACTCCCCGGGCCAGCCGATCCGCTCGAACCCGGGCACGTCGGCACCCGGTGGCGGACCGTAGACCGGCTCCACGGGGTCGCCCGAGAGCGTGGTGAAGTCCGCGTCGCGCTTGCGCGCGGCGTCGTAGCGTGCCTGCCAGCGCTGGCGGCCTGTCTCGATGCCGTGGGCGTCCATACCCTCGAATTTACTTGGACGTCCTAGTAAATGTCGATGGGAAGACGGCCCACCGGGTGAGTGAGCCGGGTCTCAGGCGGCCTTGACCGGCTCCCCCGCGCCCTGCGCGACGACCTTCGGGGCCAGCTCACGGGTGACGCGGCGCTCGACGAAGAAGGCGGCGGTGGGCACGGTGCCGGCGAGCAGCACCCAGGCCATCCGGCCGATCGGCCACTTCGCCTTGGAGCACAGGTCGAAGGCGAAGATCAGGTAGACGACGTAGAGCCAGCCGTGGGCGAAGCCGACGGCCGTGGTGAAGGTGCCCGCGCCGTTGATGTCGAGCACGTACTTGGCGATGACGCCGAGGGTGAGGGCGATCAGCAGCACGCCCGTCACATAGGCCATCACGCGGTAGCGGGTCAGCACGCTGGATTTCATGGCCGGAAGCCTATCCGGCCCCGTTTCGCCCCGTGATGTCACCCCTCCCCCGCCAGGGACAAGGGAGGAGCCCGCCCCTTCCAGGCTCGGTCTTCCTGCTCACTCCCTCCGCGGACGGCCTCGTGCCTCAGCCGGCCACTGCGGGAGCTCGGGCGTCAGCCCTCGAAATCCCCCGCGGCTATCCGCAGCGGCCTGAGCAGGGCGAAGATCTCCCCGCACTCCTCCTCGTCGTAGACGCTGAGGCCGAAGTCCATGGCCATCAGGTCACGGGTGGCGGACTCGACGATCTCGCGGCCCTTGTCGGTGATGGAGGCGAGGGTGCCGCGGCCGTCGTTGGGGTTGGGGCGCTTGGCCACCAGCCCGGAGCCGACCAGCCGGTCGACGGTGTTGGTCACCGAGGTCGGGTGCACCATCAGGCGCTCGCCGATCTTGGACATGGGCAGCTCGCCGCCCTTGGCGAAGGTGAGCAGCACCAGCGCCTCGTACCGGGCGAAGGTCAGCCCGTACGGCTTGACGACCGCGTCGACCTGGCCCAGCAGGATCTGCTGGGCGCGCATGATCGAGGTGATCGCGCTCATCGACGGCACGCCGCCCCAGTGGCGGGTCCACAGCTCGTCGGCGCGGGCGATGGGGTCGAAGGGCAGGCTCAGGGGCTTGGGCACGCGCCCGAGCCTACCCGTCGGTCACATACTGGGCACCGATGTCCAGCTATTGGTCGGACCCGGTTCTCACCGCGGTCATCCGAGCGCGCTCAGCGCACGCCACTGGTCGACGCTGAGGTTCCACTCCCCGTAGCCGTTGCCCTTGTCGACCGTCGCCCGGGTGGAACCCGAGGTGATCACCAGGTCGCCGCGGGTGGCGCGGTCGAAGAACCAGCGGGCGTCCGCGGTGTCCATGCCGATGCAGCCGTGGCTGGCGTTGCTGACCCCCATCACGGCCGCGTTCCAGGGGGCCGCGTGCACGAAAGTGCCCGAAGTGGTGATCCGCACCGCGTCCTTGACGTCCTCGTCGTAGAAGTCCGCGGAGTCCTTGGAGGTGGCGATCGCCACCGACGCCGAGGTCATCCGGACCGTGGACTGCTTCTCCATCACGACCATCCGCCCGTTCCAGGTCGGGTAGGCGGGCCGGCCGGCGGAGATCTTGAACGTCTTCACCGTGCGGCCGTTCTCGGTGACCCGCAGGGTGTGCGCGCGCAGGTCGGCGTACGAGATCCGGGCGGTGCCGATGCGGAAGGTGTCGTGGATGTCGCGGCGCAGGTAGCGGCCGCCGCCGGTGTCGATGCCGCTGAGCCTGGCGGTCAGGGTCACGGTCGTGCCCGGCTTCCAGTAGTTGTCCGGACGCCAGTCGACCCGCTGGATGCCGGTGGTGGGATCGGTCAGCCAACCCCAACTCCCCTGCACCGGAGGGCTGGTGGTGATGCGCAGCGCCCGCTCGACGGCGGCCCGGTCGACCACCGGCTTGTCGAAGGCCAGCGAGACGGGCAGGCCCACGCCGACCACCGCGTGGTTCAGCGGCGTCGGGGTGACGCCGTTGACCCGGGCCGCGGCGGCGGTGGCGAAGGTGCTGGTGGTCTGCGTCCGGTGGCCCGCGGCGTCGGCCGCGGTGACCTTCACCGTGTACGAGGTCCCCGGCGTCATGGTGCGGTCGGAGGTCCAGGTGTGCCGGGCCTGGTCCAGCGCGCCGGTCACCGCGACCGGGGACACGCCGTCGGAGGCCGGGCCGTCGGGCGTGACGGTCACGGCCGCCAGCGTCCCGCCGGTGACCGCCACGGTGACCGGGGCGCCCGGGGCGACGCCGGTGCGGTGGGCGGCCGGGGTGACGTTGACGCGGGCGCCGGCCGGCGCGGCGGACGCGCCCTTCCCGGGGGCGCCGCCGCGGTCGTCGCTCGTACCGCCGTCGTGGCCGCCGCACGCGGCGGCGCCCAGGACGACGGCCAGCAGGACGGCGGGCAGGGCGAGCCCGCGGGAACGGAGGATGCGTATCTGGGACACGGGTGCGGGTTCCTTGTCGGTGGGCACGTCAGCAATGGTTCGTGGCGTTCGGGTCGGGCAGCCCGGCCTTGCCCGCGGACGGGTCCGCGGCCGTGTCGGCGCCCGCCCCGGAGGCGCTGCCCCCTGTCGGGGCGGCGGGGGCGGACGGCGAACCGCCCGCCAGGGCACTTCCGGTGGGGGCGTCAGCTGCGGCCAGCCGGCCGAGGGACCCGTTGATGCACGCGCCCGGCCAGGGGTCGGCGGCGAAGAGACCGTCGGTGCCCTTGCCTTCCGCGGAGGAGAGGTCGAGGAGGGCGATGTACGTGCCCCGGCGCTCCAGCATCACGGTGCTGTGCAGGCCGCGGTACTCCGAGCCGGTCCAGGGGTTGCCACGGTCGGGTGCGCTGCTCGAGCCGATGCCTTCGGCCCAGCCGCACTTGGCCTTGATCAGCACGTCCAGCGTGTTCCACTGATCCCGGGCCGCCGCGTCGGACGGCATGGCGTACAGGTGGTAGTGGGCGATCGTCCCGTCCACCGCGCGGTAGACCCGGCCGGCCTCGGCCAGCGACCCGCGGCGCAGGCCCGAGACCGGGCATGTCTCCGGGTACTTGGCGGCGGCCAGCGGGTCGGGCACGGCCTCCCACTGGAGCTTGGGGTACATCGGCAGCGCGCTGGGCGGCAGCAGTTCGGCCTGCAGCCGGGCGGCGGGCGCCACGCCGGACGTCGGGGCGGGGACGGTGGCGGCGGGGAGGGCCCCGGAGCCGTCGCCGCCGAGACGCGGCAGCAGCTGCCACGATCCGATGCCCAGCGCGAGCGCGGCGACCGCGCCCACCGCGGCGGTACGGCGGCGCGCGGTGCGGCGCTCCCCGCGGCCGCGGGCGGCGGCCGGCCCGGCCAGGATGACCAACGGCTCGGTGTCGCGGGCCAGTTGCCGCAGCCGCTCGTCGATCGGGTCGGGTTCGGCCGGTGTCGTCGGGCCGAACTCGTCAGCCATGGAGGGGCACCTCCTCGGTGCGGCGCCGCGCGGGGCGGGCGGGGTGGTGGGGGGCGGCGATCCGGGACGCGGTGGTGGCGGACGGCGGACCCGACCGACCGGTTCCGCCGGCGGTCCCGGCCCCGCCGGTGGGTCCGGCGGGTTCTCCGGTGTCGTCGTCGGCGTCCTGCAGCCGGGCCCCGAGCGCCTTGCGGCCGCGGCTGAGCCGGGTGCGGACGGCGGCGCTGGACACGCCGGTCTCGCGGGCGATCTCCTCGACCGGCAGGTCCAGGAGGTGGTGCATGACGACGGCCGTGCGCTGGTCGTCGCCCAGCGCGCGCAGCGCCTCGACCAGGGCGACCCGGTCGGGCGCGAGCGCCGGGGCGTCCGGCGGCGGGCCGTGCCGGAAGTGCGCGCGCATCCGGTTGCGGGCCTTGCGCCAGGTGCTCACGGCCAGGCGCAGGGCGACCGTGCGCACCCACGGGGTGGGGTCGCCCTCCTCCGTCAGCCGTGCCCAGCGCTGCCAGGCCCGGGCATACGCTTCCTGGACGGCGTCCTCGGCCTCGCCCAGGTCGCCGGTGACGGCGTACACGACGGCGACCATCCGTTTGGCGGTCGCCGCGTAGAACTCGTCGAAGTCGGCCGTTCGTCGGCGGGTCGCCTCGCCGGCCGGGTGTGCGGTCATCTGTTCACGTCCCTCCCACCCCTCTCCACGCCCGACCCCCACTCCAGGTGACACCTCGCCCCGAAAAATTCTCCGCTCCGCCGTCTGCGACGTGCTTTTCTGCCTGGCCGCACCAGGATCGCCTCCCGGGCGAAGCCCTGACGAACCCGGGCCTCCGTTGCCGCCTGCCGCACCGTCGTGGCTGCTCGCGCAGTTCCCCGCGCCCCCGGATTCCGGGGTACCTCGCGCTGCACGCGGCCGTCCGCCGCTCCCGTCGTGGCTGCTCGCGCAGTTCCCCGCGCCCCTGACGGCATCCGGGCAGCCCCCGCAGGTCCTTTGCCGTCTGCGACGTGCGTGCATGGCTGGGCGCGGAGTTCCCCGCGCTCCTGGAGCATCGCCCCTCCGGGGGCGGGGGTCCGGGGTGCCCCCGGGCCCGCGTTGCCGGGTGCGCGGTGCGTGGGTGGCTGGTCGCGCAGTTCCCCGCGCCCCTGCGGGGTCTGGGGTCCCCCCCTCGGCGTCGCGGCCGTCTGTCGGACTCGTCGTGGCTGCTCGCGCAGTTCCCCGCGCCCCTGACGGCATCCGGGCAGCCCCCGCAGGTCCTTTGCCGTCTGCGACGTGCGTGCATGGCTGGGCGCGGAGTTCCCCGCGCCCCTGGAGCATCGCCCCTCCGGGGCGGGCAGCCGGGGTGCCCCCGGGCCCGCGTTGCCGGGTGAGCCGTGCGTGGGTGGCTGGTCACGCTGGGGGCACCTCCCAGGCGAAGCGCTGGGGGACCCCGCGCCCCCATGGGCGACCCCCGTCCCCATTCCTCCCGCAGACGGGGGCCGGCCCGGGAGGGGACGGTGCGGGAGTGTCCCCGCAGGAACTGTGCACACACCCGGCCCACTTCGCGGAGGGAGCCGCACGCACAGTTCCGAGGAGACACTCCCGTGGCGGCCCCGACCCCACCCACCGAAGGTGCACCGCCAGGGGCGCGAGGAACTGCGCGACCAGCCGAGACGGCGCGGCAGGCGGCAGAGCAGACCCGGGGGCAGCCCGGACCCCGCAAGGGGGCGCGGGCAGCGATGCCACGGCAGGCGGGAAGCCAGGGAAAGGGCGGGCTCAGCGCAGCGAGAGGGGCCGAGCCAGTACGAGAGCGGGGAGTACAAGCAGAACCCCACCCCCGACAAGCCCCACAAAATCACCGGCCAGCCCAGTCCCGAAGCGAGCCCCGAGAACATGCGCCGCCACCGCCGCCAGCACGGCACCAGGTGCGAACGCGACCACCAGCCGCACATGGTGCCCCAGCACCCGCGGCCGCCACCCCAACCTCCGCCGCAGCAGAAAAGTCGTGCAGGCAAGCCCCACCGTGCACGCCACCGCGTACCCCGCGGCCATCCCCGTCACCGCCCACCGCGACGGCAGCAACGCGTAACTGGCCGCCGCCAGCCCCGCGTTGACCGCGGCGATGACCACGTTCAGATAGAACGGCGTGCGCGTGTCGGACAGCGCGTAGAAGCCGCGGGCCAGCAGGTACTGGCCCGCGAACCCGGGCAGCCCCAGCGCGAAAGCCGCCAGCATCCCGGCGATCGCGGCCGCATCCGCCTCGCTGGTCGCCCCGTGCTGGAAGACCACTCCGGTGATCTGCGGCCCGAGGACGAGGAACGCGAGCACGGCCGGCACGATCGCCGTGCCGGACAGCCGCAGCCCGCGCGACAGGTCCTCGCCGATCGCCGCGTGGTCCCCGTCGGCCGCGGCCCGGCTCATCCGCGGCAGCATCGCGGTGACCAGCGACACCGTGACGATGCCCTGCGGCACCACCCACAGGCTGTACGCGTTGCTGTAGGCCGCGTAGCCGACGCCCGCCCGGTGGCCCGCGGCCAGCGCCTGGTGGCCGGCGGACGTGGACAGCCGGGTGACCACCCAGTACGCGATCTGGTTGACCAGGACGAGCGCGAGCGTCCACACGCCGGCCCGCAGCGGCGCGGTGAGCCCCCAGCCGCGCCAGTCGAACCGTGGCCGCCACCGGAAGCGGGCGGCGCGCAGCGCGGGCAGCAGGCCGAGGGCCTGCACGGCGATCCCCGCGGTGCTGCCGGCACCGAGCAGCAGCGCGTCGCGGTGCGAGATCCCGCCGTGCGCGGTGGCCAGGTACAGGCCGAACACCCCGATGACGACCAGGTTGTTGAGCACCGGCGACCACATCATCGCGCCGAACCGCTCGCGGGCGCCGAGCACCTGGCCGAGCAGCGTGAACAGGCCGTAGAAGAGGATCTGCGGCAGGCAGTACCGGGCGAGCGCGACGGTCAGGCTGCGCTGCCCGCCGCTGAAGTCGGGCGCGTAGGCGCTCACCAGCAGGGGCGCGGCCAGGACGGCGAGGACGGTGATGCCCAGCAGCGCGACCGTGCACAGGGTGAGCAGCCGGTCGGTGTAGGCCCGCCCGCCGTCCGCGTGCTCCTTGGCCGCCCGGACGAGTTCGGGCACGAACACGGACTGCAGGGCGCCGCCGATCATCAGCGCGTAGATGATGTTGGGCACGGTGTTGGCGACCCCGTAGGCGTCACCGCCCGCCGCGGTGCCGACGGCGGCGGTGATCACGGACAGCCGGACGAAGCCGGTGGCCCGCGACACGAGGGAGCCGGCCACCATCAGGCCGCCGCTGCGCCGCAGCGAGGGCGGCCTGGCGTGGGCCCGCCGCCCCCGTCCCGTGGTCTGCACTGCCGAACCCACCCCGACGCCCTCCCCTGGCTCCCGCGCCCCCGGCCGGGCGGCGCCGCCCATGCCGGGCCGGCGCGGCGCCGGGCCCGTCCGCCGGTCCGCGGTGCGCTGCCGCGCAAGTCTGCCCTGCGCCGCGGGCCGGGGAACAGCCGGGCGGCCTGTCGCGAACCTCTCTGTCACCTGCGGGGCCGCACAGGCGTGACACAGGTGAGCGGACCGTCCCGGGACCGCCCGGCAGCGCGGAGGCGACGCCTTGACGATGACCACCCACCAGCCCACGGGCCGCGGGCCCGCCCGACCGCCTGCGCCGCTCCCCGCCGAACTGCCCGCGGCCCGGCGCCCCGCGGATCCGCTCGCGGCCCGAACGGGCGCCGAGGCGACCGCGCCCCGGCGCCCCGCGGACGCGCCCGCCGCCGTGCCGGGCGGCTCCCCGCGCCTGATGCCGATCCCGCCCGAGGTGCACGCGGCCTTCCAGAGCGGCGCCTTCCAAGCCGCCGCGCGGCCGTGCCCGGTGAGCTTCCTCCAGACGCCGGCCTGGGCGCGGGTGAAGGAGGGCTGGGACGCGGAGCACCTGGGCTGGTTCGACGGTCAGCGGCGGCTGGTGGGCACGGCGCTGGTGCTGTACCGCCAGCTGCCGGGCGTGCGGCGGTCGTTCGCGTACCTGCCGGAGGGCCCGTGCCTGGACTGGGCGGACCCGCGGCTGGACCGCACCCTGGAGCCGCTGCTGGACCACCTGCGCGGCACGGGCGCGTTCGCGGTGCGGATGGGGCCGCCGCTGGCGTACCGGCGGTGGACGGCCCGCACGCTGAAGGCCGCGACCGGGCCGGGGCAGCGGATCGGCGACGTGCTGCCGGACCTGGTGGAGCCACTCGGCGCGGCCGTCGCGGACCGGCTGCGGGACGCCGGCTGGCGGCGCTGCGGCGAGGACGGCCAGGGCGGCGACGCGCAGCCGCGGCTGGTCTTCGAGGTGCCGCTGGCCGGCCGGAGCCTGGACGACCTGTGGACCGGGCTGAACCAGGAGTGGCGGCGCAACGTGAAGAAGGCCGCCAGGGCGGGGGTGTGGACCGGCACCGAGGGGCCGGAGACGCTGCCGGCGTTCCACGAGCTGCTGCGGATCACCGAGCGGCGCGACGGCTTCGACCTCGGCCGCGGTCTGGAGTACTACCAGCGGCAGTACGCGGCGCTGAACGCCGAACGGCCGGGCGCGATGCGGCTGTACACCGCGCGGCACGCCGGCGAGCTGCTGGCCGCCCACACCCTGATCACGGCTCCCGACGGGCAGCGCGTCTGGTACCAGACCGGCGCGTCCGCCGACCACCGCCGCGAGGTGCGGCCGAGCAACGCCCTGCAGTGGCGGATGCTGTGCGACGCGCAGGCGTCGGGCGCCGCGGTCTACGACATGCGCGGGGTGCCGGACGACATGGACCCCGCGTCCCGGGCGCACGGGCTGCTGCGCTGGAAGCTGGGCACCGGCGGCGAGGCGGTGGAGACCGTCGGCGAGTGGGAGCTGCCGCTGCAGGGCGCGGTCAACAAGGCCCTGCACCGGGCCATGCACGCCTACCTCACGCGCCGCTGACCCCGTTCCCGTCCCGGCCCCGCCGGTGGTCGGTCCCGTCCCGGCCCGGGGAGGGCGGTCCCGTCAGCCGGCCGTGCGGGCCGCGGTCACAGCGCGCCCCGCGGGCCGTTCACCTCACGCGCCGCTGACCCCGTTCCCGGTGACGCCGCCGGCCGCGTCCGCGGTGGCGGCCGCCGGGCGCGGGGCGGGCAGCCGCGTCCTGCGGACCGTGCGCAGCACCGGCAGCAGGGCCAGCGTGCCCAGCGCGCCCGCGCCGCAGATCACCGCGTACGGCGGCGTCCACTCGGCGAGCAGGCCGCCGATGGTCATGCCCAGGCCCTGCAGCGTCATGATGCCGGCGCCCAGCAGGGACATGGCGCGCCCGCGCATGTCCTCGGGCACCTCCTGCACGAACCACTTGTCCATGCCGAGGGTGTAGGCCGCGCACAGCCCGGTGAGCAGCAGCAGCACGATGCCCAGCGGCAGCCCCGGGTGCACCGCGAAGGCCACCATCGGCAGCAGGCTGACCGCGGCCAGCGGCAGGGCGATCCGCTCGCGGGCGGCGGGGCCGAGGAGGGTGCCGGCGAGCATCTCGCTGACCACCGTCCCCGCGGGCATGGCGGCCAGGAAGAAGCCGAACCCGGCGGACCCGGCGCCGGCGGCGTCCGCGTAGGGCGCGGCGACGCCCTCGGCGACGACGAAGAACATCGGCGGGATCCACCACATCAGCAGCAGCGCGCGGATCCGCGGGTGGGCCAGCAGCCGGCCGCTGGAGGCCAGCGACTGGCGCATCATGGCGCCGCCGCCGGTCACCCGGGCCGGCCGGTCCCTGGTGCCGAAGCGCAGCAGCAGCGCCGAGCTGAGGAAGGTGCCGATGGTGACGATCAGCGCGTGGCGGGGCGTCAGCCACACCAGCACCAGGCCGCCGAGGCCGTAGCCGGCGATCTGGGCGGTCTGGGAGACGATCCTGATCAGCGAGCGCCCGAGGATGAAGACGTCGCCCTGCAGGATGTCGGCCAGGCTGGCGGCCCGGGTGCCGGTGAACAGCGGCGCGATCATCGCCTGCACGGCGACGAGCACGAAGAGCACGGCCAGCGGGGTGCCGGGCAGCACGATGACGACGACGCACGCGGCGGACAGCAGGTCGCAGCTGACCAGCACGCGGCGGGCCGGGTAGCGGTCGGCGATCCCGGACAGCAGGACACCGCTGAGCGCGTACGGCAGGAAGGACAGCGCGAAGACCAGGGCGGTCAGGAACGACGAGCCGGTCCGGTCGAAGACCAGGACGGCCATGGCCACCTGGGAGAACACATAGCCGAGAACGGAGAGCACATGGGCGGCGAACAGCGGCCGGAACTCGGCGACCGCGAACACCGCGCTGTACTTGCTGCCCGCGTTCTCCTCGTCCCCGGGGGTGGTGGAGACGTCGTCTGGACCGGCCGGCGAAGGAGGGTTTCCGCCGTGTGGCGGGTGTTCGCTGTCCGTTGTCATGACATCACACTGGTGGCATTGGCCCCACCCGTCGTAGTCTTTCGGCCCCAGCCGAATCTTGGGGGTCGTGATGTCGTTTCGCATGCGGTTTGCGGCAGAGGATCTGCTGCGCTGCCGTTTCGCGATCTCGCCGCTGCGGGAGACTCAGGGAGCCGTCCGTACCCTGTCACGCCCGGACCGGCACGGCTACCACCTGCCCTGGTTGCGCCAGGCCCGGACCATCGCGGCCGGGCTCGATCTCGCGCCGCTGCGGCTGCTGGTGCCAGAGGGCGGGTACGGCCCGGACTTCCTGCACCCGACCGCCGAGGTGCCGCTGGCGGCGCTGGAGGACGAGCTGGCCGCGGTGCGCGCCGTCGACCCCGACGAGGCGCGTCTCCAGATCGCCGCCGCGCTGGCGCGGACCCCGGGCGCCGACCGCAGCCGCCGGGGGCGGGCCATGCTCGCCGACCCGGCCGGCACCGTACGGCAGCTGGCGGGGCTGTACGAGCATGTGTGGGCGGCGCTGCTGGCCCCGCACTGGCCGCGGCTGCGCGCGGTGCTGGAGGCCGACGTGGCGTACCACGCGCGGCGGCTGGCCGACGGCGGCATGCAGCGGCTGTTCACCGGGCTGCACCCGCAGCTGAGCTGGGTGGACGGGACGCTGATCACCACCGGCCCGCCGGCCCAGCCGGAGCCGCCCGGGCTCGACGGCGGGCGCGCGGACGCGGGGCCGGACGGCTCGGGCGCGGGCCCCGGTCTGGTGCTCGTGCCCAGCGTCTTCTTCTGGCCGGAGGCGGGCAGCCCCTTCGACCCGCCGTGGCAGCCGACCGTGGTGTACCCGGCGCGCGGCATCGGCGGGCTGTGGGAGGAGTCGGGGCCGACCGCCTCGACGGCGCTGGTCCGGCTGCTGGGCGCCAACCGCGCCGCGATCCTGTCCGGCCTGGACGCGCCCACGACCACGACCGCGCTCGCCCACCGGCACGCGATGGCGATGTCGTCGGTCTCCGCGCATCTGGCGGTGCTGCGCGACGCCGGCCTGCTGGCGTCGCGCCGCTACGGGCACCAGGTGCTGTACGAACGCACGCCGCTGGGGATCGCGATGGCCACCGGCGGGCTCGTCTGAGGGCGGACGCCACCGGGTCGCCCGGCGCGGCGCGCAGCGCCTCCACCAGGCCCCGGGGGGAGCCCTGCGGCAGCCCTTACGGCGCCAGGTAGCGCTCGACGGTCTCGACCTTGGAGGTGAGCCCGTCCGTGACGCCCGGCCGGATGTCGGCCTTGAGCACCAGCGACACCCGCGGTGCGCGCGCCTCGACGGCCGCGACGGCCCGCTTCACCACGTCCATCACCTCGTCCCACTCGCCTTCCAGCGAGGTGAACATCGCGTCCGTGCGGTGGGGCAGACCGGAGTCGCGCACCACCCGCACCGCGTCCGCGACGTACTCGCCCACGTCCTCCCCGACGCCGAGCGGGGTGACCGAGAAGGCGACGATCATGCCGCGCTCACCCCGGCGTCCGCGTCGGCCTCGCGGGCGGCGGCCACCGCGGCCTCGCACTCGCGGGACAGCTTGCGCTCGGCGAAGAAGCCGCCGGTGGGCAGCACGGACAGCACGCCGTACAGGGCGCCGCGGCCCAGCGGCCAGCGGGTGCGGTTCCAGGCGTCCAGCCAGAAGATCACGTAGAGGATGAACAGGACGCCGTGGATCATGCCCATCACCGGGACGGCGTTGAAGTCCGTGGTGCGCTTGAGCACCGAGCAGACGAGCAGCAGGAGGAAGGACACCGCCTCCGGGGCGGACACCAGGCGGAGCCGGCGCAGGGCGGCGGCGGTCTTCAGGTCCACGGGAACCTCATCTGTCGGGCGCGCTGCGGGACGCAGCGGGGCGAGATCGTCTCGGTGGCTTGCCGTCACGTCTTGTGAACGTGATCACAAGCTCGTCCTCCATTATCACCGGACCGTATCGATGGCCCGTACCGGGGGTCGGCAACCGCGCGCCGGACGGTAGCGTCCCCTTGCACGTAGCGTCCGTCCACCCACCACTCACAGGGATCGCCAACACCGATGAGCATCGACTGGGATCGCCGGCACTGCGCGCGCAAGGGCCACATCACCTACGCGCCGGACGAGCCGCGCCTGAAGGAGAAGCTGCACGCGAGCACGGCGGTGGGCACCGTGTGGCGCTGCCTGCGCTGCGGGGACTTCGCGCTCGGCGAGCCCCACGGCTCCGGCCCGGCCGACCGGGCGCCGCTGGTGCCGCGGGGGCGGGCGCTGCGGGACCTGTTCATCCTGCGCTTCCTGGCCGTCGAGCGGGTGCTGCGCGGGCTGCTGGTGATCCTCGCCGCGTGGGCGGTGTGGAGGTTCAGCAACTCCCAGGACTCCGTGCGCCGGCTGTTCGACACCGACCTGACCGTCTTCCGCCCGGTGGCCCGCCACTTCGGTTACGACCTGGACCACTCGCCGGTCGTCGACACCATCCAGAAGACCTTCGACTACAAGAAGTCCACGCTGCAGAAGGCGGCCGCGGGACTGGGCGTGTACGCGCTGATCGAGGTGGTCGAGGGCGTCGGCCTGTGGTTCGGCAAGCGCTGGGCGGAGTACCTGGCGGTGGTGGCCACCGCGGCCTTCCTGCCCATCGAGATCTACGAGCTGACCGAGAAGATCAGCTACTTCAAGATCGGCACGCTGGCGCTGAACGTCGTCGCCGTCCTCTACATCCTCATCGGCAAGCGGCTGTTCGGGCTGCGCGGCGGCCATGCGGCGTTCGAGGCCGAGCGGCGCGGCGAGTCGCTGCTGGAGGTCGAGCAGGCGGCCGGCGAGCCGGTGCACGCCGGCACGGCGCCGGCCAAGGAGCCGCTGCCGGTGCGGCAGCGCCCGGCGGACCAGCTCTGACCATGGCGACGTTCCGGCTGCACGGCTCGCGGGTGCTCGCCGTCGACCTCGCGGGCGACGCCGTCAAGGCGAAGAACGGCGCGATGGTCGCCTACGACGGCGAGATGACGTTCAAGAAGATGACCGGCGGCGGCGAGGGCCTGCGCGGCCTGGTGACCCGGCGGATCACCGGCGAGGCCATGGCGGTGATGGAGGTCAAGGGCCAGGGCACCTGCTACTTCGCCGACCGCGCCACCGAGGTCAACCTGGTGCGCCTGACCGGCGAGAAGCTGTACGTGGAGGCGAGCAACCTGCTGGCCACCGAGCCGTCGCTGCGCACCGGCACGACCTTCACCGGGCTGCGCGGCGCCTCCCAGGGCAACGGCCTGTTCACCACGACCGTGGAGGGCAGCGGCCAGGCGGCGATCATGTCCGACGGCCCGGCGATCGTGCTGCGGGTCTCGGCCGCCTACCCGCTGACCGTCGACCCCGGCGCGTACGTCGCGCACACCGGGCAGTTGCGGCAGCAGCTCCAGTCCGCGGTGGGCTGGCGCACCCTGATCGGTGAGGGCTCCGGCGAGAGCTTCCAGATCCGGTTCGAGGGCGAGGGCCTGGTGTACGTGCAGCCGAGCGAGCGCGACACCATCGGGGGGCAGCTCTGATGGGGTTCACCCGGATCAACTCGAAGATGGTCGAGGCGCAGATCGTGCCCGGGCAGCGGCTGTTCAGCCAGCGCGGCGCGATGCTCGCCTACCGGGGGCAGGTGACGTTCACGCCGAACATCACCGGCGGGCAGGGCGGCGTGATGTCGATGATCGGCCGCCGGCTGGCCAACGAGGCGACGCCGCTGATGACGGTGGAGGGCAGCGGCTCGGTGATGTTCGGCCACGGCGGCCACCACATCCACACCGTGGACCTGACGGGCGAGACGCTCTACGTCGAGGCCGACCGGCTGCTGGCGTTCGACGGCTCGCTGCAGCAGGGCACGATGTTCATGGGCTCGCAGGGCGGCGTGATGGGCGTGATCCGCGGACAGGCCACCGGCCAGGGCCTGTTCACCACCACGCTGCAGGGCAAGGGCTCGGTCGCGGTGATGGCGCACGGCGGGGTCATCGAGCTGCCGATCACCCCGCAGCGCCCGGTGCACGTCGACCCCCAGGCGTACGTGGCGCACCGCGGCGACGTCCGCAACAAGCTGACGGCGGCGCTGGGTTGGCGCGAAATGGTGGGCCGCGGCTCGGGCGAGGCCTTCCAGCTGGAGCTGTCGGGCCAGGGCATGGTCTACGTCCAGGCGTCGGAGGAGAAACCGTGAGCGACGCATGCGAGGCCGCCGGACCGCAGACGACGACGATGGCCCGACCGCTGCGCCGAGCAGGCGGAGAAGCGAACAGGGAGAAACCGTGAGCATGCCCATGCAGGGGGCGGGCGGGCCCGTCGTGTACGACCCCTACTCGCTGCCGTCGAACGACAACGTCAACCCGTACGCGTTCAGCGTGGAGTTGGACGGCCAGTGGTTCCTCCAGAAGGGGAAGATGATCGCCTACTACGGGCAGGTCGACTTCCACGGCATCGGCCACGGCCCGCTGGACCGGCTGGTCGCCGCCAACTTCCACTCGCCGATGCACGCCGCCGACTGGGTGGTGGCGCAGGGCCGCGGCAAGATGCTGCTCGCCGACCGGTCGTACGACATCAACTCCTACGACCTGGACGAGGGCAACCTGACCATCCGGTCGGGCAACCTGCTGGCCTTCCAGCCGGGCCTGGCCCTCAAGCAGTCGATCATCCCCGGCTTCCTGACGCTCATCGGCACCGGCACGTTCGTGGCCGCCTCCAACGGCGCAGTGCACTTCGTGGAGCCGCCGGTCCGGGTGGACCCGCAGGCGCTCGTCGGCTGGGCGGACTGCCCGTCGCCGTGCCACCACTTCGACCACGCGTACATGCGCGGCGTGCTCGGCGGGATCCGGGGGCTGACCGGCATCGGCGGGGCCTCGGGCGAGGAGCACCAGTTCGAGTTCACCGGCGCCGGCCAGGTGCTGCTGCAGTCCACCGAGACGCTGCTGGCCGCCAAGGACACCGGGGGCGTGCCGGGACAGGCGGGCCCGGGTGTTCCGGGCGCGGGCGCAGGCGCGAACCGGAGCTAGCCGGCCGGGCCGGGTCCGTTGCGGGTCTGGTCCGGACCAAATCTTGCCCTGGCCGCACCCGCCCGGGTGGTGGACCTGACCCGATGCGTAACCATACGCACCCCAGCATCGTTTCTCACGGTGACCGTTCGGCTACCCTGGCGATCATCCGTGATTCAACCGCCGGTAGGATTCCCTCATGGAGACCGACACCGCCGAGCGCGCCGCGACCTGGCTCAGCGAGGACGAGCAGCGAGCCTGGCGCGTCCACCTCGACGTCAGCCGCCTGCTGATGTACCAGCTCGAACGCGACCTTCAGCCGTTCGGACTGACCAACAACGACTACGAGATCCTGGTCAACCTCTCCGAGGCGGACGAGCGCCGCATGCGGATGAGCGACCTGGCGCGCTCGACACTGCAGTCCAAGAGCCGCCTCTCGCACCAGATCACCCGCATGGAGGCGGCCGGGCTGGTCCGCCGGGAGAACTGCGAGGAGGACCGGCGCGGGCTGTACGCGGTCCTCACCGAGCAGGGCTGGGAGACGATGCGCGAGGTCGCCCCGCGCCATGTCGCCTCCGTGCGCGCCCACTTCATCGGCCTGATCTCCCCCGAGGACCTCGCGTCGTACCACCAGGCGATGCTGCCGGTGGCCCAGCACCTGCGCGAGGAGCGCAGCCGGGTCTGACGGGCCGCACCGTCCGGCGCGGCAGAGCCGGGCCGGAGCGCGGGCGCTGTGGCGCGCCCGTCCGCCGGGCGGGGGTCAGCCGCGGGTGAGTTCCGCGATCAGCTCGTCCGCCGCCGCGTACGGGTCCAGCACGCCCTCGGTGACCTTGGCGGCCAGCGATGACAGGTGCTGGTCGCCGTGCACGTCCCCGATGCGGGCGCGCAGCGCGGTCAGCGCGATGGTCTCGATCTCGCCGGCCGCACGCCGGGCCCGGCGTGCGGCGAGCTCCCCGCCGGCCTCCATCCAGGCGCGGTGCTTCTCCAGCGCCTCGACGACCTCGTCGATGCCCTCGCCGCGGGCGGCGACGGTCTTGACGATGGGGGGCCGCCAGTCGCCCGGGGCCCGGGACTCCCCCAGGCCCAGCATGTGGTTCAGCTCGCGGGCGGTGGCGTCCGCGCCGTCGCGGTCCGCCTTGTTCACCACGTAGATGTCGCCGATCTCCAGGATCCCGGCCTTGGCCGCCTGGATGCCGTCGCCCATGCCGGGGGCCAGCAGCACCACCGAGGTGTCGGCCTGCGCGGCGATCTCGACCTCGGACTGACCGACGCCGACGGTCTCCACGAGGATCACCTCGCAGCCCGCGGCGTCCAGCACCCGGATGGCCTGCGGGGCGGCCCAGGCCAGGCCGCCGAGGTGGCCGCGGGTGGCCATCGAGCGGATGTAGACGCCCGGGTCCGAGGCGTGCTCGGACATCCGGACCCGGTCGCCGAGCAGGGCGCCGCCGGAGAACGGCGAGGAGGGGTCGACGGCCAGCACCCCGACCCTGCGCCCCGCCTTGCGGAAGGCGGTGACCAGGGCCGAGGTCGAGGTGGACTTGCCGACGCCGGGAGAACCCGTGAGGCCGACCACGTACGCCCCGCCGGTCAGCGGCGCGAGCGCGGCCATCACCTCCCGCAGTTGCGGGGAGGCCCCCTCGACCAGGGAGATCAGCCGGGCCACCGCCCGCGGCCTCCCCGCCCGCGCTTCGCGAACCAGCGTGTCGACGTCCACCATCGAAGTGATACTCCGTTTCCGTCCGGCCCGGTTCTCCCCCAAGCCCTTACTTGCAAGCCCTTACTTGCCGGGCACGTGGACGATCAGGGCGTCGCCCTGTCCGCCGCCGCCGCAGAGGGCGGCCGCTCCGGTGCCGCCGCCGCGACGCTGGAGTTCCAGTGCCAGGTGCAGCACGATACGGGCGCCCGACATGCCGATGGGGTGGCCCAGCGCGATGGCCCCGCCGTTGACGTTCACCTTGTCGGCGGTGACGCCCAGGTCCTTCATCGACTGGACGGCGACCGCGGCGAACGCCTCGTTGATCTCGATCAGGTCCAGGTCGTCCACGGCCAGCCCGGCCTTGTCCAGGGCGTGCCGGATCGCGTGGGACGGCTGGGACTGCAGCGAGTTGTCGGGGCCGGCCACGTTGCCGTGCGCGCCGATCTCGGCGATCCAGTCCAGGCCCAGCTCCTCGGCCTTGGCCCGGCTCATCACCACGACGGCGGCGGCGCCGTCGGAGATCTGCGAGGCGGTGCCCGCGGTGATGGTGCCGGCGCCGGACGCGTCGGGGAACGCCGGCCGCAGCCGGCCCAGGCCCTCGGCGGTGGTCTCCGGGCGGATGCCCTCGTCCTCGCGGACCACCACCGGCTCGCCCTTGCGCTGCGGGATCTCGACCGGGACGATCTCCGCCTCGAACAGGCCCTTCTTCTGGGCCGCGGCGGCCCGCTGGTGGGACAGCGCGCCGAACTCGTCCTGCGGGGCGCGCTCGATGCCCAGCCGGGTGTTGTGCTTCTCGGTGGACTCGCCCATCGCGATGTGCTCGAAGGGGTCGGTGAGGCCGTCGTTGGCCATCGCGTCCAGCATCTCGATGGCGCCGTACTTGTGGCCCTCGCGGGCCTTGGGCAGCAGGTGCGGCGCGTTGGTCATGGACTCCTGGCCGCCGGCCACCACGATGTCGAACTCGCCGGCCCTGATCAGCTGGTCGGCCAGCGCGATGGCGTCCAGACCCGACAGGCACACCTTGTTGACCGTGAGCGAGGGGACGCTCATCGGGATACCGGCCTTGACCGCGGCCTGCCGTGCGGGGATCTGGCCGGCGCCGGCCTGCAGCACCTGGCCCATGATCACGTACTGCACCTGGTCGCCGGCGATGCCGGCCCGGTCGAGGGCGGCCTTGATCGCGAAACCGCCGAGGTCCGCGCCGGAGAAGCTGCGCAGACCGCCGAGGAGGCGGCCCATCGGCGTGCGGGCGCCGGCGACGATCACGGACGTGCGTGCTGCCTGGCTGGTCATGGTGCGGCCCCTTCGAGCGAAGAGAGGATGTTAACGAGGGTTACCATCAATGTACTGACGCCGGGACGCAACGGTCACCGGGCCCAGCGTGTGATGGCGCGCACGTTGCGTGACCACATGTTCATGGGGTGCACTGTGTGCATGCTGACCCGCATCGACCACATCGGCATCGCCTGCTTCGACCTCGATGCCACCGTCGCCTTCTACCGGGCCACGTACGGCTTCGAGGTGGCCCACACGGAGGTCAACGAGGAGCAGGGCGTCCGCGAGGCCATGCTCAGGATCAACGGCACCTCCGACGGCGGCTCCTCCTACCTGCAGCTGCTGGAGCCCACCCGGGAGGACTCGGCCGTCGGGAAGTGGCTGGCCAAGAACGGCGAGGGCGTGCACCACATCGCGTTCGGCACCGCGGACGTGGACGCCGACTCCGAGGCGATCAGGGACAAGGGCGTCCGGGTCCTGTACGACGCCCCGAGGTCCGGTTCCATGGGCTCGCGCATCACGTTCCTGCACCCCAAGGACTGTCACGGAGTGCTCACCGAGATCGTGACCTCCGCCTCGGCCTCCGAGGACCACTGACCCAACCCCCTCCACGGCCGGTAGAGTGGCCGGGTCCGAGGGGCGGGCTGCCGGCAGCGGTCTCCCGCTCCCCGATGTTGATCTGACACCATTCCTCGTACAACTCCGTCCCGCCGACGGAGTGACGGAGAATCTCACCCGGTGGGCGGGTGAGCACACCAGGAGACCGATGGGACCGCGGAGTGCGGGGCAACGACAGCTACCGGGCTGACGACCACCTCTCCCTGCTCGAAGCCGAGATGGAACGGCTGCGTACCGAGCGGGGCAAGGCGGTCGACCATGCCGACGACCTCGGGTACCAGGTCGAGGTACTGCGCGCCAAGCTGCACGAGGCGCGCCGCGCCCTCGCGACCCGTCCTTCCTACGACAACCTCGGCCATCAGGCCGACCAGCTGCTGCGCAACGCCCAGCTGCAGGCCGACCAGCTGCGCGCGGACGCCGAGCGCGAGCTGCGCGAGGCGCGGGCGCAGACCCAGCGGCTGCTGCAGGAGCAGGCCGAGCACCGGTCCCGGTTCGAGGCGGAGTGGCACGCCGAGGCGATCGCCCGCCGCCGCCAGCTGGACGAGGAGCTGGCCGAGCGGCGCAGCACCGTCGAGAGCCACGTCAACGAGAACGTCGCCTGGGCCGAGTCGCTGCGGGCCCGCAGCGAGTCGCAGGCCCGCCGGCTGCTGGACGAGACGCGGGCGGAGTCCGAGCGCGCGGTGGCCGCCGCGCAGGCCGAGGCCACCCGGGCGGCCGAGCAGACCAACCAGCGGCTGACCGCCGAGGCGCAGGCCGCCAGGACCGAGGCCGAGCAGCTGCTGCGCCGGGCCAGGACGGACGCCGAGCGGCTGCTGACCGCCGCCTCGTCGCAGGCCAGCGAGGCCACCACCGAGGCCGAGCAGCTGCGCACCTCCAGCCGCAGCGAGTCGGACGAGGCCCGCGCCCGGGCCGCCGAGCTGTCCCGCCTGGCGGAGGAGCGGCTGCGCGAGGCCGACGAGGCGCTGCGCACCGCGCGGGCCGAGTCCGAGCGGCTGCGCGAGGAGGCCGCGGCGGGCGCCGCGAAGCGCCTGGCCGCCACCGAGACGGAGACCGAGCAGCGCACCCGCACCGCCCGCGCGGAGATCGCCCGCATGGTCGGGGAGGCCACCAAGGAGGCGGACGCCGCCAAGGCGGAGGCCGAGCAGGTCGTCACGGACGCGCGGGCGCAGGCCGAGCGGATCCGCGCCGAGGCCCAGGAGACCGCGCGGGCCAAGGCCACCGAGGACGCCGCCGCGCAGCTCGCGCAGGCCGCCAGGTCGGCCGAGGAGATCCTCACCAAGGCGTCGCAGGACGCCCAGTCGACGACCAAGGCCGCCGCGGAGGAGGCCGAGCGGATCCGCCACGAGGCCGACACGGAGGCCGACCGGCTGCGGGCCGAGGCCGAGGAGTCGGCGCAGGAGCTGCGCGGGGCCGCGCAGGACGACACCAAGGAGTACCGCGCCAGGACCGTCGAGCTGCAGGAGGAGGCCCGGCGGCTGCGCGGCGAGGCCGAGCAGCTGCGGGCCGACGCCGTCGCCGAGGGCGAGCGGATCCGCGGCGAGGCCCGCCGCGAGGCCGTGCAGCAGATCGAGGAGGCCGCGAGCAGGGCCGAGGAGCTGCTGGCCAAGGCCACCGCGGACGGCGACGAGGTGCGGCAGAACGCCGCGACCGAGTCCGACCGGATGCGCACCGAGTCGGTGGACCGGGCCTCCGCGCTGCAGGTCAAGGCCGAGGAGGCGCTGCGCACGGCCCGTGCGGAGGCCGAGGAGCTGCGGGCCGAGGCGGAGCGGCAGGGCGCCGCGGTGCGCGAGGAGGCCGAGCAGGCCGCCGCCGAGCAGCGCGCCGAGGGCGAGACGATAGTGGCCCGGATGCGCGAGGAGGCCGGGGCCGACCTGGCCCGGCTGCGCGAGGAGGCCGAGACCCGGGTCGGCACCGCGGAGCAGACGCTGCGCGAGGCGAACGACGAGTCGGACCGGATCCGCGGCGAGGCCGCGGAGGAGGCCGAGCGGCTGCGGCAGGAGACCGCCGAGCGGGTCCGCGCCCTGCAGGAGCAGGCCGAGGCCGAGGCGATGCGGCTGCGCGACGAGGCGGCCGCGGACGCGGCGCAGTCGCGTGCCGAGGGCGAGGCGGTGGCCGTACGGCTGCAGGCCGACGCGACCACCGAGGCCGAGCAGCGGCGGGCCGAGGCCCAGCAGACCGCGGACCGGCTGCGGGCGGAGGCCGCGGCGGCGGCCGAGCGCACCGGCGTGGAGGCCGCGGAGGCGCTGGGCGCCGCCCAGGAGGAGGCGGCGCGCCGCCGGCGCGAGGCCGAGGAGCTGCTGGAGTCGGCCAGGGCCGAGGCCGGGCAGGAGCGGGAGCAGGCCCGCCGGGAGAGCGACGAGCTGCTGGCCGGTGCCCGCAAGCGGGTGGAGGACGCGGCCGCGGAGGCCGACCGGCTGGCGGCCGAGGCGGAGCAGCGGGCCACCGAGCTGGTGGGTGCGGCCGAGAACACCGCGCAGCAGGTGCGGGACTCGGTGGCGAACCTGCACCAGGAGGCCGAGGAGGAGATCGCCGGGCTGCGGGCTGCCGCCGAGCACGCCGCGCAGCAGCTGCGCGCCGACGCCCAGGGCGAGGCCGACCGGCTGCACGCCGACGCCAACTCCGAGCGGGAGCGGGCTTCTGAGGACGCCTCACGTCTGCGCCGGGAGGCGCAGGAGGAGGCCGAGGAGGCCCGCCGGCTCGCCGACCGCACGGTCAGCGAGGCGATCGAGGAGTCGGACCGGCTGCGCGCGGAGGCCCGCGAGGACGCCAACCGGATGCGCGGCGACGCCGCGTCGCAGGCCGACCAGCTGGTCACCAAGGCCCGCGAGGAGGCGGCCCGGCTGGACACGATGTCCCGCGAGGCGCTGGACTCCGCCGAGCGGGACGCCGAGCAGACCCGTGCCGACTCGCAGCGCATCCTGGACGAGGCGCGGGAGGCGGCCAACAAGCGGCGAAGCGAGGCCGCGGAGCAGGCCGACGAGCTGATCGGCGGGGCGCAGGCGGAGGCGGTGAAGACCGCGGCGGCCGCCGAGGAGCAGGCCGACACGATGGTCGGCGCGGCCCGCGCGGAGGCCGAGCGGATCGTCGGCGAGGCCACCGCCGAGGGCAACGGCTACGTCGAGCGGTCCCGCAACGACGCCGACACCATGCTGTCCGAGGCCCGGTCCGACGCGACCGCGATCCGCGAGCGCACCGACGAGCTGCGGCGGCGCGTGGAGGCCGAGGTCGAGGAGCTGCACGAGCGGGCCCGCAAGGAGGCCGCCGAGGCCATGAAGTCCGTCGGGGAGCGGGTCGACAAGCTGGTGGCCGCGGCCACCGAGCAGCTCGCCGAGGCGGAGGCGAAGGCCGCCGAGATCAAGTCCACGGCCACGTCGGAGGCGAGCAAGGTCAGGATCGCCGCCGTCAAGAAGGTCGAGGGCCTGCTCAAGGAGGCCGAGCAGAAGAAGGCCGACGTCGAGCGCGAGGCGGAGCGGGTCACGGGGGAGGCACGCGCCGAGGCCGAGCGTATCGTCGCGGAAGGCAGACGAGAGCTGGAGACGTTGGTGCGCCGCAGAGAGGACATCAACACGGAGATCTCCCGCGTCCAGGACGTCCTGGAAGCTCTGGAGTCGTTCGAGGCGCCCAGCGGCGGGGGGGCGAAGAGTACGGTCGCCGCAGGCGCGGGCGCGGGCACCGCTCGGACGAGTGGCAAGCGTATCGACGATGCTCCACTCGATTGAGCGGACATTCTCCATACCGAATCCTCAATGGCTCGGTGACACGCCGCAAAGGCCAATAGGATTCCCCCTATCACCTCACCGGTCTGAATCGACAGGAACCCCATGAGCGACACTTCCTCCCCCTTCGGCTTCGAGCTCGTGCGGCGCGGATACGACCGCGGACAGGTGGACGACCGCATCACCAAGCTCGTCGCCGACCGTGACAGCGCCCTGACCCGGATCACCGCGCTGGAGAAGCGCATCGAGGAGCTGCACCTCGAGACCCAGAACGCCCAGGCCCAGGTGAACGACGCGGAGCCGTCCTACGCCGGTCTCGGCGCGCGTGTGGAGAAGATCCTCCGCCTCGCCGAGGAGGAGGCGAAGGACCTGCGCGAGGAGGCCCGCCGGGCCGCCGAGCAGCACCGTGAGCTGGCCGAGTCGGCCGCCAACCAGGTGCGCAACGACGCGGAGACCTTCGCGTCCGACCGCAAGGCCAAGGCGGAGGACGAGGGCGCGCGGATCGTCGAGAAGGCGAAGGGTGACGCCACCCAGCTGCGCGCGGACGCGCAGAAGGACGCGGCGGCCAAGCGTGAGGAGGCCGACGCGCTGTTCGAGGAGACCCGCGCCAAGGCCGCCCAGGCCGCCGCGGACTTCGAGACCAACCTGGCCAAGCGCCGCGAGCAGTCCGAGCGCGACCTGGCGTCCCGTCAGGCCAAGGCGGAGAAGCGGCTGGCGGAGATCGAGCACCGCGCGGAGCAGCTGCGCCTGGAGGCCGAGAAGCTGCGCACCGACGCGGAGCGCCGGGCCCGCCAGACGGTGGAGACCGCGCAGCGCCAGTCCGAGGACATCGTCGCGGACGCGAACGCCAAGGCCGACCGGATCCGCAGCGAGTCCGAGCGCGAGCTGGCGGCGCTCACCAACCGCCGCGACAGCATCAACGCCCAGCTGACCAACGTCCGCGAGATGCTGGCCACGCTGACCGGTGCGGCGGTCGCCGCGGCCGGCGCCCCCGCCGACGACGAGCCGCTGTCGCGGGGCGTCCCGGCGCAGCAGTCCCGCTGACCTCAGCCGGAGCACCACGACCGGCGCGGCGGTAGCTCTTCACCCGTATTTCCACGGAACCCCCGTCCCTCCTCGGGCGGGGGTTCCGCCATGCTTGCTAGCCTCGCCCCCATGATTGAGTTGCAGGGGCTCACCAAGCGGTACGGGGACAAGACCGCAGTCGACCATCTGACCTTCACCGTGCGCCCCGGCGTGGTGACGGGCTTCCTGGGGCCGAACGGCGCCGGCAAGTCGACGACCATGCGGATGCTGCTCGGCCTGGACGCGCCGACCAGCGGTGACGTGCGGATCGACGGCAAGCGCTACGCGCAGCTCAGCGAGCCCTTGAAGTACATCGGCGCGCTGCTGGACGCCAAGGACGTGCACGGCGGCCGGACCGCCTACAACCACCTGCTGTGCCTGGCGCAGTCCAACCGGATCCCTCGGCACCGGGTGGACGAGGTGCTGGAGACGGTCGGCCTGACCGCGGTGGCCAAGAAGCGCTCCAAGGGGTTCTCGCTCGGCATGGGCCAGCGGCTGGGCATCGCGGCGGCGCTGCTGGGCGATCCGGAGATCCTGATGTTCGACGAGCCGGTCAACGGCCTCGACCCCGAGGGCATCCACTGGATCCGGAACCTGATGAAGGGCCTGGCGGCGCAGGGCCGCACGGTCTTCGTCTCCAGCCATCTGATGAGCGAGATGGCGCTGACCGCCGAGCATCTGATCGTGATCGGCCGCGGCCGGCTACTGGCGGACACCTCGATGGCGGACTTCATCGAGAAGAACTCCCGCTCCTACGTGCGGATCCGCACCCCGCAGCCGGAGCGGCTGAAGGACGTGCTGGCGGCGGCCGGCCACACCGTGGTGACCACCGCGGACGGCGCGTTCGAGATCCAGGACACGGATGCGGCCGTCCTCGGCACGCTGGCCGCGCAGCACCAGCTGGTGCTGCACGAACTGAGCCCGCAGCGGGCATCGTTGGAGGAAGCGTTCATGCAGTTGACCGCGGAGTCGGTGGAGTACCACGCAGGGGGGCCGGTGGGGTCCGGTCCTGCCGGGGTGGGGGCGCTGCCGCACGGCGTGCCCGCGGGCCAGGCTCCCGGGCAGCCCCCGGCGCAGGAGTGGGGCGCGCAGTGGCGCAACCCCGGCTCCGGGAAGGGGCGCTGACATGGCGAGCCCCTCTGCCGTCGTGCAGTCGGAGTGGACGAAGATCCGGTCGGTGCGCTCCACGGTGTGGACGCTGGCGCTGGCCTTCCTGGTGACCGCGGCGCTGGGCGCGGTCATCTGCCTGGTGTTCAACAACAACTGGAGCTCGATGTCGCCCAGCGACCGGGCCACCTTCGACCCGACGAACACCAGCTTCTTCGGGATGACGCTGGGCCAGCTGGCGCTGATCGTCTTCGGTGTGCTGGTGTTCGCCAGCGAGTACAGCACCGGCATGATCCGCACCTCGCTGGCGGCGGTGCCGCAGCGCGGGTCGTTCTACACCGCGAAGGTCGCGGTCGCCGGACTGCTGGCGCTGGTCGTCGGCATGGCGACCAGCTTCATCACGTTCTTCCTCGGCCAGTCGCTGCTCGGCTCGCACAAGGCCCACATCGGCGACACCCACGTCTTCCGTGCGGTGTTCGGCGCCGGGCTGTACATGACGCTGCTGGTGCTGTTCTGCGTGGGCGCCGCGGCGATGCTGCGCAGCCCGATGCTGGGCCTGGGCATCCTGATGCCGTTCTTCTTCCTGGTCTCGCCGATCCTGTCGGCGGTGCCGAAAGTGAAGAACGTGGCCAAGTACTTCCCGGACCGGGCCGGCCAGAAGATCATGGAGGTCGTGCAGACCTCCGACAACCACACCCCGTACGGCCCGTGGGGCGGCATCCTCATCATGGCCGCGTGGGTGGTCGCGGCGCTGCTCGGCGGATTCCTGGTGCTCAAGAGCCGGGACGCCTGAGGCGCCGGAACGACCGGGCGCCGGCGCCTTTGAGGCGCCTCAGTAGCGCGGAGCGTTACGGGACCGCTGCACCTTGCTGGTGCGGCGGTCCCTTGCGTTCCAGCACGCCCGGTGCCAGTGCCGCCGGTCGTCCACTCCCCCGTGCTCGCGCCAGGCCACCACGTGGCCGACGCCGGGCGGGATCTCCTGGTCGCAGCCGGGGCAGCGGTAGTGCTTGCCGCTCGCGCCGCCGGCGACCTGCCGCACGATCCACTCCTCGCCCTGCCAGGGCTCGGTGTCCTGGAACCCGCCGCCGGGCTCGCGCTCGTCGTCGTCCCGGGCGTGCGCCGGCTTGTGGGGGCGGTTGCGTCGCGGCGACACGGTCACCTCACGGGCTGTTCGGTCTGGTCGGGCTGCTCGGGCCGCGGGGAGTGCGGGGTTGCGGAGCGTTCTCCCAGACTACGCGCCGTCTCCGGCACCGGCCGAACTCCGCCGACTTCCGGACAGCTGGCGAAAATCATGAAAACGTCGCCGCAAGCCGTGCCTTTGGCACGTGCCAACCGTTAGACCCGGCAAGGAGGGAGTGAGCGATGCGCGTGGGAGTCTTCGTCCTCGCGGCCCAGTTCCCCGGACAGGGCCAGGGTGAGGCGCTGCACCGGGCGATATCCACCGCCGACGCGGCGGAGGCCGCCGGTCTGGACGCGGTGTGGCTGGCCGAGCACCATTTCGTGCCCTACGGGGTGTGCCCGTCGGCGGCCACCCTGGCGGGGGTGCTCCTCGGACGGACGTCCAGGATCGGGGTGGGCACCGCGGTGAGCGTGCTGCCGACCGCGCACCCGGTGGCGCTGGGCGAGCAGGCCGCGCTGCTGCACCTGGCGTCCGGCGGCCGGTTCACCCTCGGGGTGGGGCGCGGCGGCCCCTGGGTGGACCTGACGGTCTTCGGCGCCGGGATAGCGGCGTTCGAGAGCGGCTTCCCGGAGTCCCTGGACCTGCTGCTGCGCTGGCTGCGCGAGCCGGCGGTGGGGGCGGACGGCCCGCGGTACGCCTTCCCGGAGGTCCCGGTGGTGCCGCGGCCGGACGAACTCGACGGCGGGGGGCCGCCGGTGGTGGTGGCCTGCACCTCGCCGGCCACCGTCCGACTGGCTGCCGAGCGGGCGCTGCCGATGATGCTCGGCATGCACTGCGGGGACGAGGACAAGGCGGGGATGGTCGCGTTGTGGCGGCGCACCGCGCTGGCGGCGGGCCACTCCCCCGACGCCGTGGCGGCGGCCGCCGCGGGCCATGTGTCGGCCGGCGTGGTCCAGGTCGCCGACACCCGCCAGGACGCCGTGGAGACCCTGCTGAAGGCCATGCCGGACTGGCTCCAGCAGGGTCTCGCGGCGCACCGCACCTACGACGGCAGCCCGCGCGCGATGCGCGACCCGCACGCCTACACCGAACTGCTCTGCGAGCTGCACCCGGTGGGCTCGCCGAGGCTGTGTGCGGACCGGCTGGCGGCGACCGCGGAGGCCACCGGCATCACCCGCTTCGCCCTGCTCGCCGAGGGCTCGGGCGACCTGGACGCCACGGAGGTGAACGTCGCCCGGCTGGGCTCCGACGTGCTCCCGGAACTGGCCTGAAAAAGCAGGTGTGGCCTACCGGTTCGGCAGCACGCCGGGTGGTCGCGGGTGCCCGGACGGCCCCCGCGCGGGTCAGCAGTCCCTCAGCTCGGGGGACTGGTTGAGTAGCTGCGAGCGGATGGACGTGAACCGGCCGTAGGTCTCATCGACCGCCGGGTCCAGCGGGAAGACCGCCACCCGGTGGCAGTTCTGGAAGGCGAGCCGCACCCCGAAGTGCCGCTGCAGGGCACCGCGTATCGCGTCGCTCGCGAGCGCGCGCAGCAGCTGCCCGCGCTCCTTCTCGCTCGGCGGCGGCACCTGGTTGTCTGCGAACTTCCCCCCGTCAACCTTGAGTTGCGCCACCAGCGAACTGATCATCTCCCAGGCGTACGGGAGGGACGTCCGGACGCAGTCGACGAATTCCTGCTCGTCGACCTCGCCTCGCTCGGCCTGCTCGAGAAGGGCCGGTGAGACGTCGAGCGACATGGGTACTCCTCTCGTGACCCCGCAGCGCGACGGGGCCGAACCGACGGATGACCCCGGAGGCGGCGGCCGTGGGGACGCTCGCCGGATCCGGGCTTCAACCGTAGGCGCCCTGCGCGCGGCGGCACTAGGCGGCGACGTCCACAACCGGCCATTTTTCCTGGGTCGCGGCGAGTTGGCCGTACTTGGCCCTGCTTGGCCCCGACGTCCCGGCGGGCCGCCGGCTCCTGCTAGCGTTGCGCACCATGCGTCTCGTGATCGCCCGCTGCTCCGTCGACTACGCGGGCCGGCTCTCCGCCCATCTGCCCTCGGCCACCCGGCTGCTGCTGATCAAGGCGGACGGCAGTCTCTCCGTCCACGCGGACGACCGCGCGTACAAGCCGCTCAACTGGATGTCGCCGCCCTGCTCGATGAAGGAGGGCGAGGACGGCGTCTGGACGGTCACGAACAAGGCGGGCGAGCAGCTGATCATCTCGATCGAGGAGATACTGCACGACTCCTCGCACGAACTGGGCGTCGACCCCGGGCTGATCAAGGACGGCGTCGAGGCGCACCTGCAGGAACTGCTCGCCGACCGCATGGAGGTGCTCGGCGAGGGCTGGACGCTCATCCGCCGCGAGTACCCGACGGCCATCGGGCCGGTCGACATCCTGTGCCGGGACGCCGACGGCGGCACGGTGGCGATCGAGATCAAGCGGCGGGGCGAGATCGACGGGGTCGAGCAGCTCACCCGCTACCTCGAGCTGCTCAACCGGGATCCCCGTCTCGCCCCGGTCAAGGGCGTGTTCGCCGCCCAGGAGATCAAGCCGCAGGCGCGCGTCCTGGCCACCGACCGCGGCATCGGTTGCGTCACCCTCGACTACGACGCCCTCCGCGGCATCGAGGACGACAAACTCCGCCTCTTCTGACTGGGCCCGCACGTAGTGCCCCCTCCCCCGGGGTTGCCCCCGGCCCCCGGGCTGCCCCGCCAGGCCGTCCGCCGCCTGCCGCCCTGCCCCGGGCTGGCCGCGCAGTTCCCCGCGCCCCTTTAGCCGCCCTCCCCAGCACCAAGCCGAGCCCCTTCAGACGGCGCGGCACACGGCAGCGCACCCCACCGGGCAGACGCAGCCCCGTCAGGGGCGCGGGGAACTGCGCGACAGGCCACGACGGCGCGGGAGTCGGCAGCGAACCCCACCGGGCAGGACGTGCCCCGTCAGGGGCGCGGGGAACTGCGCGACAAGCCACGACGTGACCGCAGGCGGCGGCCGGGCCGCGGGGGCAGACCGGAAGCCGCCCCCTGGAAGAGGGTTCAGGTGGTCGTGGGGGTGGCCTCGGCTGAGGGCGCGACCGTCGTGACGGGCGTGTCCGGCGCCGGGGCGGACTGGCTCGTCGTCCCCGGATCCGTCGGGTCCGTGGTGGGCGGGGTGGTGGGGGGAGTCGTCGGCGGGGTGGTGGGCGGAGTCGTCGGCGGCTTCGACGTCGGAGGCTTCGAGGTCGGCGGCCTCGACGTGGGCGGCTTGGAGGACGGGCCCCCGCCCCCCGCCGGCTGGGAGGTCGCCGGCACCGTCGGCGCCGTCGACACACCCCCGGAGGGAGCCGTGCTGGAGCCGCCCCCCGCAGGGGTGGTCGAGGGGCCGGACGTCGACGGCGTCGGCGAGGTCGAGGACGAGGTGGCGGGCGCCGCAGGCGCGGTCGTGCCGTCCTCGGGCGGCGCCGCCGACGTCGTACCGGGCGCGTCCTGCTGGACGGACTCCACGGGCTGGACCTGGTTGGGCGTGTCCCCGCCCTTCCCGGACGTGGCCCCGATGGCCACGATCGTGCCGAGCGCCGCGACCAGCAGCACGCCGGACCCCGCCGCTATGAGGGTGCGCCGGGACCCGAGCCCGCGCCGCGGCCCCGCGGCCTTGTGCGGGCCGGCCGGCGGCCTGGGCGCGCCGATGACGACCGGGCCCGGCTCGGCGGCCCGCGGCAGCGCCATCGTGGACGCGGCGGCCGGCACCGGGGGCAGCTCGGCCGTGAGGGCGTCGCCCTCGAACGGCGCGGCCGCCAGCGCCCCTTCGCGGTCCGCGACGAGCGCCAGGGTGCGCCGCCCCACCACGGTGCCCTGGCGGTCGGCCAGCGCGCCGCGCAGCGCGATGGACGCCTCCAGTTCCGCCCGGGCGCGGTCGAGGTGGCCGGTGCACAGCGCGAGCACACCGAGTTCGTGGTGGAAGTACGCCTCCTCGGCGACCTCGCCGGAGATCCGCGCGGCCTCCTGGCCGATGCGCAGCGCCCGCTCCCACGCGCCCCAGTGCAGTGCCGCGGCGAAGACCGGCGCGACCGTCCGTGCCAGCAGCACGGCGGCGCTCGCGTTGCCGCCGTCACGGCAGGCGGCCAGGGCGCCGAGGATGGCCTCGGACTCGCCGGCCACGCGCTCGGGCGTGACGGAGGGGTGGCCGGCCCACCAGGTGTAGTGGAGCCCCGCGGTGTGGCCCTGGACCTCTGACAGCTCGCCGTCCGTCCGCAGGCTCGCGGACAGCTGGAGGGCGACGCCGGCGGCGAGCCGGAAGTGCGAGGCGACCGGGACGGCGAGGCCCACGGAGGTGAGTTCGCCGAGCGCCGCGTCGCCGTGGGTGTCGCCGACGAGCGCGGGCAGGTGCGAGGGGTGCGGGCACTCCCCGTCGAGGGCGACGGCGAACGCCAGCGTCTCGCGGGCGGCCTCACTCAGCCGTGAGGCCAGCAGGTCGGCGGGGGCCGCGCTCTCGGCGAGGGAGGGCAGCGGCACCGCGGCCGCGGGCAGCGGCGCACTCGGGGCGGGGCTCGGGGCGGCCTGCGGCTCGGGCTCGGCCGGGCCCGCGTGGCCGGGCTCCGCCGGCTCGTCGAACCCGGTGAGGTCGGGCAGGTCGAAGCCGGTGAGGTCGGGCAGTTCGATGCCCAGCGGCGGCCGGGAACCGGGCGCGCCGTTCTCCCACACCGAGTCGTCCCACTCGCCGGGCTCGGCCGGCTGGCGCAGGGCGTCCCGCTGCCGCAGCAGCGCGCCGGCCTGGACGAACCGCAGCGGCAGCCCCTCGGACTCGAACCACAGGTCGGCCGCCCAGGCGGTCTCGTCCTCGGCCAGGCGCCGGCCGGCGGACAGCTGCAGCAGGTCGAGGCAGGCGGCGCGGCTCAGCCCGGACAGGAACACCTCCTCGACCGCGGAGTCCGCGGCGGGCGCGGGCACGTCCGGGGTGGCGGTCATCAGGAACGCGCACTCGGGGAGGGCCGCGAGCAGCTCCTCCAGCGCGCTGCCGCCGAACTCCAGGTCGTCCAGGACCACGACGGCGCCGACGTCCTTGAGGAGCCCGAGCAGTTCGGTGCGGTCGGGCCGGTAGCCCTCACCGCCGTAGACGACGCCGTAGAGGTCCTGCAGCACGTCCGCGGCGGACCGCCGGTGGCCGGACAGCCGCAGCACGCCGTCGGGCGCGAGGTCGCCGCAGGCGTTGGCGACGGACTCCAGCAGCGAGCTGCGGCCGGCGCCGGACGCGCCGGTGACCCGGATCGAACGGCCGCGGGCGAGCAGCCGGATGAGCCGCTCGCGCTCCTCGTCCCGTTCCAGCAGGGGCAGTTCGGGGGCGGGCGGGCCGGGCGGCGGCGCGGGGCGGGCGCTGTTCATCCGGACCGCGCGCTCCTGCGCGGTGCGGCGGACCGGGGTGCGCGCCTCCTCCGGCGGGCACGGCACGACCTCGGTGCCGTCGACCGGGTTGACGGTCAGCAGGAACTCGGTGGTGACGACCCGGGCGACCTTGGCGCTGCCGCCGCCGGGCGTGTTCTGCTCGGGGGCGACGAGCGGGTCGCGGGGCGGCCGGGTGGTGCGCGGCGCGGGCAGCGTGCCGTCGAACAGCGCGGCGTCCTGCTCCGCGGCGTCCGCCGGGCCGGCGCCGGACGGCAGCGAGGCCGGCGGGGTGCGGCCGGGCAGCGGCCGGTCGGAGCGCGGCGCGGGCGAGCCGGCGGCGAAGCCGTCGAAGCTGCCGCTGCCGCCGAGCGAGCCGAAGCTGCCGGGGGTGCGCTCGGTGCCGCTCCGGGCGGGCGCGGCACCGCCGCCGGCGCCGGCGCCACCGAACGCGTCGAAGGGCGTGCCGCTCGGCGCCTCGGCCAGCGGGCGGACCGGAAGTTGGGGCAGCGCCGCACGCTCGGGCAGGGTCGGCCGCTGGGGCAGCGCGGGCCGCTCGGGTACGGGGGCGAGCGCGGCACCGGGCGCGTCGGGCCCCGCGAGGGCGTCACCGGGGGCGCCGGAGCCCGTGAGCGCGCTGCTCGAAGCGTCGGAGGCGGGGAGGGCCGGCCAGCTCGCGTCGAACCCCGCGAGGGCCGTACCGGGGGCATCGGAGCCCGCGAGGGCCGTACCGGGAGCGTCGAAGCCTGTGGCCGCGTCCCTCGCGTCGCGCGGGGTGGCGGGGCCGGGTCCGGCCGCGTGCCGTCCCGTGGAGCCCGTTCCCGAGCCCCGTCCCGCGGAGTCCGTTCCCCCGGCGGCCGCGGCAGGGCGCTCACCGAAGGCCTCGCCGAGCTCGTCGCCCTGTCCGGGCAGCGCGGGGAGCAGGCCGTCGCCGCGGGAGGCGTCACGGACGTCCACGACGCGCCCGGGCCCCGGCTCGGCAGCCGGCTGGTCGGCCGGCCCCGCGAGTTCGGGAAACACGGGCAGGGCGAACGGCTCCACCGGTTCTCCGGCGGCCTCCGGGGCTATCGGGTCCTCGCCCGGCCGGCCGCTGTGCTGTTCCATGTTGTGCGCCCCCCGGGGCGGGTCCGTTGAGGGGGCCTGCTCGGGCCGCCGCCTGCCTCCGCACGCGGACTGCGGCCCGATCGCCCAACTCCGGCGTGCGTGCAGCACGCCTCCTGGCCATCGATGCGCAAACTCTAGAGGCTCCCACCGCGCACATGAAGTACCGGGGGTAAGGCGGCCCCCCTACGTGCCCAACGTCACCCTTCGGGTTCGATCGCCAGGATCCGGTGCAGCCGGGTCGCGACCAGCAGCCGCTGCATCTGCGGCGGCACCCCGCGTAGCACCAGCCGGCGGTTGGCGCGCCCCGCGCGCCGGTGGGCGCCCATGATGACGCCGAGTCCGGTGGCGTCCCAGGAGTCGAGTTCGGTGAGATCGAGGATCAGGTCGCCGCGGCCGGAGTCGACGGCGGTGTGCAGGGCGGTGCGGGCGTCCGCCGCGCTGCGCACGTCGAGGCGGCCCCCGACGACCAGCTCGGCGTGGTCGCCCCTGATGTGCATAGTCGCTCCCCGGGCCGTGCCGGCACCTCCCCGCCGGGCCGCGGGGAGGTGCGTACAGTGCAGATCCTTTATGTCTTCACACAACTGACGGTCCGTCGCAAAGAGAAGTTGCCGTCTGTGAGCGAACCGATACCGAATTCACTCCTGTGAGTGACGTGTCTTAGTACGTGTAGAAGCCCTGGCCGCTCTTGCGGCCCAGATCGCCGGCGTCGACCATGCGCCGCATGATCTCCGGCGGGGCGAACTTCTCGTCCTGCGACTCGGTGTAGATGTTGCCCGCCGCGTGCAGCAGGATGTCGACGCCGGTGAGGTCGGTGGTGGCCAGCGGGCCCATGGCGTGGCCGAAGCCGAGCTTGCAGGCGGTGTCGATGTCCTCGGCGGTGGCGACGCCGGACTCGTAGAGCTTGACCGCCTCGACGACGAGCGCGGAGATCAGCCGGGTGGTGACGAAGCCGGCCACGTCGCGGTTGACGACGATGCAGGTCTTGCCGACGCTCTCGGCGAACTCCCGGGCCCGGGCCAGCGTCTCGTCGCTGGTCTTGTAGCCACGCACGAGCTCGCACAGCTGCATCAGCGGAACCGGCGAGAAGAAGTGGGTGCCGACGACCCGTTCGGGGTGCTCGGTGGCGGCGGCGATCTTGGTGATCGGGATCGCGGAGGTGTTGGACGCGAGCACCGCGTCGTCCCGCACGATCCGGTCCAGGGTGCGGAAGATCTCCTGCTTGACCTCGATCTTCTCGAAGACCGCCTCGACGACCAGGTCGGCCTCGGCGGCCGCGTCCAGGTCGGTGGTCGTGGTGATCCGGTCCAGCGCGGCGGCCGCCTCGTCCGCGGCGAGCTTGCCCTTGGCGACGAACTTCTCGTAGGACGCGGCGATTCCGTCCCTGCCGCGCGCCAGTGCCTCGTCCGTGACGTCCCGCAGGATGACCTCGTAGCCGGCCTGGGCCGACACCTGCGCGATGCCGGCGCCCATCAGTCCCGCTCCGATGACAGCGAGCTTCTTCGCCACGTCCCACACCTCTCCACTGGGTAATCCCGGGTATCTGGCCGGACCTTAACGCCCGTTCACCATCGGGCGCGACAGGATGTCAGCCGCGTCACCGTGTGTCGTTGGTCGCACGACCCGGGCCCGAACAGGGGCCCGGGCTGCGGGAGCTGGGGCCGCCGGGCTTTATAAGCTCTGCACATGGTCAACCTCACCCGCATCTACACGCGCACCGGCGACGACGGCACGACGGCGCTGGGCGACATGAGCCGTACCGCGAAGACCGACTCCCGGATCGCCGCCTACGCGGACGCCAACGAGGCGAACGCGGTGCTCGGCGTCGCCCTCGCCCTCGGCGTGCTGCCGGACGAGGTGGTGACGGTCCTGGTCCGCGTGCAGAACGACCTCTTCGACGTCGGCGCGGACCTGGCCACCCCGGTGGTCCCCGACCCCGAGCATCCGCCGCTGCGGGTCGAGCAGTCCTACGTGGACCGGCTGGAGGAGGAGTGCGACCGCTTCCTGGCCGACCTGGAGAAGCTGCGCAGCTTCATCCTCCCCGGCGGCGCCCCGGGCGCCGCGCTGCTGCACCAGGCGTGCACGGTGGTGCGGCGGGCCGAGCGGTCCACCTGGGCGGCGCTGGAGGAGCACGGGGACACCATGAACCCGCTGACCGCCACCTACCTCAACCGGCTGTCCGACCTGCTGTTCATCCTGGCCCGCACCGCCAACAAGGAGCGCGGCGACGTGCTGTGGGTGCCCGGCGAGAACCGGTAGCGGGCGGGACTCAGGCCACGTTGACGCGCTGGCCGGGCGGTGCGGCCTCCAGCCACGCCAGGAACCCGGTCAGCGCGTCGTCGCTCATGGCCAGCTCCAGCGTGGCGCCCTTGTGGGCGCAGGAGAGCACCACGGCGTCCGACAGCAGCGCCAGCTCCTCCGAGCCCTGCGGCTGGCGCCGGCCCAGCACCTCGATCGAGGGCCGCTCCAGCACCCGGCGCGGGCGCGGTGCGTACGAGAAGACGCGGAACCACTCCACCCGGTCCCCGCTGTAGCGGGCGACGCCGTACACCCAGCCCTTGCCGCCGGGATCGACGTCCTCGGGCGGCGCCGGGCGCAGGCTGCAGTCGAAGGTGCCGCCGGGGCGCTGGATGAGCCGCCGCCGCAGCCCGAACACGAAGAGGCCGAGCACGGCCACCACGATCACGGTGATCAGCACTTCCACGGAGACGATCACGTTCACCGACCTCCTCGCGTAGAAATGGCTGCCGCCCCGTGCCGCCGCCGTGTTACTGCCTGGTCACTACCGGTATTGCCGGAGCCGCGGACCGCCCCCGAGGGGCAGTCCGCGGCACCGTTGGTCTGCGGTGGGGTGCGCCGTTCAGCGCGCCCCGGCCGCCGCGGCCAGCCGGACCTCGGCGCGCCGCTCGGCGGCGGCGTCGGCCTCGGACTTCGACCGCTGCAGAGCCCGCTCGGCCCGGTCGACGTCGATCTCGTCGGCCAGTTCGGCGATCTCCGCCAGGATGGAGAGCTTGTTGTCCGCGAACGAGATGAACCCGCCGTGCACCGCGGCGACGACGGTACCGCCGTCGTTGGTGCGGATGGTCACCGGACCCGACCGCAGCACCCCGAGCAGCGGCTCGTGGTTGGCCATGATGCCGATGTCACCCGACATGGTGCGGGCGACGACCATGGTGGCCTCGCCGGACCAGACATTACGGTCCGCGGCGACCAGCTCGACGTGAAGATCGGCCAAGACGGCTCCTCGGGTTGGCACCCACCGCCTGCGACGGGTGCGTAAGACACAGAATAAAGGGTGCGAGAGGGGGGCGGCGCCAATGGGCCGGGCCGCCCCCCGTCTCGCGTGCGCCGAGCGCCCGGGTCAGTTGACGCCGAGCTTGGCAGCGTTGGCCTTGAGGTCGTCCAGGCCACCGCACATGAAGAACGCCTGCTCCGGGAAGTGGTCGAACTCACCGTCGGCGATCGCGTTGAACGCCGAGATGGACTCGTCCAGCGACACGTCCGAGCCGTCGACACCGGTGAACTGCTTCGCCGCGTGGGTGTTCTGCGACAGGAAGCGCTCGATGCGGCGGGCGCGGGAGACGGTGAGCTTGTCCTCCTCGCCCAGCTCGTCGATGCCGAGGATGGAGATGATGTCCTGGAGGTCCTTGTACTTCTGCAGGATCGTCTTGACGCGCGAGGCGCAGTCGTAGTGCTCCTGCGTGATGTAGCGCGGGTCCAGGATGCGGGACGTGGAGTCCAGCGGGTCCACCGCGGGGTAGATGCCCTTCTCCGAGATCGGCCGCGAGAGCACGGTCGTCGCGTCGAGGTGGGCGAAGGTGGTCGCCGGGGCGGGGTCGGTCAGGTCGTCCGCGGGGACGTAGATCGCCTGCATCGAGGTGATCGAGTGACCACGGGTCGAGGTGATCCGCTCCTGGAGCAGACCCATCTCGTCCGCCAGGTTCGGCTGGTAACCCACCGCGGAGGGCATCCGGCCGAGCAGCGTGGAGACCTCGGAACCGGCCTGGGTGAAGCGGAAGATGTTGTCGATGAAGAACAGCACGTCCTGCTTCTGCACATCGCGGAAGTACTCCGCCATGGTCAGACCGGCCAGCGCGACCCGGAGACGGGTGCCCGGCGGCTCGTCCATCTGGCCGAAGACCAGCGCGGTCTGCGGGAGAACGCCGGACTCGGCCATCTCCTCGATCAGGTCGTTGCCCTCACGGGTGCGCTCGCCGACACCGGCGAACACGGAAACTCCCTCGTGCAGCTTGGCCACACGCATGATCATTTCCTGGATGAGGACGGTCTTGCCGACGCCGGCGCCGCCGAACAGGCCGATCTTGCCGCCCTTGACGTACGGGGTCAGCAGGTCGACGACCTTCAGGCCGGTCTCGAACATCTCGGTCTTGGACTCGAGCTGGTCGAAGGCGGGGGCCTTGCGGTGGATCGCCCAGCGCTCGGTGACCTCGGACTCGGCCTCCGGCTCGTTGAGGATCGCGCCCAGGGTGTTGAAGACGCGGCCCTTGGTGACGTCGCCGACCGGCACGGTGATGCCGTCGCCGGTGTCGGTCACCGGAGCCTGGCGGACCAGGCCGTCGGTGGGCTGCATCGAGATCGCGCGGACCACGCCGTCGCCCAGGTGCTGGGCGACCTCGAGGGTCAGCGTCTTGATGGCGCCGTCGGCGGCCGGGTCCGCGACGTCGACATGCAGCGCGTTGTAGATCTCCGGCATGGCGTCGACGGGGAACTCCACGTCGACGACCGGGCCGATGACCCGCGCCACCCGGCCGGTGGCGGTGGTTTCAACAGTGGTGGTCATAGTGGTCAGTCACTCCCCGCGTTCGCGTCGGCCAGAGCACTCGCGCCACCGACGATCTCGCTGATTTCCTGGGTGATGTCGGCCTGTCGGGCCGCGTTGGCAAGCCGCGTGAGCGACTTGATCAGATCTTCCGCGTTGTCGGTCGCCGACTTCATCGCCCGGCGGCGGGCCGCGTGCTCGGAGGCAGCGGCCTGCAGCATGGCGTTGTAGATCCGGCTCTCGACGTAGCGCGGCAGCAGCGCGTCCAGCACGCCCTCCGCCGACGGCTCGAACTCGAACAGCGGCAGCGCCTCGCCCTTCTTGCGCTCGGCGCCCGCTTCGTCACCGACGGTGCCCGCGTCGTCGAGGCTCAGCGGCAGCAGCCGCCGGCCGACCGGCGTCTGCGTCATCATCGACACGAACTCCGTGAAGACGATGTGCAGCTCGTCCACGCCGCCCTCCGCCGAGTCCGCCAGCAGCGCCTCGATCAGGGGCGCCGCGACGGCCTTGGCGTCGCCGTACGTCGGGCTGTCCGAGAACCCGCTCCACGAGTCGGCGACCGTGCGGTTCCGGAAGCTGTAGTACGCCAGGCCCTTGCGGCCGACGATGTACGAGGCGACGTCCTTGCCCTCGGCCTTGAGCCGCTCGGCCAGCCGGTCGGCGGCCTTGATGGCGTTGGACGAGTAGCCGCCGGCCAGACCGCGGTCGCTCGTGATGAGCAGGACCGCGGCACGGCTGGGGTTCTCGGCCTCGGTGGTCAGCGGGTGCTTGGTGTTGGAGCCGGTCGCCACCGCAGTCACCGCACGAGTCAGCTCGTCGGCGTACGGAGAGGAGGCCGCCACCTGGCGCTGCGCCTTGACGATGCGCGAGGCCGCGATCATCTCCATCGCCTTGGTGATCTTCTTCGTGGCGGTGACGGACTTGATCCGGCGCTTGTAGACCCGAATCTGTGCGCCCATGCGATCAGCCCTCGACCAGCAGCGCGCCGGAGGACGTCTCGAACTGCTTCTTGAAGGCGGACACGGACTCGGTCAGCGCGTCGACCGTGCCGTCCTCCAGCTTGCCGGTCTCGACGATGCCGGTGAGCAGCGACTTGCGCTCGCGGCGCAGGTAGTCCAGCAGCTCGCGCTCGAAGCGGCGCACGTCCTCGACCGGGACGTCGTCCAGCTTGCCGGTGGTGCCGGCCCAGATGGAGACGACCTGCTCCTCGATCGGGTACGGCGCGTACTGGCCCTGCTTGAGCAGCTCGACCATGCGCTGGCCGCGCTCCAGCTGCGCCTTGGACGCCGCGTCCAGGTCGGAACCGAAGGCCGCGAAGGCCTCCAGCTCACGGAACTGGGCGAGGTCCACGCGGAGCCGGCCGGCGACGCTCTTCATGGCCTTGATCTGCGCGGAACCACCGACGCGGGAGACCGAGATACCGACGTTCAGCGCGGGCCGCTGGCCGGCGTTGAACAGGTCGGACTCCAGGAAGCACTGGCCGTCGGTGATGGAGATGACGTTGGTCGGGATGAACGCCGACACGTCGTTGGCCTTGGTCTCGACGATCGGCAGACCGGTCATCGAGCCGGCGCCCAGGTCGTCGGAGAGCTTGGCGCAGCGCTCCAGGAGGCGGGAGTGCAGGTAGAACACGTCGCCCGGGTAGGCCTCGCGGCCCGGCGGGCGGCGCAGCAGCAGGGAGACCGCGCGGTAGGCGTCGGCCTGCTTGCTCAGGTCGTCGAAGACGATCAGTACGTGCTTGCCCTGGTACATCCAGTGCTGGCCGATGGCCGAGCCGGTGTAGGGGGCCAGGTACTTGAAGCCGGCCGGGTCGGACGCCGGGGCGGCGACGATCGTCGTGTACTCGAGGGCGCCGGCCTCCTCCAGCGCGGCGCGCACGCCCGCGATGGTGGAGCCCTTCTGGCCGATGGCGACGTAGATGCAGCGCACCTGCTTCGTCGGGTCGCCGGACTGCCAGTTGTCGCGCTGGTTGATGATCGTGTCGATCGCCAGGGCGGTCTTGCCGGTCTGGCGGTCACCGATGATCAGCTGCCGCTGGCCGCGGCCGATCGGGGTCATCGAGTCGACGGCCTTCAGGCCGGTCTGCATCGGCTCGTGCACCGACTTGCGCTGCATGACCGTGGGGGCCTGCAGCTCCAGGGCGCGGCGACCCTCGGTCGCGATCTCGCCGAGACCGTCGATGGGGTTGCCCAGGGGGTCGACGACACGGCCCAGGTAGCCTTCGCCGACCGCCACCGAGAGCACCTCACCGGTGCGCTGCACCGGCTGGCCCTCCTCGATGCCGCTGAACTCGCCGAGGACGATGGCACCGATCTCGCGCTCCTCGAGGTTGAGGGCGAGGCCGAGGGTGCCGTCCTCGAACTTCAGCAGTTCGTTCGCCATCGCCGAGGGCAGGCCCTCGACCTTCGCGATGCCGTCTCCGGCAACGCTGACCGTGCCGACCTCCTCGCGCGAGGCGGCGTCCGGCTGGTACGACTGGACAAAGGTCTCCAGCGCGTCCCGGATCTCCTCCGGCCGGATCGTGAGCTCCGCCATCTGGGTTCCCTGCTCTCCTTGTTGGGCCCGAAATTCTGGGGGGTCTGGGGGACTCCCCCAGTGGACACTGTCGGCCCAACTCGGGGCCGCGTTCATAGCTGTTGAGTTGGTGGCTGTCAGCCGGCCAACCGCCGGGCCGCCTCGTCGAGGCGATCGGCGATGGAACCGTTGATGACCTCGTCGCCGATGCGCACCCGCACTCCGCCGAGGACCTCGGGGTCCACGTCGAGGTTGAGGTGCACACGCCGACCGTAGATCCTGGCCAGCGCGGCGCCGAGCCGCTCCTTCTGCTGGTCGGTCAGCGGTGTCGCCGAGACGACCTCCGCGACCATCCGGCCCCGACGTGCGGCGGCCAGCTTGGACAGGGATTCGATCCCGCCATCCAGGCTACGTCCTCGCGGCGCGGTGACCAGCCGGATGACCAGCCGCTCGGTGGCGCGGTGCACGCGGCCGCCCAGCAGCGTGCGCAGCAGCTCGGCCTTGGCCTCGCCGGTCGCGACGCGGTCGGTGAGGGCCGAGCGCAGCTCGCTGCTGCCGCCCAGGATCCGCCCGAAGCGGAACAGCTCGTCCTCGACGTCGTCCAGACCGCCGGCCCGCTCCGCGGCGATCAGGTCGGCGTTGTCGGCGAGCTCCTCGACGGAGTCCACCAGGTCGCGGGACTGCGACCAGCGCGACCGCACCATGCCGGTGACCAGGTCGAGGACGTCCTCGCTGACCTGCCCGCCCAGCAGCCGCTGCGCGAGTGCGGCCTTGGCCTCACCGGGCTGCGCCGGGTCGGTCAGGGCACGTCGCAGCGTGCTCTCGCGGTCGAGCAGCGCAGTGACGGCGGCCAGCTCGTCGGCGAGCTTCGTCGCGTCGACCGACGTGTTGTCGGTCAGCGCGTCGAGCCGCTCCCGTGCCGCGGCCAGCGCCTCGCGGCTCGCTCCATTCATCGCGCCGCCTCAGCGGAAGCCGTCTCCTCGAGCCCGTCGAGGAAGCGGTCGATGGTGCGGCTCTGCCGGGCGTTGTCCTCCAGCGCCTCACCGACGAGCTTGCCGGCCAGGTCGGTGGCGATGCGGCCGACTTCCTGCCGCAGCTGCACCGTCACCTGACGGCGGTCCGCCTCGACCTGCGCGTGGCCCGCGGCGATGATGGCATCGCGCTGGCGCTGCCCCTCCTCGCGCATCTCCGCAATGATCGACGCACCCTGCTCACGCGCCTGCTCGGTGATCCGGGCCGCCTCGTGACGGGCCTCGGCGAGCTGCGCCTTGTACTCCTCCAGCGTGCGGTTGGCCTCCGCCTGGGCCTTCTCCGCGCGCTCCAGGCCACCCTCGATCGCGTCGTGCCGCTCTTCCAGGGTCTTCTGGATGTTCGGCAGCAGCTTCTTTCCGAGGATGCCGAAGACGATGAAGAAGCAGAGCAGACCGACAATCAGTTCCGCGGTGTCGGGGATGAGCGGATTCTGCGCCCCCTCTGCCGCCAGGAAGGTCATCATGTCTGAACCTTTCGTCGAGTGTGGCTACCGGCCGTAGCTGGTCAGGCCGAGAAGATGAACGGCACGACCAGGCCGAGGAGCGCGAGCACCTCACACAGTGCGAAGCCGAGGAACATGTTGGTACGGATGATCGGCATCGCCTCGGGCTGGCGGGCCATGGCCTCGATGGAGTGGCCGAAGACCAGACCGATACCGACGCCCGGGCCGATGGCCGCGAGGCCGTACGCGACGGCGCCCAGGTTGCCCTTGATCGAGATGGAGTTGGCAGCGAGGTTGACAAGCTCGGCAGACATCTTCCTGTCTTCCTTTGTGATGCGGTCCGCTGGGGGGCTTCCCAGAGGAGGTCTGATGGGGAGGAGTGAAGGCCGTGAGGTGACTCAGTGACCTTCTTCAAGCGCTCCGCTGATGTAGATCGAAGCGAGCAGCGTGAAGATGTACGCCTGGAGGAACTGGATCAGCACCTCGAAGGCGGTCATACCGGCTGCCAGCACGAACGAGCCACCGGCAACGGCCGACAGGAACGAGGGGGTCAGCAGGTACCAGCTGGCGACGCTGAACATCACGATCAGCATGTGGCCGGCGAACATGTTGGCCCACAGCCGCACGGCGAGCGTGAACGGCCGGGTGATCACGTTCTGGATGAACTCCAGCAGCACGATCAGCGGGACCAGGAACTTGGGCAGTCCGTCGATCCAGACCAGGTTCTTGACGCCGCCGCGGAAGCCGTGCGTCTTGAACGTCAGGTACATGTAGGTGATGAACACCAGGGCGGCCAGGGCCACCGGGAACGCGAACCGCGAGGTCGCCGGGAACTGCGCGAGCGGGATCACGGACATCACGTTCATGATCCACACGAAGAAGAAGACCGACGTGAGGAAGGGGACGTACTTGTCGCCCTTCTTGCCGATCACTTCGCGCGCGATGCTGCGGGCGACGAAGTTGTAGCCGATCTCACCGACCAGCTGCAGCTTGCCCGGCACCAGCTTGGGCTTGGCGAACGCGGTCCAGAAGAACCCGACGACCAGCAGCATGCAGATGAGCGCGAGCAGCATCGGCTTCGTGAAGTCGAAGCTCCCGATGCTGAAGATCGGCTTGAAGTGGAACGAGTTGAGACCCGGAGCGGGGAATGCGCAGTCGTGCTGGATGTGACATCCAGCCTCAGCGAGCAGCGTGTGGGCACTCACCCGTGACTCCTTCGTCGTGACGCATAAGAAACGGCAACCTTGTGTGTCAGCGCGGCTGGTGGGGCCGCTGGTCGGCACTGCGAACGAGGCGTGGCGAAGCCACGGTCCGCTGGGAGCCCGCATCGAAGTCCGGTCACCCGGGCTCCGCGCCGCATCCGCGGCCATGGGTCCGAGTACACCGATGGGCGCGGGGGCAGCACCGTCCTCAAGCGCAGGGGGCCTCCACGTCCAGATGCGATTCCGGACGATAGCAGATCAGCTTGAACGTTCTTTACCCGCCCCTTAGACACCATCGGGGGACCCCGTTTTCACCGGGGTCGCCTCCTCCTGGGGAGGCACGGACGGCTCGGGGTCCACGTACAGCATCCGGCTCGTGAGCGTCTGGCGGATCTGTCCGCCGACCCAGGCGAGCGCGGTGAAGAGCAGAGTGAAGCCGAAGGCGCGGCCGTTGAAGAGGGTGGTGCCGCTGAAGGCGACGATGAACACACCGATGAGCAGGATCTGCACCACGTAGACCAGCATCCCGGCGGTCATGGCGACCTGGGGCTTGTCCTGGGTGATCCGCATCAGGGCCCACGAGCCGAGGCCGAAGAACAGGGCGACCACCGCGATGGCGACCAGGCCACCGGTGAGTCCCTTGCCACCGGCGGCGATTGCGCTGATCACGGTGGCAACGACTCCCACGGGAGCGGCGATCGTCGCGGCTCCCCGGAGAATCCGGGCGTCGTTCGGCTGCATACGGCTCCTCCGGCGGGAGTTGGGGCGAGCGGGTGTCGTCGGAGACGAGCGTAGTCAGGGTCCGAGGGTGTACCTCGCGCCGGTAGACCGCTCTTCCGGTCTATCGGCGTGGTCCCTGCTTTCGTGAACGGTATCACAAAGTATTTGATGCGGTCTTTACCATGGACGTGTGCTGCCTGTCACATGGGTATGGCTCCGACACGCCGTCCAATTTAGGGGGTTCGGTCCTTTCGTGGGCCTTGTCGGGGTGTGAGGCGGATAACTCCTGCTCCGCCCCTGGTCAGCGGCGGGTGTCCACCGGGCTCCGGCGCCCGGGCAGCGCGGAACGGTCGCCGATCGCGGTCGCGCCGTTCAGCGCGGGCCGGTCCGCGGACCGCATCTCCCGCTCGGCGGCGGCCGCCGCGGCGGCCAGCCTGCGGCGGCGCCGGCGGTAGCGCGGCGGGACGAGGGACTCCGCCCATCGCGGCACCCGCGGCCGCACCCGCGGCAGCAGCAGCGCGACCAGCCCGATCGCGCTGAGCGCGACGATCACCAGCACGATGCCCAGGCTGGAGGACCGCACCGAGAAGGCCACCGCGGAGAACGCGATCAGCGCGGCCCAGAAGTACATGATCCACACGGCCCTGGCGTGCGAGTGGCCGATCTCCAGCAGCCGGTGGTGCAGGTGCCCGCGGTCCGCGGCGAACGGCGACTGGCCCTTCCACGTGCGGCGCACCACCGCGAGGACCAGGTCGGCGGCCGGGATGGCGATCATCGTCATCGGCAGCAGCAGCGGCATGTAGACCGGCACCATGAAGTGCGTGGTCTCGCGGGTCGATCCGGTGAACGCGGTGATCGCGTCCGGGTCGACCTGGCCGGTGATGGAGATCGCGCCCGAGGACAGCACCAGGCCGATCAGCATCGAGCCCGAGTCGCCCATGAAGATCCGCGCGGGGTGGATGTTGTGCGGCAGGAAGCCGAGGCACATCCCGATCAGGATGGCGCTGAACAGCGTTGCGGGCGCGGCCGCTTCGATCCCGTGGCCGTACCAGATGCGGTACGCGTACATGAAGAACGCGATCGACGCGATGCACACCATGCCGGCCGCCAGGCCGTCCAGGCCGTCGACGAAGTTCACCGCGTTGATGGTGATCACGACCAGGGCGACGGTCAGCAGCGTCGACTGGATCGGCGTGAGCGCGACGGTGCCGACTCCGGGCACCGGCAGGTACAGGATGGTGAGGCCCTGCAGGACCATGACGCCGGCGGCGATCATCTGCACGCCGAGCTTGATCAGCGCGTCCACACCCCACTTGTCGTCGAGCACGCCCAGCAGCCAGATCAGCCCGGCCCCGGACAGCAGCGCCCGCGGCTCGTTGGACAGGGTGAAGGCGTCGCCGAGGTTGCTCAGGTGCGAGGCGACCAGCAGACCCGCGCACAGCCCGCCGAACATGGCGATGCCGCCGAGTCGCGGGGTGGGTTCGCGATGGACGTCCCGGTCCCGGATCGGAGGCATGGCGCCGGCGGCGATGGCGAACTTGCGCACCGGGCCGGTCAGCAGATAGGTGACGGCCGCGGTGACGAAGAGCGTCAGCAGATACTCGCGCACGAGCCGCCTCCGACGGTTGCGAAGGCGCAGGATGCCTGCGCGGACGTCCGGGGGTACCTCACAGCGTCACACCCTAGTGGTGGCCGGGCCGGGACGGCGAACACCTTCCGAGACTCACAGGGAGCGGGAACGGTTGCGCGCGGTCCGTAGCGGGAAGGTAACAGGGCCGGGTGTGCGCCCGCTCACCGGGGCCGGGCCGGCCCCGGACTCAGCGTCCGGGGTAGGACCCGGGGTACGGCGGGAAGCGCCGCACCAGCTCCGCTACGTCCGCGCCGGTGCCCCGGTCCTCCCGCAGCGCCCGCCCGATCAGGCCCGCGACCTGCGGCATCTCCCGCTCCCCCAGGCCCTGCGTGGTGATCGCGGCGGTGCCCAGCCGGATTCCGGTGCAGCCGTCGGCGGGCCGCGGATCACCGGGGATCGGGCACTTGTCGACGAGTATCGCGGCCGCGGTGCAGCGTCCGCGGGCGGTCGCGCCGTCCAGCTCCAGGGGCCCGACGCCCGCGGTGATCAGATGGGTGTCCGTACCGCCGGTGACCACATCGAGACCTTCTGCACACAGTGCCTCCGCAAGGAGGCGGGCGTTGGCGACGACCTGGTGGGCGTAGGCGGCGAAGGCCGGGGTGGCCGCCTCGGCGAACGCGGCGGCCTTCGCGGCGACGGCGTGCATGTGCGGGCCGCCCTGTGAGAAGGGGTACACGGCCCGGTCGACGCGTTGCGCGAGGTGCTCGCCGCACAGGATGAGCCCGCCGCGTGGCCCGCGCAGCGTCTTGTGCGTGGTGGCGCACACCACGTCGGCATACGGCACCGGGCTGGGCGCGGCGCCGCCGGCCACCAGCCCCAGGGTGTGCGCGGCGTCCGCGATCAGGTACGCGCCGACGTCGTCGGCGATCTCCCGGAAGGCCGCGTAGTCCAGGTGCCGCGGGTAGGCGATGGCGCCGCAGACGATGGCCTTCGGGCGGTGCTTGCGGGCCAGGTCGCGGACCTGGTCGTAGTCGATCGGCCCGTCGGGCCGGGTGCCGTAGCCGACGAACTGGAACCAGCGGCCGGAGAAGTTGGCGCGTGAGCCGTGGGTGAGGTGGCCGCCGGCGGGCAGCGCGGTGGCCAGCACGGTGTCGCCGGGCACCAGCAGGGCGGCGTACGCGGCGAGCACCGCGGAGGACCCGGAGTAGGGCTGGACGTTGGCGTGCGCGGCGCCGAACAGGGCGGTGGCGCGTTCCACGGCGAGCCGCTCGGCGAGGTCCACCAGCTCGCAGCCGGCGTGGTGGCGGTGCCCGGGGTAGCCCTCGGCGTACTTGTTCGCCAGCGGCGAGCCGAGCGCGGCCATGACCGCGGTGGAGGTGAAGTTCTCCCCGGCCAGCAGCTGCAGGCAGCTGCTCTGCCGGTCGAGTTCGGCGAGCAGCACGCCGGCCAGCTCGGGGTCCTGCCGGCGCAGCGCGGCGAAGTCCGCGGGCATCGGGGTGGCGGCGGACGGGCCGCCCGGTGCGGGTGGTGCGTCGGCCGCCAGGGCTGGCGCGGAGGTCTGGGTGGTGTCGGCGACCGGCATGGTGCACTCCCTGCGGGAGAGGCGATCTCGCATCCCACTGTAGGGGCGGGTGCGGCCGGCCGCGCTGCGGATGCGGCCCAAACGGTGGCGAGGATTCCGCCGCCACGGTGGCGGGCGTTCCGCCACTGGGGTCTAGACGGTGGCGGGCACGCCGGTCAGCGCGGTGACCACCGGGTCGAGGGCGGCCTGGATCTCGTCGCCGATGCTGCGGAAGTACCCGACGGGCGCGCCGTAGGGGTCGTGCACCTCGTCGGCGTCGGGGCTGGGCGCCAGCAGCCAGCCGCGCAGCGCGGCGGCGGCCTGCACCAGGGCCCGGGCCCGCACGGTGACGCTGCCCTCCGGAAGGGTGGCGGTGTCTATCGCCCGGACCAGGCGGGTGAACTCCTTGAGCGTGAAGGTGCGCAGGCCCGCCGCATGGCCCATGGAGATGACCTGCGCGCGGTGGTCGCGGGTGGCGGTCAGCACCAGGTCGGCGTCGATGACGTGGTCGTCGAGCAGTTCCCGGCCGACGAAGCCGGCCGGATCGGCGCCGAACTCGGCGAGCACCGCCGCGGCGTGCGCCTCCATCGGCGCGCCCTCGTGGCCCCAGGTGCCCGCGGACTCCACGACGATGCCGGCGCCGGCCTTGCCCACCCGCTGGGCCAGGCCGTGCCGCATCAGCCGCTCGGCCATCGGCGAGCGGCACACGTTGCCGGTGCAGACATGCAGGACGCGAAATACGTCGGCGGGACCGCCCGGGGTGCCCGGGACGCCGCCCGGTGCCGGGACGGACAGCGCACCCTCGTACCCCCGTATGCCACGCCCTTCGGGCGTCAACTGCGCTCCTGCAAGTCGGGTACGACCTTGCGCAGCTCCTCCGCGCTGATCGCCCCGGCCCGCAGCAGCACCGGCACCTTGCCCGTGACGTCCACGATGGAGGACGGCACGGCGGCCGGGGTGGGTCCGCCGTCGAGGTAGATGGCCACCGAGTCGCCGAGCATCTCCTGGGCGGCGTCGCAGTCCTGCGGCGACGGGTGCCCGGTGAGGTTGGCGCTGGAGACGGCCATCGGCCCGGTGGCGGTGAGCAGTTCGATGGCGACCGGGTGCAGCGGCATGCGCACCGCGACGGTGCCGCGGGTGTCGCCGAGGTCCCAGTTGAGCGACGGCTGGTGCTTGGTGACCAGGGTCAGGGCGCCCGGCCAGAACGCGTCGACCAGCTCCCAGGCCTGCTCGGAGAAGTCGGTGACGATGCCGTGCAGGGTGTTCGGCGAGCCGACCAGCACCGGCGAGGGCATGTTCCGGCCGCGCCCCTTGGCCTCCAGCAGGTCGCCGACCGCCTCGGCGTCGAAGGCGTCGGCACCGATGCCGTAGACGGTGTCGGTGGGCAGCACGACGAGTTCGCCGCGCTTGATCGCCGAGGTGGCCTCGCGCAGGCCGGTGACCCGGTCGGTCGCGTCGGAGCAGTCGTATCGCCGTGCCATTAGCTGACCTCCAGAAGCTGCTGAACTGGTGCCGTTGTCACGGCGTCGCCTTGCGGGCGGTGGTGAACCGCGGCCGGTTGTTGAGATCGGGATGGTCGGCCGCGTCCGCCCAGCCCGCGTCCTCCTTGAAGATCCACGGCACCTGTCCGCCCTGGGAGTCGGCGTGCTCGATCACGACGACACCGCCGGGCCGCAGCAGCCGATGCGCGGTGCGCTCGATGCCGCGGATGGTCTGCAGGCCGTCCTCGCCGGAGAACAGGGCGAGTTCGGGATCGTGGTCGCGTGCCTCGGGCGCAACGTACTCCCATTCGCCGAGCGGGATGTACGGCGGGTTGGAGATGACCAGGTCCACCTGGCCGTTGAGGTCGGGGAAGGCGGTCAACGCGTCGCCGTGCCGCAGGTCCACCTTGCTCCCGGCGACGTTCTTGCGGGCCCAGTCCAGGGCCTGTTCCGACAGCTCCACGGCGTGCACCCGGGACCGGGGCACCTCCTGGGCCAGGGCCAGCGCGATGGCGCCCGAGCCGGTGCACAGGTCGACGATCAGCGGCTCGGCGACGTCCATCGCGCGCACCGCGTCTATCGCCCAGCCGACGACCGACTCGGTCTCCGGCCGCGGCACGAACACGCCTGGGCCCACCTGCAGTTCGAGGTACCGGAAGAAGGCCCGGCCGGTGATGTGCTGCAGCGGCTCGCGCGCCTCGCGGCGGGCGACGGCCTCCCAGTAGCGGGCGTCGAACTCCGCGTCGGCGACGCTGTGCAGCTCGCCGCGCTTGACGCCGTGGACGTAGGCCGCCAGCTCCTCGGCGTCGAACCGGGGCGAGGGCACGCCGGCGTCGGCGAGCCGCTGGGCCGCCTGTGCCACCTCGGCGAGCAGCAGGTTCACGTGGGGCCCCCGCTCAGACCGTGTCGCCGGCCGCGGCCAGCTTGGCCGCCGAGTCGGCGTCCACGCAGGCCTGGATCATCGGGTCCAGATCACCGTCGAGCACCTGGTCCAGGTTGTAGGCCTTGAAGCCGACCCGGTGGTCGGAGATGCGGTTCTCCGGGAAGTTGTAGGTGCGGATCCGCTCGGAGCGGTCGACGGTGCGGACCTGGCTGCGGCGGGCGTCGGACGCCTCCCGCTCGGCCTCCTCCTGCGCGGCGGCCAGCAGCCGGGAGCGCAGGATGCGCATCGCCGACTCCTTGTTCTGCAGCTGGCTCTTCTCGTTCTGGCAGGAGACCACCAGTCCGGACGGCAGGTGGGTGATGCGGACCGCGGAGTCGGTGGTGTTGACCGACTGGCCGCCGGGACCGGAGGACCGGTAGACGTCGATCCGCAGGTCGTTGGGGCTGATCTCGACCTCGACCTCCTCGGCCTCGGGCGTGACGAGCACGCCGGCCGCCGAGGTGTGGATGCGGCCCTGGGACTCGGTGGCCGGCACCCGCTGCACGCGGTGCACGCCGCCCTCGTACTTCAGCCGCGCCCACACGCCCTGGCCCGGTTCGTGGTTCGCCCGGGCCTTCACGGCGACCTGGACGTCCTTGTAGCCGCCGAGGTCGGACTCGTTGGCGTCGAGGATCTCGGTCTTCCAGCCGAGCCGCTCGGCGTAGCGCAGGTACATCCGCAGCAGGTCGCCGGCGAACAGCGCGGACTCCTCGCCGCCCTCGCCGGCCTTCACCTCGAGGATGACGTCCTTGTCGTCGTTGGGGTCCCGCGGCACCAGCAGCAGCCGGAGCCGGTCGGTCAGCTCCTCGCGCTGCTTCTCCAGGTCCTTGACCTCCGCGGCGAAGTCCGGGTCGTCCGCGGCCAGTTCGCGCGCGGTGTCGGCATCGTCGCCGGCCTGCCGCCAGGAGCGGTAGGTGGTGACGATGGGGGTCAGCTCCGCGTAGCGCTTGTTGAGCCTGCGTGCGTTGGCCTGGTCCGCGTGCACCGCGGGGTCGGCAAGCTGCTTCTCGAGGTCGGCGTGCTCGCCGATCAGTTCCTCGACCGCCTCGAACATCATGGATCCCTGGGAGTGAAGAAGAAGTGTGCGGGACGACAAAGCGCCGGTCCGGTCGTCCTGGGGACGGCCGTGGACCGGCGCTTGCGGGTCGCTACTTCTTGGCGGACCCGGCCGCCTTGCCGAAGCGGGCCTCGAAGCGGGCCACGCGACCGCCGGTGTCGAGGATCTTCTGCTTGCCCGTGTAGAACGGGTGGCACTCGGAGCACACGTCGGCGCGGATCTGGCCGCTGGCCTCGGTGCTGCGGGTGGTGAACGACGCGCCACAGGTACAGGTGACCTGGGTCTCGACGTACTCGGGGTGGATGTCGCGCTTCAAGGGATGCTCCTAGGTTCGGGAGGGCGCCGGGTCGCACGCGCGGGCTTGCGGGTGCGTGAACCGGGGCCAGCGGACCAGTCTGCCAGTACTGACCGCATCTACCCAAACCCGGGGGCGCTCCGGATCATTCCCGGGGCCCCCTCGCGCCCTTCCGCGGCTCCCCTCGCGCCCTTCCCGGGCTCCGCGCGCTGGTCAGGGGCGGTGGGACGGCGTGGGGGCGGGACGGGCCTCGACGACCTTCCGCACCTTCTCCTCGTCGGCCACCGAGCCCTTGGTGGCGGCGGCCGGGATCGGCTTGTCGGCCCGCAGTGCGGCCCACACCATCGCGGCCTGCGACGGGATCGGCACGACCCGGTTGCGGTCGGCCGCGTACTGCACCGGCAGCGTCACCATGTGCACATGGGACGCGCTCAGGTGCTGCATGCTCTGCCCGAGGCCCATCAGCTTGTTCACCGAGCCGAGCCCGGTGTCGGTGGTGACGGCCTTGGTGGCGGTGTCGGCGACCGAGAAGAGCTTGCCGGGGCTGGTGGACAGCCCTATGCCGGACATCCGGTCCAGCAGCGCCCGCATGAACGCCTGCTGGAGCTGGATGCGGCCCAGGTCGCTGCCGTCGCCCACGCCGTGCCGGGTGCGCACCAGGCCGAGCGCCTGGTCGCCGTTCAGGGTGTGGTTGCCGGCCGGCAGGTCCAGATGGCTCTGGGGGTCGTTGATCGACTGCCTGGTGGTCACCGGGACCCCGCCGAGGGCGTTCACCAGGTTCTTGAAGCCGGAGAAGTCGACCTCGACGTAGTGGTCCATCCGCAGCCCGGTCATCTGCTCGACGGTCTTGACCGCGCAGGCCGGGCCGCCGACCTCGTAGGCGCTGTTGAACATCACGTCGTCGGCGGCGGGCACGCCGCCGCCCTTGGCCGTCGTGCAGGCCGGGCGGTGGACCAGGGTGTCGCGCGGGATGCTGACCACGCTCGCCGAGCGGTGGCCGGCGGCCAGGTGCACGATCATCGCGGTGTCCGAACGCGCTCCGCTGCTGTGCCCGTACACGCGGTTGGCGCCGGACCGGGAGTCCGAGCCGAGGACGAGGATGTCCATGGCGCCGTTGCCCAGCGGGGCGGGCCGGTGGCCGCCCAGGGCGCCGTTGATGTCGACGCTGTGGATGTTGCCGTTCAGCCGCTCGTAGAGGTACGCCGCTCCGCCCGCTCCGACCAGCACCAGGCCCGCCACGGACCAGGCGACCACCTTCAGGCCGCGCCGGCGGCGCCTGCGGATGTCTCCCGCCCCGCTGGGGCTGGAACCGGTCCGCGGCAGCTGATCGTCGAGCATAAGCGGGCACCTCCGGCATTTGTCTGCTTTGTCAGACTCTCCATCGTGCGCCCGGGTTCACCGGTCCGGCATCCGGGGGACAACGGCAAACTCCCGCATACCCCCTGACCTGGGGGTATGCGGGAGTTGTCGGACGACTTCAGTCAGTGACCGCAGCCGCTCCCGATGTCACGCACGGTGATCAGCCGAAGAGGTTGTAGATCTGCCAACCCGAGCCGATCAGCACCCGGCCGGCGTAAGGCGCGGTGGCCGAGCCGGTGCCCTTGTAGAGCCACAGCTTGCCCGCCGAGTCGCGCGCCAGCAGGTCCGCCTTGCCGTCACCGGTCATGTCGCCGGTGGACGCCATGGCGTTGTACGTGTTCCAGCCGGCGCCGATCTTGACCCGGGCCGACCAGGGGGCGGACGCGTTGCCGGTGCCCTTGTACAGCCACAGGGTGCCGGAGCTGTCCCGTCCCACGATGTCCGGACGGCCGTCGTTGGTCAGGTCGCCCTTGCCGTAGACGACCCCGCCGTAGGTCTGCCAGCCCGTGCCGATCTTGATGCGGGTGCCGAACTTGCCCGTGCCGGTCCCCGGGTAGACCCATGCGGTCCCCGAGGTGTCGGTCGCGAACAGGTCGGGCTTGCCGTCACCGGTGATGTCACCCGGAAGGGTGATCGTCTTCATCGAGTTCCAGCCGCCGCCGATGTCCGTGGCGGAGCCGTCCATCGGGTTGAGGTACCACAGGTGGCCGCCGGTGTCCCGGACGACCAGGTCCTGGACCCAGTCGCGGTTCAGGTCGGACTGCCGCACCAGGTTCAGGCCGCTGAAGTCGCCCACGCTCGTGCGGGGGGCGAAGTTGCTGCCCTTGGACTGGTACATGTAGCCCGCACCGGCCGGCGTCCGGGCGAACAGGTCCGCCAGGGCGTCACCGCTGTTGGGGCCGAGCAGGCTGGCGTCGTCGATGCGCTGGTTGACGGCGCCCGCGTACGTGCTCACCTTGGTGAACACGCTGTGGGCACCCTTCGCGACACAGTCGGTGATCCCCCAGGACACGACGCCGACGATCTTGCCGTTCTCCACCAGCGGGCCGCCCGAGTCGCCGTTGCACGGCGACGTGGTGCCCGCGTCGGTCCCGGTGGCCGGGTCGCCGGCGCACACCATGTGGCCCGGCACGAAGCCGCCGATCCAATTGGTGCAGGTGGCGTCGGAGTTGATCGGCAGCGTCGCGGTCTTCAGCGTCTGCGCCAGGTCCTGGGTGGTGGAGGAGATACGCCCCCAGCCGTAGACCGCCGCCGTCTTGCCGGGCGTGTACGACGCCGTGTCGGTGCTGCTGGTGATCGGCAGCGCCTTCGCGGTCGACGCGAGCGGCGTGAGCGGGTCGACCGTCAGCACCGCCACGTCGTTGTCGAGCGTGGTGGCGTTGAACGACGGGTGGTTCCACTGCGTGGCGACGAGGCTCGCGGTGGCGTTCGGGTCGTCGAACTGGTCGGTGCCGCTGAGGACGACGCCGTTGTTGTACCAGTCGGCACCCTTGACGCAGTGCGCCGCCGTGAGGATCTTGGTCGGGCTGATGACCGTGCCGCCGCAGAAGAAGCCGTCGCCGGCCGCCGCGTCGTAGTAGAAGAGCTGCACCATCCATGGCGCCTTGGCGATCGTGGTGGTGGTGCCGCCGATGATGTACGGGCTGGCCGTGGAGCCCGAGGTGCTGCCGGCGAGCGCGGAGCGGTCCGCCTTGCGCTGCTCGGCCTTGACGGCTGCGGCGGCGCGGGCCTTCAACTCGGCCTGGGTCGCCGTGCGTTGGGGTGCGGCCGCGGTGTACGCGTGCGGCTGCGGGGCGCCGTCGGCGTGCGCGGACGGGGCCGTGACGAACAGGCCCGCCGTGCCGATGGCGAGGGCGGCAACCGGGAGCGCCTTGATGCTGCGCCGCCCGGTCCTGACGCCCTTGTGGGCAGAGGACACTCAGAACTCCTGATGGTCGGATGTCGTGCCGCGGGCGCGTACGACGACGCGCGGCGGCACCGGTGGGTGCGCACAGGAGTGAGTGGAAAGCAGAAAAAGACAGACCCGCCCTGACGCGGACGGGTCGAACTGGCCGCCGCGGGGCTGGGTCCGAAGATGGTTTCCCCCCCACCTGCGGCTGGCCGATCATACGACTGCCATAGCGGTTCACACCACCCGCACAGTTTCCCCGCACCACAACATTCGGCAAAGAAAAAGGCCCTGCCCGCCGGTCGGAACCGGCGGGCAGGGCAGGTAGCACCTTCAATGACCGGGCGCAGACCCGGCGTTGAGCTCAGTCGTTGTTCTGGCCCGGGGTGGTCTTGGCGATCTGCATCAGGAACTCGGCGTTGGACTTGGTCTGCTTCATCTTGTCCAGCAGCAGCTCGATCGCCTGCTGCTGGTCCAGGGCGTGCAGCACCCGGCGCAGCTTCCAGACGATGCCCAGCTCCTCGCCGCCCAGCAGGATCTCCTCCTTGCGGGTGCCGGACGCGTCGACGTCCACCGCGGGGAAGATGCGCTTGTCGGCGAGCTTGCGGTCGAGCTTGAGCTCCATGTTGCCGGTGCCCTTGAACTCCTCGAAGATCACCTCGTCCATCCGGGAGCCGGTCTCGACCAGCGCGGTGGCCAGGATGGTCAGCGAGCCGCCGTCCTCGATGTTGCGCGCGGCGCCGAAGAACCGCTTCGGCGGGTAGAGCGCGGTCGAGTCGACACCACCGGACAGGATGCGGCCGGAGGCGGGCGCCGCGAGGTTGTACGCGCGGCCCAGGCGGGTGATGGAGTCCAGCAGCACGACCACGTCGTGGCCCAGCTCCACCAGGCGCTTGGCGCGCTCGATGGCGAGCTCGGCGACCGTGGTGTGGTCCTCGGCCGGGCGGTCGAAGGTCGAGGAGATGACCTCGCCCTTCACCGACCGCTGCATGTCGGTGACCTCTTCGGGCCGCTCGTCCACGAGCACGACCATCAGGTGGCACTCGGGGTTGTTGGTGGTGATCGCGTTGGCGATCGCCTGCATGATCATGGTCTTGCCGGTCTTCGGCGGGGCCACGATCAGACCGCGCTGGCCCTTGCCGATCGGCGACACCAGGTCGATGATCCGGGTGGTCAGCACGCCCGGGTCGGTCTCCAGGCGGAGCCGGTCCTGCGGGTACAGCGGGGTGAGCTTGTTGAACTCCGGACGGCCGCGGCCGGAGTCGGCGCCCATGCCGTTCGCGGAGTCCAGCCGGACCAGCGCGTTGAACTTCTCGCGGCGCTCGCCGTCCTTGGGCTGGCGCACCGCACCGGTGACGTGGTCGCCCTTGCGCAGGCCGTTCTTGCGGACCTGGGCGAGGGAGACGTACACGTCGTTCGGCCCCGGCAGGTAGCCGGAGGTGCGGATGAACGCGTAGTTGTCCAGGATGTCGAGGATGCCGGCGACGGGGATCAGCACGTCGTCGTCGGCGACCTGCGGCTCGCCGCCGGCGAACTCGTCACGGCCCCGGCCGCGGCCCCGGCGGTCGCGGTAGCGGCCACGGCGCCGGCCGCGGCCCTCGCCGAACTCGTCGTCGTCCTGCTGGCCGCCCTGGCCGCCCTGCTGGTTCTGGCCGCCCTGGCCGCCGCCCTGCTGCTGGCGGTCGCCGCGCTCGCCGTCGCGGTTGCGGCGGTCGCGCTGCCGCTCCCGGCGGTCGCCGCGCTGCCCGCGCTGGCGGTCCTGGCGGTCGTCGCCGCCCTGCTGCTTGCCGTCGCCCTTGCCCTCGGCGGTGTCGGCGGCCGCCTCCGCGGCGCGCTCGGACTTGGCCTCGGCCTTCGACTCGGCCTTGGCCTCGCCCTTCGGCGCGGCCTTCTCGCCCTTGTCACCGGCGGGCTGGCCGGGGATCTCGATCTGCTGCGACTCGGCCGGCGCGGTGGCGGCGGCCTTGCCCGCGGCGTCCCCGGACTCCTCCAGGCGCGCTCGCGAGGTGGCCCGGCGCTTGGGCTTCTCGGCCGCGGGAGCCTCGGCCTGCGGGGCGGCGGCACCGCCGCCGGCCTGGCGCTCCTTGATGGTCTCGATCAGCTGGCTCTTGCGCATCCGCGCCGTGCCCTTGATGCCGAGACCGGAGGCGAGCTGCTGGAGTTCGGCCAGGACCATGCCGTCCAGACCGGTACCGGACCGGCGGCGCCGCGCGGCACTGGGCGTGGCAGCACCGGTGGCAGGCGCAGCGGCGTCGGACGCGGCAACAGTGTTGTCTGCGCGCACGCCCATCAGATCGGTGGTGTCGCTCACGAAGGGTCCTTCCCTGGAGCGGACGTCGGCCTGAATGGCTCGGCGACCGGTCGTGCTGTCCGGTCTGGGCGTTTCCGCTGCTCAGAACCGGGGCGGTGGTCCGCCTGACGGCGGCAGAAATACATACGTGCTCTCGGTAGCGAGGAAACCCGTGGAACCGCGGATCCCGTACCGAATCCGGAGCGTGCTCGACACTGCGAAGACAGGCTGCCCGACTCCCCAGTCAGCTGCCTATGCGGTGTGGGAGGCTCCCGGAAGACGTGTCGGCCGCTGCCTGACGCGGCAGAGGCGGGGACACAGTGCATCGCGCCCACCGGGCGGCGAATGCTGGCTTGAGATTAACACTACCGGATCCCACACATATTCCCCCTCTCTCCGACCGGCAATCGTGTCACTGCCCCCCTGCGAGGGGCAGAACACTGGCTCCGGTCTGATCGAGCGCCAGACGATTGGCGGCCCAGCCCTCACCCGCGAGCCGGGAGACCTTGTCCGCGCCCCCCTCGTCGCACAGCGCGAGCACGGTGGGCCCGGCACCCGACACGACTGCAGGGACGCCTTCGGAGCGCAGGCGGTTCACCAGAGCGATCGTCTCGGGCATGGCGGGCGCCCGGTACTCCTGGTGCAACCGGTCCTCAGTGGCGGGCAGCAGCAGCTCGGGGCGCCTGGTGAGCGCCTCCACGAGCAGCGCGGCCCGGCCGGCGTTGGCCGCCGCGTCCACGTGCGGCACGCTGCGCGGCAGCATGCCGCGGGCGGTCTCGGTGAGCAGCGGGGCGGCGGGGATGAAGACCACCGGAATCAGCGACGGCGCGGGGTCCATCCGGATCGCCCGGGCGGCGCCGCCCTCGGTCCAGGCGACGGTGAAGCCGCCGAGCAGGCAGGCGGCGACGTTGTCGGGGTGGCCCTCGATCTCGGTGGCCAGTTCCAGCAGTGCGGTGTCGTCCAGCACGGCCGGCCCGCCTATGGTCACCGCGCGGGCGGCGATGATGCCCGCGCAGATGGCCGCGGAGGAGGAGCCCAGGCCGCGCCCGTGCGGGATGCGGTTGGCGCACACCACCTCCAGGCCGCGCGGCTGGCCGCCGAGCAGGTCGAAGGCGGTCCGCAGGGACCGGACGACCAGGTGCTTCTCGTCGCGGGGCAGCGTGTCGGCGCTCTCGCCCGCGATGTCGACGTGCAGGCCCGAGTCGGCGACGCGGACCACCACGTCGTCGTACAGCCCCAAGGCCAGGCCGAAGGCGTCGAAACCGGGGCCCAGGTTGGCGCTGGTCGCGGGGACGCGCACCCGTACTGCGGCGGCGCGGAACGCGGGACCGGCCATCGTTCGACGAATCTCCTTGTGCGGTGCGCCCTGCGGGCGCGGCTCCATTGCCGTCGCGGCTGGGCGGGAAAGGCGGTTTTGGCATCCGCCGGATGCGGGGCACGCTGCGGTGCCACCGAGGTAAGCCTATCGAAGGAAGGTTCTCCTGCGACATAGGGCGCACGCACCGCGCGCGATGCGTGTCGTCCGCCGCGCGTGCGCCCCCGTCGTCAGCGCAGGCCGAGGTGGTCGGCGGCGGCGTCGGCGTCCACCGGGACGGTGGTCGGCTGGGGTGCTCCGGCGACGGCCCAGTCGGGGTCCTTCAGGCCGTTTCCGGTGACCGTGCAGACGATCCGCTGGCCCGGGTCGACCCGGCCCTCCTCGGCGGCCTTCAGCAGGCCGGCGACCGAGGCGGCCGACGCGGGCTCCACGAAGACGCCCTCCCTGGCGGCCAGCAGCCGGTAGGCGGACAGGATCTGACGGTCGGTCACCGCCTCGATCAGGCCGCCGGACGCGTCCCTGGCCTCCTCGGCGAAGGTCCAGGAGGCGGGGTTGCCGATCCGGATCGCGGTGGCGATGGTCTGCGGCTGCCGCACCGGCGCCCCGTTGACGATCGGCGCCGAGCCGGACGCCTGGAAGCCCCACATCCGCGGCTTGCGGGTGGACACCCCGTCCGCCGCGTACTCGCGGTAACCCTTCCAGTACGCAGTGATGTTGCCCGCGTTGCCGACCGGCAGGACATGGATGTCGGGGGCGTCCCCGAGCGCGTCCACGATCTCGAACGCGGCCGTCTTCTGGCCCTCGATCCGCACCGGGTTCACCGAGTTGACCAGCGCCACCGGGTACTTCTCGCTCAGCCCGCGGGCCAGGTCCAGGCAGTCGTCGAAGTTCCCGTCGACCTGGAGGATCCGACTGCCGTGGACCAGCGCCTGGCCCATCTTGCCGAGCGCGATCTTGCCCTGCGGCACGAGCACCGCGCAGACCATGCCCGCGCGAACCGCGTAGGCGGCGGCCGAGGCCGAGGTGTTGCCGGTGGAGGCGCAGATGACGGCCTGCGCGCCCTCCTCCTTGGCCTTGGAGATGGCCATGGTCATGCCGCGGTCCTTGAAGGACCCGGTCGGGTTCGCGCCCTCGACCTTGAGGTAGACGTCGCAACCGGTCCGCTCGGACAGCAGCTGGGCCGGGACGAGCGGGGTGCCACCCTCCAGCAGCGTCACCACCGGAGTGCTCGCGGTGACCGGCAGCCGGTCCCGGTACTCCTCGATGATGCCGCGCCACTGGTGGGTGCCGGACATTCGGGGCTGGTCGATGGTTCCGTTGGTGCTGTTCATGGCGGCCTTACTCCCCTTCCACACGCATGATGCTGGCGACGCCGCGCACGGTGTCGAGTTTCCGCAGGCTGGAGACCGTCGCGGAGAGCGCGGCGTCCGGTGCGCGATGGGTGACGACGACCAGCGACGCCTCGCCGCCCTCCCGCCGCTGCCCGCCGCTGCCCTGCTCGAAGGCGGCTTCGTCGCCGCTGCCCTGGTTCCTGCCCTGCTGGCGCACCGTGTCGATGGACACGTCGTGCTCGGCGAACACCGTCGCGACCTGAGCCAGGACGCCCGGTTTGTCCGCCACGTCAAGGCTGATGTGGTAGCGGGTGACCACATCGCCCATCGGGCTGACCGGCAGTTGCGTGTACGCGGACTCGCCGGCACCGGTGGTCGCCGCGAGCTTGTTGCGGCAGGCGGCCACCAGGTCGCCGAGGACGGCGGAGGCGGTGGGTGCACCGCCCGCGCCGGGACCGTAGAACATCAGCCGCCCGGCCGCCTCCGCCTCGACGAAGACGGCGTTGTACGCCTCGCGGACCGAGGCGAGCGGGTGGCTGAGCGGGATCATCGCGGGGTGCACCCGGGCCGTGACCGAGCGGCCGTCGGCGCTGCGCTCGCAGATCGCGAGCATCTTGACGGTGCACCCCATCTTCTTCGCGGACGCGATGTCCGCGGCCGTCACCTCGGTCAGGCCCTCGCGGTGCACGTCGTCGATGGTGACCCGGGTGTGGAAGGCGATCCCGGCCAGGATCGCGGCCTTGGCGGCCGCGTCGAAGCCCTCCACGTCGGCCGTCGGGTCGGCCTCGGCGTACCCCAGCGCGGTGGCCTCGTCCAGCGCCTCGCTGTAGCCGGCGCCGGTGGAGTCCATCTTGTCGAGCATGAAGTTGGTGGTGCCGTTGACGATGCCGAGGACCCGGTTGACCTTGTCGCCGGCCAGCGACTCGCGCAGCGGCCTGATCAGCGGGATGGCGCCGGCGACCGCGGCCTCGTAGTACAGGTCGACGCCGTGCTCCACGGCCTTGGCGTGCAGGCTGGCACCGTCGGCGGCCAGCAGCGCCTTGTTCGCCGAGACGACCGAGGCGCCGTGCTCGAACGCGGTGGTGATCAGCGTGCGGACCGGCTCGATCCCGCCGATGACCTCGACGACCACGTCGAGGTCGCCGCGTTTCACCAGCTCCGTCGCGTCCGTGGTGAGCAGCTCGGAAGGCACGCCCTCGCGCACCTTGTTGGGGCGGCGCACCGCGATCCCGGCCAGCTCGATCGGGGCGCCGATCCGCGCGGCGAGATCGTCCGCCTGCGTCGTGATGATGCGCGTGACCTCGGAGCCGACCACACCGCAGCCCAGCAGCGCCACCTTCAGCGGACGCGTACGCATCATCCGACCTCGTTTCTCGTCCTGCTCTCGACTTCCCACTGCCGTCCACCGCGTGCGGGCCGTGCCCCCGCGTGGACGCCACCAGTCTCACTCACCGGACGGGAGAAACCACGCCCTGTCCGGATCGCGAGACCGGTCGATCACCGGACGATATTGCGTCCGCCCGGCGATCTTGCAGTGAATTTCCGGTCAGCCCACGTCCAGGCGGAGCAGATCGTCCTCCGTCTCGCGCCGCACGATCACCCGTGCGCCGCCGTCCGCCACGGCCACGACCGGCGGACGCAGCGCGTGGTTGTAGTTACTCGCCATCGCGCGGCAGTACGCGCCGGTGGCCGGCACCGCGAGCAGGTCGCCCGGCGCCAGGTCGGACGGCAGGAACGCGTCCTTCACCACGATGTCGCCGCTCTCGCAGTGCTTGCCCACCACCCGGCTGAGCATCGGCGGCGCGTCACTCGTCCGGGAGACCAGCGCCACCGTGTACTCGGCGTCGTACAGCGCGGTGCGGATGTTGTCCGACATGCCGCCGTCCACGCTGACGTAGGTGCGCAGCCCCTCCAGCGGCTTGACCGTGCCCACCTCGTACAGGGTGAACGCGGTCGGGCCGACGATCGCCCGGCCCGGCTCCACCGACAGCCGCGGCACCCGCAGCCCCGCCGACTCGCACTCCCGGGTGACGATCTCGCCCAGCGCCTTGGCGATGTCCTGCGGCTCGCGCGGGTCGTCCTCCGAGGTGTACGCGATACCCAGGCCGCCCCCGAGGTCGATCTCGGGCAACTCCACGCCGTGCTCGTCACGGACGTCGCCGAGCAGCGACACCACCCGGCGGGCGGCCACCTCGAAGCCGGCCATGTCGAAGATCTGCGAGCCGATGTGGCTGTGGATGCCGACCAGTTCGAGGCTCTCCAGCTTCAGCACCCGGCGCACCGCCTCGGCCGCCATGCCGTCGGCGAGCGCCAGGCCGAACTTCTGGTCCTCGTGCGCGGTGGCGATGAACTCGTGGGTGTGCGCCTCGACGCCGACGGTCACCCGGATCTGCACCCGCTGCCGCACGCCGTGCTCCTGCGCTATGGCGGCGACCCGCACGATCTCCTGGAAGGAGTCGAGCACGATCCGGCCCACGCCCGCGGTCACCGCCCGCTCGATCTCGGCGGTGCTCTTGTTGTTGCCGTGCAGCGCGATCCGCTCGGCCGGCATCCCGGCGTCCAGCGCGACCGCCAGCTCGGTGCCGGAGCACACGTCGAGGTTGAGGCCCTCCTCGGTCAGCCACTTGACGACCGCCCGGGACAGGAACGCCTTGCCGGCGTAGAACACGTCGGCGTCGTCCCCGAACGCGGCCCGCCAGGCGCGGCAGCGGGACCGGAAGTCCGCCTCGTCCAGGAAGTACGCGGGCGTGCCGAACTCCTCGGCCAGCGCCCGGACGTCCAGGCCGCCGACCTCGACCGCGCCGTCGGCGTTGCGGGTGACGGTCCGCGACCAGACGCGCTGGTCGAGGTGGTTCAGGTCGCTGGGCGGCGCCTGGTAGTGGCCCTCGGGGAGGACGTCGGCGTGGCGGGGACCTGCGGGGTGTGCGGAGCGGCTCACGTCTCTGCGGCTTTCTGTTCAGGGATCTCGGAGGTCTGGTGAGGGATCTCAGAGGCTCAGAGGTGGTCGGGGGCGCTGATGCCGAGCAGGAGCAGGCCGTCGGCGAGCACGATGCCCGTGGCGTCGGCAAGGCGGACACGGGCGGCGTGGACGGCCGAGGGTTTCTCGTCGCCCCTGGGCAGCGCCGGGCACTCGTCGTGGAAGCGGAGGAAGGCGTCCGCGAGCCGCTCCAGGTGCCGGGCCACCCGGTCCGGCGCGCGGCGCCGGGCGGCCGTCTCGACCACGCGCGGGAAGTCGGCGATGAGGCCGAGGAGTTCGGTTTCGGCGGGGTGGTGGGGGGCCGGCTCCGCGGGAGCCGGCTCCGCCGCGGGGGTACGGGCCGGCTCCGCAGGGGGCGTGGGGGCGGCGGGTGTGTCCGCGGGGGGCGTGGCGGCGGCGGATCTGTCCGCCGGGGGCGTGGCGGCCTCGACGTGGTGGACGCTCTCGACGTCGACGCCCAGGTCGTGGGCGTTGCGGAGGAGGGCCCGGGTGCGGGCGTGGGCGTAGCGGACGCGGAACAGCGGGTTGGACTCGTGCTGGCGGAGGAGGTCCGCGGACAGGCGTGGGGTGTCCTCGGCGGGGGGCCGCAGCAGGGCCCAGCGGGCGGCGTCGCGGCCGAGGAGGGCGGCCTGGTCGGCCGGGTGCGCGGGGGGACGGGGGTGTGGGGCGCGGGTGCTGGGGGCGGCGTCCGGGCCGGAGGCGGGGGTGGCGTAGCCCGGGCCGGGGAGACCGGCAGCGACCAGGCCGGCAGGGTCCGGGACGGGCTCGTCCAGGACGGGCTCGGAGGTGGGCGCGAGGACGGCGACCGGCTCGGGCGGACCGGGTTCGGCACCCGTGACCGGCTCGGGCTCGGCACCCGTGACCGGCTCGGGCTCGGGCTCGGGCTCGGGCTCGGCGACGGTGACCGGCTCGGGCGGACCGGGTTCCGCGCCGGCGGCCCGGAGGAGGAGGTTGACCGTCTCAGCGACGACGGGGCCGCGCAGCCGCCGCGGGTCCGCCGTCATGGTCACGGCCTCGCCGGCCAGCGCGTCGCTGCGGCCGTAGGCGTCGCGCTGCTCGCGGACCTGCCGGACCACGTCCGCGTACGCGTTGGAGTCGAGGGTGATGTTGAGGAAGCCGGGGCCGGCGATCTCGACCAGGGCGATGCCCGGCTCCTTGGCCAGGCGGCGAGCGAGCAGTTCGGCGACCTCGCCCGCGCTGCGTCCGGCCGGGCCGGCGAGCTGGAGGGCGACGTTGGTCGCGTAGTCCCCGCAGCCCGGGCGGGACGGCCGCTGCACCGCGATCTTCTCGGGCACTGCGTCGACCTGCAGTTCTTCCGCCAGGACAGCGCGCCGGACCGTCGCCAGGACGGTGCGGGAGAGCTCGGCGGGTGTCACGGGGGCAAGCGTAGGCGAGGTGAGGGGTGGGAGGGCGAGCGGGTTTCACGAGGTGGGACGGGTCGCCCCGGCACGTTCGCGGGGTGGGCGCGGCTCAGGCCCCCGGGTGGGCCGCGGTGCGGCCGCACGGCTGCTCGGGCGGCTGGTCCGTCGAGGGCGCGATCGGCGGGTGCTCGAGGGCCGCGCCGCGGCAGACGAGCCCGCGCACCGTCTCGACGAGTTCGGCCGGCTCGAACGGCTTGGCCAGATAGGCGTCCCCGACACCGTCGGGAAGGGGCCCGGCGCTGACCATGACGATGCCCAGGGCGCGGGTGCGGGGGTCGGAACGGAGCCGGGCGGCGGTGCGGATGCCGTCGAGGCGGGGCATGACCACGTCGAGGGTGACGACGTCGGGGCGGACGCTGTGGACGATCTCCAGGCACTCGGCACCGTCGCCCGCGGTCACGACCTCGAAGCCCTCCAGCTCAAGGTTGACCCTGATCAGTTGCCGGATCACCTTGTTGTCATCCACCACAAGGACCCGGCCGGACGCGCCCGTCACACAGGAAAGCGTAGGCGGGCCGCTGGGGAGCCGCCCGCGTTTTCCGTTTTCTTCCCCGCCACGGGTGAACCTCCTCCACCCCCTTGCCCCACCCGCACCCACCCCCTCCCCCGCCCCGCAAAACCCTGTCCAGCCCACCCCCCGCGAGCTGGTAGTGTTCTTCCCGTCGCCCCCGTAGCTCAGGGGATAGAGCAACGGCCTCCGGAGCCGTGTGCGCAGGTTCGAATCCTGCCGGGGGCACCTCGCAGTAGGTGCCAGCAGACCCCGCCACCAGCCACAACGCTGAAGGCGGGGTCTTCGCATGTGCGCAGCCGAACGCGGCTCGCGGCAGCCGTTTGCCAGTGATCACGTAATGACGACGTAATGATCTTGACGGCATCGACCCAGGTCACGTGGCGATCCTCAACTCCCGTCGGCGGGGTCTGACCACCAACGTCCGGGCTCCGGTGACCAGAGTTCGCCGTCTGGCCGGCCCAGGTCGGGTACATCGATCCATGGCGGGAGCTGCACGCCGTCGATAGCGGACTCAAGGGTTGCTTGCACGTAGCGAAGGTAGGTCCGCACGTCGCGTATCTGTCGCTCTCTGTGCGGACATCCAATGCCGCGCCAACCAACGTCGTAGACGAGCCGCACCAGTATCCGGTAGCGATCTCGAACCTCGACGACGGGAATGGAGAGCAGCTCGGTGTGCATTCCGCGACGAAGCGACTCCATGGCTGACGAGCAACGTTCGCGCGCACCACGACTCAGCGTCGGATCGCTTTCGAAACATCGGGGAGGGAGGGAAGGTAGGCATAGAGATCCGCCAACCGCTCAAGTAGGAGCCGCGAGGCGTTGCCTGCCCGCTCAGCACTGGCGAGCCGGGCATCGGTACGGCGCTGTTCCGCCGCAAGGGCCGCTTCGGCGGCCATCGTCTTAGTTAACTGCCAACGGGTAACGACAAAAGTGATCGCGCCTCCGACGAGCGTGCCGAAGAGCGCACTAGCCGTTTGACCGAAGAGATCCCCTAATCCGCTCATCAGACCATGGTCGAGACAATCAAGTCGCCGTACAAGAAGGCAGTCTGGAGGCCGAGACAACACAAACGGGCCCCTGAGTCCTTCCAGAGGCCCGCATGCCCAGCTTTCGACGTAGCTCCCTACATCACAGAGTCCTCGGATTCCTCTCCTCCGAGCCCCCTCATGATCCGCTCGTTCATCTCTTCTTCTTGGCCGTCGATGCACTTGGTGTAGATCTTCAGCAGCACGTCCACCGAGTGGCCGGCGCGGGCCGCAACCTCGGGAGCAGGTACTCCGGAGTTAAGCCACTGCGAGACGCCTGCGTGTCGCAGGTCGTAGGGCCGGGCGGCCATCACCGAGGCGACCTGGGTGGGCAGGAGAGCCAGCTCCCGGGCCTGCTTCCACGCCCGGGAGTACGACGACGCGGCAACGACGTTGCCGTACTCGCTCTGGAACAGCCGCCCGTCGTCCGCGGTGCCGAACTCCTCAACGTGCTCCAGGAGCAGCCGCGCCAGCGGAGGCGGGATCGGAACGACCCGCACCTCACCCTTCTCCCGCTGTTTCAGGCCCCGGTGGTCGTGAGCCTCGCCGGAGTCGGTCCACGCCTTCCCGGCGGTGGGACGGGTCTCCGACAGCTCGATGCGCCCCCAGCCCCTCTCCGGGAGAGTGCAGTCCGACAGGCGCAGGCCCAGAGCCTCCCCCGGCCGCATGGCCGCGTAGTAGAGACAGCCGAAGAAGGCCTGGAGTCGCCGGCCAGTGGCCCGGTCGTACGCACCCACGTACGTCACCGCCGTCAGAAGCTCCCGCGCCTGCCGAGGATTGACCACGACCCTGCGGTCAACCTCCTGGACAGGCCGCTTCCCGCGCTTACGACGGACACGCGTGAACGGGTTGGACTGCAACACTTCCAGCTCAATCGCGTACTCCAACGCGTTGAAGACCACCGCGCGCCGACGCCGATACGTCTGCGTGGCCGCCGGCCTGCCGTTCAGCTTCCGGCCCAGCGCGTCGATCAGCTCATGCACCCGGGCGACCTCATGCAGTTCGCCGACCGGCAGCGAGGCCCGCTCGATCCACTTCACCGCGGCAACGATCTCCTCCGGCCGCTCACGGTCCCGACGCGTGACCGGCAGCACGTAAGACCGCAGGGCTCGCCGCAGCACTTCCGGCGAAGGCCGTCCGCGTCCCGCCTTGACCAGCACGGGCACCACGCCGGCCAGAGCGTCGGTCATGCTGTCCCGGTGCTTGGCCGACGCTTCCGCCCAACGGTGGTCGATGTACTTCACCGCCAGGTCGAGGAAGGACAGCGCCGCCTTTCCGCCCCGCAGCGAGTCCGGGAGCCCCGACACCGTGTCGAAGGGCTCGCCCTTGTCTACCGCTCGCAGAAGCTTGGCCCGGAACCGGTCGGCGAGCGCCTTGGTCTTGAAGACCTCATGAAACGGCACCTTGTCCACCGACCACCGCACGAGATACGTCGGCTTCTTCGCCGAGCGGTTCTCGCTCAGCTTCCAGACGGAGACCTTGTACGACTTCACGCCGTCCCCTCCGCCCGCTCCTCCAGCCAGGCGTTCAGGACCGAACGCCGGACCCGGAGCTCCCCATTCGGGAGCCGGATACAGACCGGGGCGATACCCAGCTCACGCCAGCGGTAGAAGGTGCGCCGGGAGACCCCGCCCAGCTCCCCGAGCACTTCCCGGACAGTCAGCAGCTCTCCCAGCAGCTCACACGCCATGGTGATCACCGCCCTCCCCGACCGATGCCGCCACGAGTGCCGCCGCCGGCGAATAGCCGCGCCCCGCGTACCGCCACTGGCCGACCGTGACGATGGACCGGCCGCCGAGGCCGAGCGCCGCTCGCTGCTCCTCGGCGCGATGCTCGGTTCGGGCCTGCCGTAAGGCTGTGAGGGTGGTCGAGTAGCGGCGCGACTTGGTCGAGAAGTGGCCGCCATAGCCGAGCATGTGCGCCCAGCGGCGCAGACCGAGCGGCTCGAAGTCAGGCAGTCCGCCCAGCCACCAGCACGTACCGACCATGCGCAAGACGTGCCGTCGAACCGGCAGGAGCACCAACTCCCGGGCATGGTGAATGCGTCCGTCCATCGCGCCGGCCGCCTCAGCGCCTTTCGTCGCGTACTTGGCGATGTAGCCGGCCACCGCGGCCGACGTCAGCTCACCGGCCCCGAACTCCGCAATCGGTCGTACGTCGACCTGGGCCCCGAACCGCAGAACCCGTCGGCCGACAACGTCCGGCCCGGGAGCGATCAGCCGGACCCGACTAACCGACTCGACCACGGCGCCCGCAAGCAGCTCGGTCGAGGCCCAGCCTGGCGGAACCGACTCGGGACCCTCCGGGCCGTCGAGTCGGACGACCGCATGGAAGTGGACCAGGCCGCGCCGCTGGTACTCGGCGACCTTGGCGTACGACACCCGGACCGAATCGCCCAGTGCCGTACGGGACAGGCCCGCTCGCCGGGCGATCTCTCGACGCAATTCCAGCGCGAACCGGTGCCACAGTCGGCCGGCCGATGCCTGCCAGAGCACGGCGCCCGCGTAGTCGTAGCAGCGCGCGCAGAGCGGTTCGCCGAGTCGACGATCGTCCGCGGAGTGCCGTTCGGCGCATCCCAGCTGCACACCGTGCGGGCAGTGGGCCACCGTTCGACGCGGACGGCAGGTCCGTACCCTGCCGTCGCGTTCCCGTCGACCGTGGACGGCTCCGAATCCGGGGGCGGTCAGTGTGGCGAACACTCGGGGATGGCCCTCGACCGCCGCCGGGGTCGACTTGCCGCCGACGAGCCCGGCCCGGATGAGCTGGTAGGTGTCGGCGCGGTAGGTACGCGCGCAGGTCGGGCAGACGCTCGTCCGTCGGTTGCCGCACGCGACGAGCAGTCGGCCGCCGTACGTCGTCGAGCCGTACGACCACAACACCTCACCGCTCGCCAGGTCGAGGAGATCCGAGCCGCCGACGAGGTGAATCGGGTTGGTGCAGCCGCCGAGGCGGACGATGTTGCGGTACCAGGCAGCGAAGTCGGGCTCTGCTGCCCTGCCGAGGAGTGCGGTCACGTCATTCCGGATGGGAATCATCGGCGGCCGCCCCCGAACGCCTCCCACATCACGGCGGTGATGGCCTCGGGTCGGGTCTTGGCGCTGAACCTCAGGGTGGGGTGGTCAGCCAGAGCGCGGCGGCGTGCGCCGGGCACAGCCAGCGCTCGAAGCCGTCCAGGCCGACGAGTACGACTTGTTCCCGGCCGGCGCACGACGGGCGGTCCGGCTTGCGCTCCTCACACTCAGGCGGGCGCGAGTTGCGCGGACGGTTGGCGGTGGACACAGTGTGTGTGCTCCTTTCACTGCTCATGTGGCGGATGGAGTGGGTTCCTGGCGGGGTCGGGTTTGGCGACTTCGCGCCCCGCCGGGAGCCCTTCGCGCTCAGGAGCGCGGTGGTGGTTCTGGGCATGGGTGTCCCCTTGGACGTGAGGGGGGTTGATCAGAAGCTCAGTTGGCCGAGGAAGGTGCTCAGACCGACGAGCGCCGTCCGGACGAGCGGGCCAGCCCCGGTGGCCGCGAGAAGGAAGCCGAACATTCCGCAGATCAGGAAGTCGGCCCACCGCAGGTAGCGGATGCGGAGCAGGAACCAGATCAGGAGGCCGAGCAGGAGCACGGCCGACATCGACACGATCACTTCTCGGCTCCCCTCAGGCGGTGTCTTCTCGGTCGAGGCGTTCGAGGAGGACCGTCCCGAGCCCGGTTCCCTTGTGCGGCTCGAACGAGCCCACTGCGTCTCGGAGGTCGGGAAGGTCGGGGGTCAGGTGGGCGTACTGGGCCGCAGTCGCTTCGGCGTCCGTCTCGGAGACCAGGTGCGAGCGGGCCCGTTCCCAGCCGTCTCCGGATGCGAGTACGGCGGTGCCGGCTTGGTCCGGCCGGATGGCTTGGGCAGCCTTGAGGGCATCGGGGTTGAGGTCCCCGAGGGCCATCTCCGCAGTGCCGGGGTCGGCGACGCGATGGCAGACCCGGCCGCCGAGTTGCGCCCGGAGGGCAGTAACCCCGGGCCCGAGATCGGAGCCGACCCGTTGCCCCGCGACGACCAGGAACACGCCCAAGGCCGCGCCCAGTTGAGCCAGCCGGATCAATGCGGTTCCGGCCGCCTGAGCTTCGTCCTTCTCACTGCGGGCGGCGACAGCTCCGCCAGCTCGTCGACGATCACGACGATCGGCACCGGCCGGACGTCGTCGGGCAGACCCCACACGTTCCGCACACGCACTGCGCGGCACAAGGCCATCCGGCCCGTCGTCTCGTCCACGAGCGCCGCGAGGAGCCGGACGGCTTGCGTTCGGTTGGTGGCCAGCGCCGAGAGCCGCGGGCCGTAGAGCGACAGCTCCATGCCGCCCTTGCAGTCGATGCCGACCAGGGCGACCGGTTGCGGTGCCAGCCCAGCAACGAGGGCATTGATCAGCGTGGACTTGCCGGAACGGGTGGCCCCGACGATCAGCCAGTGCGGCATCTCGCGCAGGTCCATGACCCACTGGGCGCCTGTTTCCAGCGCCCCCACGGCCACGCGGAGCAGTCGACCACTCCCCCGCTGCTGCGGTACGCGAGGCGCGGCGAGCGTATCGCCGACCGAGGCCACGACGCGGACGAAGCCGGGTTTCCACGGCGTGACGCGCACGACGTGCGCTTGCCAGTTCTCTGCCATCGCGGGCGCGGCCTTGGCGAAGTCCTGCGGGACCTGGCCGGGCAGCAGCCGCACGACGAACCAGAACCCGCCAGCCGTCGGGCGTATCACCCCGCGTCGCGGCACTCGCGGTTGCGGCGGAGCCGCGCCGTTGCCCACGAGTCCGGACACCACGGTCAGCGCCGCCTTGCGGCTCACTGCCAGTCCGCACCCAGCCATCAGGGGCCGCCAGGTGCGGGCCACACGTAAGCACGCCACGGGGAAGCCGAACAGGAGCCACCAGGCGACCGGGAAGCGGCGGCGCAGCGCCGGACCGGCGACGATGAGGCCGGCCGCGATGGCGAGGACCGCTATCAGGAAGCCGCTCGGTATGGAGTGAGCGGCGCCCGTCCCTTCGAGAAGAGTCACTGTCCGGCCCCCTTGCCCGCCCCGGTGGGCGAGGTCGGGGCGGACAGCGGACGGATCTCGGACGCGCGGAAGGCGATGCCGTGCCGCCCGTCGTTCTCCCACGGCGTGGCCATGAGGTCCCGCACCTGCACGGGCATCCCCAACTTCACGCCGCTGGGCTCCCCGGGCACGCTCACGTTCACCACGTCCGCGGACGACCCGGCCATCAGGCACAGGCCGACCTGGTACATCGTCTGGCCGGTCTCGCGGTCCACCCGGAGCTGGCCGGTCTCTCGGTTGGCGATACGCGGCGCCGGGGGCACCGCGCAGATGATCGCCGTGTACTTGGCGGTGTCGATCGGAAGGCTTGCCACTGTCTGAACTCCTCTGGGATCGCTGGGAGTCGGCGTACGCCGACTCTGGTTGACAACCCGTAGTACGGGTTGCGAGTCCAGAGTGCGACCCGTAGTACGGGTTGTCAAGTGACTTGGGATGGGGGAAGCTGTCCATCGAGATGAACAGCACGTCCAGCGAGATGGACGCCGAGGGAACCCAGCAGGCCAGCGGAGGCCCGATGCCAGCGGAGAACACGCAGCCCAAGTACCGGCAGATCGCCGACTACCTGCGCCGGGGCATCCTGGACGGCACGTTCCCGGCCGGCCAGCCGCTCCCGTCCGAGGAAGCGCTCGCGAAGCAGTTCGGTGTGACGCGTCCCACGGTCCGTCAGGGGCTCACGGAGCTACGGGCGTCCGGCTTGGTCGAGGCCATCATGGGCCGCGGTACCTTCGTCCGCTCCCCTCACAGCCGCCCGAGCATGACCCGCCCCCGCGGTGTCCGCCGTGGCAGCAACGCCACGTACGCCGAGGCGGACGGCATCAAGTGGACCGAGGCGGAAACGCCGATCGCCACCCGCACGGACGCACCGCTCGCCCTAGCCGATCTCCTCCGCGTCCCGCCGGGCGAACCGCTCTACACCTACGACGCCCTGCAGACCGCAGACCCAGGCCTCCGCCAACTCCACCGCACCTACGTGCCGTTCTCCATCCTGGTCGGCACCAAGTACGAGGAGGAAGCACCCCCGCCGGCCCCCCAGCTCTACACGGCTCTGGCCGAGCTCGGCCACGAGCTCCACTTCACGGAGTACCTCCGCCCGCGGATGCCCCTCCCCGACCAGGCCCAGACTCTCCGCCTCCCCGAAGGCGTCCCCATCCTGGTCATCCTCCGCGTCACCCTCAACGAGCACGACAAACCCCTCGCCCTGGAGGAGCTCCAACTCCCCGGCGACGACCTGGAGTTGCGGTACAACCTCTGATCCCGGGGCTGCTCAGGGCCGCACTTGCCACCGTGAGCGCGTGTTGGCTACCGCGCATCACCGTCGGGAACCAACCTGTGGGGGCTCCCGGCGCTCCTGAACCGCACGGCATCGGGGCGAACCATAAACAAGTGCTTCATAGCGCTTCATAGTCAGTGAAGGCCCGGACCACAGGCACGGGATCTTCAGTTATCGCCAACTGTCTCGGCTGGCGTATGGCGTCGTTGCTATACACACCGAGGACGGGGGACGTAGCTGATGATCCTGTCCAGCATCACCTGGCCTCTTGCTGTTCTGGTCTCAGTGATCTGTATTGCACTCGCCGTACCGATTTCACTGTCCCTGCGAGGCGCCCGTCCGGATCAGCGGCCCGCCATCATCCGGGCTTGGGCCCAAGTTGTGCGTGCCCTCCGCGGCAAGTAGGACTGCGGTTGGGTCTCGAACAGTCAGACGTGGCTCAAACTTTCTCTACGTCTTCAAGGCACCCGGCGTCGCTGCCGCTCCGCCGGGCGTGTCTCCACCCCGCTCGTCACGGCCCGTGCCACGCGCCCGCGAGGGGAAGGCCGATGGCATGAGGCGAGACGTACAGCCGGAGTCAAAGAGGTGCCTCCGGCGGGGGCGCTCAGACTCCGAGATGGACGAGGTCCGGCCGGCGCCCGCGGGTTCGTCGTGGACGGGTGCGGGGTCTCCCGTCCCGACTGCCACCGGCCCGGGGCAAGCCGAGCAGTCGCGGCCCAGGGCGTCAAGGTCGTTCGTGCAGTGGCGCGCTCCACCTTGACGCCCTGAACCACGCCCGCTCCACAGGAGTGCGGGCCGACGGCAGACGGGATGGGAGCAGGGGAAGTAGCGGGCCGAGGACGAATTTCAGCGTCCCGTTCGCTTTGACAAATGCCAACAACCAGCGCTGACTCATCAGCGGTCCGCACCACTTCCAGAAGAACGGAGGCAAGAACCTGCCCACACTCGACTCACCCATTCGGGCTCTGCCGACCTGCGTCAGGAGTGTCGCGTATAACACGGTGAGCATCTCCGGCGATCCTCCTCAGTGCAATGTCATAAGCCCAGGCGTAAGTAGAGACCTTTTTATCGATAGAGAAGTGTCGCCCTGTTGCCGCATCCAGGACGCAATGAAACTCGTCCATCAGATCCGGCCAAGCCACCCTACTCAGATCTCGATCATTCCAGCCGTAGAGAGACCACAGTTCCTCCTTGACGGCCGAGAAGAAGGATAGAGGCTCGCGCGGCTTATGTCCGACCCGGACATTATGCTTCTGCATGAACTCCTTCAGTTCCTCGGGAGCGTCCACCCACTTGCCCGGGCTATCTCTAAGCTCTGCGTAGTCAATCCATGCCCAGAAGCTTTCCGCGTCAGCTACGTCTGGAGCCTCGGCGTGATGGTCTTTGCATAGAAGCGCGAAGTTCTTGACGTCCATAGAGCCCCCTAGAGAGGTCGGGACGACGTGCGCCCGCTCAACTGGCTTACGCCAGCACACCAAACAGGCGGCCTCCTCCATGCCTAGATAGTCCGAAATTGCCCGTACGGTCGGCGCCGTCTTCCTGGTAACCGGCGCCCCCTCGCGAGGCTGAATCTTTAGGGACCCGGCATCGTAGCCGTACTTGCTGCCATCGTCCGGATGACCGATCCGCAGGACGTCAGGCATGTTGTTGCGCTGCCTACTCCGGTTCCGCACGCCATAGAGCGGGGTGTGAATCTCCGTCAAGTAGTCCAACAGGAACCCAAGAGAATAGTCTTGGATCAATTCAAAGGCGTCGTGATCGTATCCGCCGGCTTCATTCCTATGGCCCTGGATGTCAATATAGAGGTATCGCGGGGCACCAGGTGAAACCTTCTCGGCGTTCTTGATGCACTCGAAGATGCGCAGAGCGCTCCGCTCGAAATTCTCATACACCTTCATGTCATGATAGATTGCAATCCCATTTTTCGCCTTTTTCTTTCGCGTCTGCCGTCGCGCCTTCTTCCCCACGGACCCCTCCCAGCCACCGCCCTTGATGCGACGCAGTGAGCATGGCAGACCGCACCGACAGCCAGCGTTGGAGTGGCCGAAACCGCACTGATGTGCTAAGTGACGAACTACTCATGGATGCCGGAACTGACGGGTTGCTCACGAGGTTGCGACCTGATCCTTCCCCGGAAACCGGGGCTCTGGAGCCGTGTGTCTAGGACAACTATGGGACCACACGCTGTGCGCGCGGCCGAACAACACCAGCTCAGGCGCACGGCTGGACGTTACCCCCCAGCGCCCCTGATCTGCGGAAACCCGTGAACCGATGAGCTGGGAGCTCAAGGCCGCTCTCGGAAATGGCGTATTTTACCGAGGCGACTCCGTCGGTTCCACTTCTCTCGCTTCTTGAGAGCGAGAACCAAGTCCGGTCCGTCTGTGAGGGGCTTCCATGAAGCTCTACCCTCAACCGCGCCCCGGGCAGCGCTGGTTAGCTCTTCGTGCTTGTCCCCCAGAGCGGCTAGGACCCGCAACGTTGCGTCCATGTCGTCGGTTCCGATCGGATGCGCGATCGGAAGCTCGCCCAGGACTTGTCGCACCATGGCAGAGCTGTCAGGGGCGTTCCGGATCCGATCCGAGTACACCTGGCGAATCGTGTCAAGGAGTACCCCGTCTGCAAGGAGCACCCTGATCAGCTCGTCGCTGAGTTCAGACCTTCCACGGCCATGAGATCGACCAATGAGCTCACCGAACGTAGCAGCAACCTTCGCGTCGGCTTCAACAATCGCGATCCGCAGCAGGCGGCGTTCCTCGCGAAGCTTGGCCGAGTACTGAAAGCCTGCCGTGACCGCGGCGACCGCCACTGTGGCCACAGCGCCAATCAACGTCTTCGTGAGCGCGGGATCCATGAAGCTTATACAAGCGGGGCTTAGGGTCCAACATCAAGGTGCGGGTGGTGAGTGGCTGGCCGGTGCGCGACGCGGTTGGCGGACGCCAGTCACGCGGCACAGGCCCAGGACTTGGGTTACTGAAGGCCGGACCCGTCCAGCCAGGGGGAGGCTGGCGCCGACTTCTAGGCAAATGCCCAATGCGTGCCCGGTCGAGCGGTGAACCACGATCAATCGGGGTGGTCAGCGGAACGTCCGTCAGCCTCACCGAACGATCGTATGCGCATGCCAACGCGAGGTTCCCACCTCCTGGACCCGTGATTCCCAAGCTCAGGCTCCGCCGCGCGGTCCGGGCTGCGGCGCTGGGGCGCCGGTCCCGGCCCTGCGGCGGGCGACATGCGAGTTCCACGCCCAGGCTATCGTCAGGCTTCCGAGCCGCCAGAAGACACCGACTGCGCGGCCGCGTTTTGGGCCATCTCCTCGGCCATGCCGGCAGTCAGAAGCCGGGCCAGGAGCTCAGCCGCCTCAGGCCGAATCGCTCCCAGGCAGACAACACCGTCGCCGACGATGTTCACGTCCGCCTTCAGGCCCGGGAAGTCGGCGTCCAGGCCGACTTCCCGCAGCTCCTCAGCCAGAGCCTCCGCGCCCTCCCGCCCACGGGCCCAGCCGCGGACGTAGGGGACGCCCGGCATCAGCGACTCGGCCCGCCTCGCGCAAACGCCTCGGGGGTCCGTCATGGCCGCACTCTCCTTCGTTTCAGTCGCTGTCGCGGTGGCTCGACGGTTCGACGTCAGTCGCCGCGGACTCAGCCGCAAGGGCCAACCGAATGAGCCGGGCAAGGCGTTCGGCCGTCTCGGGCGAGATGCGGCCGAGTTCGATGAAGCCGTGCCCGAAGGCGTTCACGTCCGCGCGCAGGTAGGGGAAGTCACGCTGCATGCCGGCCGCGGTCAGCACGTCGCGCAGGACCGTTGCGGCATCGCGAGCCGCGTACCACTCGCCGCTTTCGATGGGCGACCACGCAGCTCCGTCGCGACCCGGTCGGTCGTCACCGAACATCAGCTGTCGCCTGCCCGTAGTGGTCGGCCCGATCGATGAGGAACGAGGCCGCCGCGAACATCACCGCCAGCGAGACCGTCTGGAACGGCGAACCGTGCTGCGGACGGGCCGGCGGCTTCAGCCACTCGAAGCGGTCACCGGTCAGCGCCAGCGGCCCCGGGGCGACGACGTACGACCCCAGGCCGAGGTACCGATACGCGGCGGTCGGCTCGCCCTCGCGCTCAAGGGCACGGGCGAACTTGTCCTGCGAGCCTGGCGGAAGGAAGAAGCCCATGCGGCCGGCGGCGCGGTCGACCATCACCGGGCCGACCGGCATTCCGTGCAGGCGCAGTTGGTCGAAAGTCTCGGTGCCCAGCCGCTGGCCGGTCGTCAGCACGTCGAAGATGTGACCCGCCGCCAGATTCGGACCGAGGCCCCTGGCCAGGGGAGATGACGAGAGGTGACGAGGGATGACGTGCGTCCCTCAGGCGCGTCACCCCTCGTCGGCCTCCCGGCCACCAGGCGCCTCCCAAACCACTCCTCACGATGGCCGCCCAGCACGTAGAGTTATGCCACGACCACGAATAGCGCAGCCCATCTCAGGAGGCGCAATGGCCACCGTTGCCAGCGACACCGGCACACTGGTCAACGGCGCTCGCAAGCAGCGAGGTTGGGGCCAACTCCGTCTGGTCAACGAGATGCGCCGCGCTGCCCAGCGAAGAGGCCAGGCCCTTCCCACCGATGCCAGCGTGAAGCGCCGTATCGCGAGTTGGGAGAACGGGCACAGCCGACCCGATGAGTTCTACGGATCGCTGCTGTGCGAGGCCCTCGGACTGACCGCCGCCGAGCTGGGCCTGAACCAGGCGACACCCGGACAGGACGCACAGCTCCTGGAGGCGCGGTACCCGCCCAGTCCGGACGCGGCCATCGCGAGCGTCGACCAGTTGTGGCGGGCAGACCTTCACGGCTACGAGCCTCTGCTCCTGTCTGAACCCGCCCAACCCGCGTGGAGCGACGCGTCCTTACGGTGGCTCGTCGCGCCTGAGCCGGCGGCGCCGACGAGCACCCCTCGGGGCGGGGCTCGGGTCGGTTCCGCGGACGTGGCCATGGTGAAGGCCACCAGCGATACGTTCTCCGCGCTGGACGACCGCTTCGGGGGCGAGCACGCCAGGCACTCCGTGATCCAGTATCTCAGCCGCGACGTGGCGCCTCTGCTCACGGGTCAGTACAGCGATGGCGTTGGCCGGGCCCTCTTCTCGGCGGTCGCGGAGGCCACGCTCCTGGCCGCGTGGATGTCCTACGACGCCTGCCGCCACGGTCTGGCCCAGCGCTACTTCCTCCAGGCCCTCCGGCTCGCGCAGGACGGCAACGACCGCCGGCTCGCGGGAAGCATCCTGTCCGCGATGAGCCACCAGGCCACCTTCCTCGGCCACTACACCGAGGCCGCCACACTGGCGCGGGCCGCCCGTATGGGAATCTCCGGGGTCGCCACCCCGACGCTCATGGCCCAGTTCCACGCCATGGAAGCGCGCGCCCTGGCCCGCACCGGAGACAAGCGGGCCTGCGAGTTGGCGCTCGCAGAAGCCGCCCGCTTCCTGGACCGCCGGAAGTCCGGCGACGAGCCTGAGTGGATCACCTACTTCGACGACGCCGAACTCGCCGCCGAAGCAGCCCACTGTTTCCGCGACGTGAACAGTGCCCGCCAGGCCGTCGAGCACGCCGGCAACGCAATGAGCGGAAGCCACGTGCGATCGGACTTCTTCGTCACCATGGTGCTGGCGGACGCGCACTTACGGGCCGGCGACGTCGAGGAAGCGTGCCGGGTCGCCTTGGACGCGTTGGATCTCGGAGAGCAGGTGCGATCCGCGCGCTGCGTCAGCTACCTCTCTGACTTCCGCCGCGGGCTCGTCGCTCACTCATCCAGTCCCGCTGTCCGTAATCTCATCGAGCAGGCCGCCGGGTACCGGATGTGGGAGGCCTCGGAGTTCAAGGCAGCCGGGAGCCGCGGATGACTCCCGGTACGGCCCTCTTCACGCTGGCCGACGTCGCTGTCGTCGGCGTCGTTCCTCATCCCGCAAAAGATGGCATTCGCCAGTCCCCCCACAGCGATGGATGACATGCCATCGGGTTGGTCAACTCCGCGGCCTAGATGAGGGCTCGAGGGACTTCAAAGGCGTGGCTGACTGTCAGTGACTCGGCGTAGCATCTGATCATCTGTGTTGATCATTCCAAGATCGGACCACCATGCCGGACCTGTCAGCTCCGCTCGATGAAGCCCAGCACACCTTGCTCAAGGTCATGGCGGAGCAATACTTGAAGACTGGCCGGTGGCCGTTCTGGCGGTACGTCGAGCACACGATGGATGACCTTGGGTATGACGACGCCGAGCGGGTACTCAAGTCGCTGCCAGTGGTCGGGGCTAACAGCCCCGTTGGTCCGGCGTACGGCCTTGCTTGGTACGACCGCGTCCACCTGGCGGATGACAACCGTCCGGCTCTGACAGTTGCCGCTGGCCTCCACTCCCCCGAACTTCGGCATGTGTTTGGCGAGAACTTCATCTCTGTCTTGCAGTACTTCGTTAAGCAGCAGCGGGCCGTCAGACCCTCTCCCGAAACGGTAGAAGCCAGCTATATCACTTCGGACGATTTTAAGCGAGACTTTCCAGCCGTCACGCAGGAGTTCGTGGCGGCATTGCCGGGCATCTTCGAGCATGAGCCGGTACTACGGCGCGGCTCTCAGTCGTGGGGAACGAATCCTGACGGGTGGCGTTTTGAGCTCCACAAGTGGCTCAAGGACTACCGGGGAATTGACGACTTGAACGCGTATGTGGCGCGGGTTACCGAACTAATTCTGGAAAGCCAGACTCCTGTGCTGACACAGGCACTTGGTTCTCCTGGTCACGTGGTTACGATTGGGGATATGTTGGCGACGGCTACGCCGACGGTCACAGGAGCCATTAGTTCGCATTCCGCTACTTCGCCTGAGGAGCTGCCTCAGTACGTCAATGGCAACCTCATCAAGGAGCTAGAAGCCAAACAGGGCCTGACTCGACTCAGTCCGGACAAGCTTTTGCAACTCGTCAGTGAACTCAATGCCTGCTTCCGGGAGGGTCACGCTTACGCCTGCCATGCTTTGGTGCGGGCCATCATCGATCACGTGCCCCCGATCCTCGGACAGAAGTCGTTCCAGGCTGCAGCCAGCAACTACGCTTGGCCTACCGATGCGGACCGCAAGTACGCTAAGAAGCTACTGGAGTTCAAGAACCAGGCGGACGACGTACTGCACCGTCAAATCCGAACCAGCCGGGGTGTCATCACGATGCACGACGTACCGCTCGCCGCGTACATCAATGCATTGCTCCGAGTCTGCGTCGACCAACTTCAATGACTTAGTGGAAACCGAGTTGCCTGACCTGCAGCCGTGCTCGCCCGTTCGGTGGTCATACCTCCAGTCTTCGCTCTACGGGAATGCGTCGGTCACCTGCTCAGCCCGAAGTTGCGTCAGCAGAGACCGGCAAATCCATGCGAAGATCTCAGAGCCAGCACGATTCAGGTCGTAGGCAAGCTCCTCCGCTTCCTCGAAAGAGATGTCGACATGAGTCGGCGCCATGCGTCTCTTACTGACGAGCGCCAATGCTCGGTCGGGTAGCGGCTCAGTCTCCAAGACGTGCTCCGGCAGCCACTGGCCGTGTACGAGTTGGTTCCGCTTGGCGAACAACGGCTTGAGCGTCGCTAGGTTTGCTCTGCACTCAGCACGCTGCGTATCCGTCACCTCGCGATTTATCTTCACCAAGGCCGTGCACATATCGATCAGCTCACTCGCCCCGAGACCTGCGGCTACAACTGCGGCGTACTTGCTGTCGAGCAGACAGATCATGAGTTGTCGCAGGTGGTTTTCGAGTGTCGCACTCTCCCTGGCCACCTCGCCCACCAACGAGGACATACGCTTTTGTATAGCTTCCATGTCCTCCTCAGAGCGGAGGATCGGGAGCCCGTCCAGGTGAGGCGACAACTGCGCTTCGTCAGACATGTCGTAGAGCGTATCGGTGGGTCCCGAAGATGCTCACCGCTGATTGGGCACCTCCGAAGACAGGGGTCAAAACGGTTGCCAGTCTCGACGGCTGCCGCCCGTACGTATCGCCTCCACCCGGCGCGCGAACTCCGTAGCCGCCTGGGGCTCGGTTGCGGCCTTGCCGCCCATCCAGAGCGTCATCATCAGCTCGCGGACGTCGGCGAGGACCGGGTAGCCGGGCCAGTTCATCAGGTCGAAGCCATAGTGGTGGACGAAGGATTCGTACTGGGCGCGGGAGTGCCAGCCGTACCGGTCGTAGTAGATCGCGGTGAGGATCAGGTCCCACTCGCGTGGAGCGAGCGCGAAGCCGTCCAGGTCGATGAGGACGGCTCGTCCGGTCCGGTCGCGGAGGATGTTGCCGATGTTGGCGTCACCGTGGATCAGCCCGAAGGGCAGGACGAAGTCGAGGCGGTCGTAGTCCTTCTCCAGCTCGTCCGCGCGCGCTGACAGAAAGGCCGCATCCTCCTCCGACGCAGCGCTGAGACGCGCAAGCGACGATCGCATCTTGGCGAAGGGGTCGAAGTACGGCAGTCCCAGCGACTCTGGCTCTTCCAGCCAGTGCAGCCGCTTCAGGAGGTCCGCGAGCTCCGGCAGTGTGCCGAACTCCTCCGCGTCCTGGACGCTCTCCCAGAACGTGACGACCCGACCGCTGACGACGAGCGGTTGCGGCACCTCCGGCACGACCCGGTTCGCGGGGAAGCTCTCCTCCCCCAGCCATCGGGCGACGCGTACGGCTCGCTCCATCTCCGACAGCACGCCAGGGTTGGCAGCGATCCTCACGATCACGCGCCGCTCAGCTAAGTCGTAGACGGCGTTGGAGCCCAGCCGCAGCAACCGGGCGCCCACGGGATCGAGCCCAGCCTGTGCGCATGCCTGTCGGAGCACGGCGCCAGCGGACTCCGCCGTGAACTCCCCCGCGTCATCGAACGTCGCATCGTCGCCTGAGAGTTCACTCGCCATGCCACCGACGATACGGGCCGCTCCAGCGTCACGACAGGCTCTCACGTCGTAGGGGCGTAATGATCATGTGCCCGCGCCCCGTCGCGGGCATCTCCAGGCCAGGTCAGCGGCCCACCAGCGACTGCGGGCTCCACGAGCTCCGGAGCCGTGTGCGCAGGTTCGAATCCTGCCGGGGGCACCTCGCAGTAGGTGCCAAAAGGCCCCGCCACCAGCCGAAACGCTGGAAGCGGGGTCTTCGCATGCGCGCAGCCGAACGCGGCTCGCGGCAGGCGTTTGCCAGTGATCACGTTGCAAGAGCGTGTTGATCTTGGGGGCAGAGTCAGCAGGTCAGACCCGATCGGTGGTCTCTCGTGCAGCCCCGTCTGATCGGCCGCGGCACCATATCCCCTCGCCGGAAGCGCCGGGGTGCGACAGCATGCCTTCATGGACCTCCCCAGGCCGCAGCAGATAGATACCGAGGATCTCCGCCAGCGTTACGTTCGCGCGGGAACTGGCACGGTCCGCCGGTACTTGAAGCTACTCCATGGCAACTTTCTCCGCCTGGACGAAGCAGACGGGAGCCGTAAGGAGTTCCTCCGTGACCTCGCCACCGCCGCCCAGCAGATCACCCCGGATGAACTTACGGCCTTGCTCGCCGAAAGCGACTGGCGTCCCCGACTGACCGCCGCCTGGTTGATCGGGTTGGACCGCCGCATGCAATTTCGCTCCCGCATCGGCGAATTGCTACTGGAGAGCCGGTTGTGCTTTTCAGGGCAGGGATACTGCTTTGCGCTGGCACGCTTCGGCAGCGAGGCGGACGCTCAACTGCTGACCGCCTACCTGGACCGGTACCTAAAACGATCTGACCTCCAGTACGACCAGGCATGGGCCATCGGCGCCCTCCTGAGCATTGACGACCGCGAAGGATCCCAACACGCTGCACCCTTCCTCATGCACGGTGGACTTTGGGATCAGTGGGCTCACGGCCAGTTCGACGCGGCCGAACGCGGCCGATTCGTTAACCGGTTGTGCACCGTGGCCGACGCATACGTGATCGGTGACACCGGCGCGGAGCAGGCTGCGGCAGCCGATACGACTCGCTGAACGGCTTCAGCAATGTCGCGATCCCCGCAATCGCTCCAGGGCTCGCGACGATCGGCCGGAGGGCCACATCAGATGGTGGTCTCACCTTCCTCCCCGAGTCCTTGCATGATTCGGTCGTTCGAATCTGTCTCCTGCCCGTCGATGCACTTGGCGTAGATCTTGAGCAGCACATCCACCGAGTGGCCGGCGCGGGCCGCGACCTCAGGGGCAGGCACTCCTGAGTTGAGCCACTGGGAGACGCCCGCGTGCCGTAGGTCGTAGGGTCGTCAGACCCGGGCGGTCGTGAGCCTCGCCGGAGCCACGCCGGCCCCAGGCACGGCCTTGGGGCGGCCTCAGGCCCTGGCCTGCGCACGCCTCGGCGATCCTCGCCAAAGTCCAGCTCTGGTCAGGCCAGCCGATAGCGGCCGGCCCGGCGTCCAACACCGTCTCCAGCACGCGCAGTTGCCCTGCATGAGCTTGCAGCGGACACCACCGGGGCCCTTGGAGACCAGGGCCGGCCGACCACCCGAAGCCAACGCCCGCCGCCAGCGGCTCGCCGACATGCGAGTCACTCTGAACCGCCGGGCCACCTACCGGTCACCGGCCCCGCCTCGATCAGATCGGCGGCCGCCAACCGGACCCGCTCACGGCGAGCCCGCTCATCAGCAGTCAGCCCACCACCATCGGGAAACCTCATCCCTCCGGCACAGCGCAGCCCACGACGGCCGTCACGCCCCCTACGCAACCCACACCCTTAAAGATCTCCAGCAGGTCCGTTGCCTCGGGGCCCGCGGGTGGGGTGCCAGAAGGGGCGGGAGGCGAGGGTGGCGAGGGCGGCGCCGGTGGCGTTGAGGAGGACGTCGTCGATGGAGGAGACGCGGTTCAACTGGAGGACGTACTGGGCGACTTCGATCAGGGTGGAGCAGGCCGCGCCGAGGGTCAGCATTCGGGGGACGGACGCGAGGGACGCGAAGCGCAGCGGGGCGAAGAAGCCGAGGGCCGCGAACACCAGGAGATTGCCGCCGATTTGGACGAGGGCGGATGCCGGGCCGCCGGCGAGGATCTCGAACAGGTCCCGCAGCGGGACGAGGTTGACCCGGCGGGGCGCGTGGCCGCTCTCGTCGCCCGGGACCATGGTCATCCACACCCACGGCGCCGTGCCGTAGACCATGGCCACCTCAGCCAGGGACTTCCGCCACGCCTGCGGGGTGCCGCCGGCGCCGCGCAGTCGCGCCAGGGCCGATACCGCCAGTGCGGCCAGCGACAGTGCGGCCAGCGTCAGCAGCACCACGCCGTTGATCGTGCCGAACCAGAGGTGCCATCCCCCGGGCCTGCGCCGCGCGCCGGGCGCCGTGAGCGGCCGCTGCGCGAGGAACGCGACCATCGCCGCGCCGAGGGTCGCCAGGACGGCGAGCAGGATCCTGCCCGTGCGGCTGACCGGCGCCGGCGGGAATGCGTTGTGGTCCATGCCCCCACTCAAGACGGTCCAGGGTTGCCGTGGCGTATCGGCGTGGGATACGCCCGTGACGGCTGCTGCCCGCACCGTGGGCTGGGCGGCGCGTCCACGGCGAACCCCGTCGGCTCGGCCTACGCTCCGACGCGGATCTCCGCGAGGATCGTACCCGCGCCCTTTCCGATGAGTTCACCGGCCAGGGCCGCGCCCAACTCCTCCGGTTGAGCGGTCCGGCCCGACAGCGAACCCGACACCCGCCGAGCGCCGTCCAGCGACGTGACCTGCGCGTGCAGCGTGAGCGAACCCCCCGGCCCCGTCTCCGCGTAGGCGCCCACGGGCACGCTGCAGCCGCCGTGCAGTTCTGCCAGAAGGGCTCGTTCCGCCCGGACTTGGGCATCGACGGAGAGGTCGCCGGCCGTGGAGAGGATCTCCTGGATCGGCTGGTCGTCCTCGCGGACCTGGATCCCCAGGGCCCCCTGTCCGGGCGACGGCGGGAACAGGTCCAGGGGCAGCAGTTCGCCGATGGCCTCGTCGAGGCCGAGGCGGCGGAGGCCGGCGCCCGCCAGGAGCACGGCGTCGAGGCCCATGGTCTCGATCTTCTTCAGCCGCGGCGGGACGTTCCCCCGGATCGGCACGACCTCGAGATCGGGGCGGACCGCCAGGAGTTGGGCGATGCGGCGCGGGGCGCCGGTGCCGACACGGGCGCCCTTGCGAAGCCCGGCGAGCGTGGACCCGCAGAGGGCGTCGCGTACGTCCTCGCGTTCCGGCGGAGGCAGCAGTTTCAGGCCCGGCGGATTCGCCGTGGGCAGATCTTTGAGGGAATGGACCACCACGTCCACGTCGCCGCGGGAAAGGGCCGCTTCCTGCTCGGAGCTGAATGCACTTCCGCCGCTCACAGCCGAGACGTCGGACGTCCGCGATTTCCGGTCCTTGTCCCCGCCTTCGAGAATGACCCGATGGGTGAACGTGACATGGGGAAAACGCTCACGGAGGGGGGCGAGGTACTGTCGCACCTGGGTTTTGGCCAGGTTGCTTGCTCGCGAGCCGACCAGGTACGTCGTGATGGTGATCAGCTCCCCGTGGGCCGTGGGCTTTTGCGTCATCGTACGCCGGACTCCCCAGGGGGTTTCCCGACCAATTGTCGGCATGGGGTGCGCATCAGGGATTTCCAGGCGCGGATATGCGTACCGGTCCGCGTCAAGGCCGGGAGTGGTTCAGGGCTTTTGATCCAGAGAGCCGGCGTTGACGGAGTGGGGCTGCTTCGAACGGGAAGTGGCGCGGAGGCGGGAAAGGCCGGCGGCTTGTCGCGGTGTGCCGGGACGGGGGCACGTATGCTCGGCGGACCTGGGGGTGGAGCGTGAGCGTCATCGGCGTGTGGGTCATCGGGACCGTGTCCGACGAGCGGGTGGCGGAGGTGCTGCGTGCCGCCGTGGAGTCCTCGCCGCCGCCGCGTCCCCAGGCTGCGAACAGGGATGTCTCCGGGCCGCTGGCCTGGTGGCGCGACAGGGCGGACGCGTCGATGTTCAGCAAGTCGGCGACCGATCACGGCGGTTGGGTCGCCGAGGGCGACGCCTACCGGCTGAACGACTTCCTCGACGGATGCCGTGCGGACTCGGAGCAGGTCGAGGCGCTGCGCGACGCCGTCTTGGAGCTCTTTCCGCCCGAGGGAGACGAGGGGCTGTTCGCGGCGACGGCCCGCAAGGCGAGCCCGTTCGCGGCCCTGGCCTACGCACTCGGTCCCGACGCGACGCTGCAACTGCCGGGCTGGTTCGGGGACTTCCTGCTCGACTCCGGTGAGGTCGGCCCGCGGCTCCTGGCGGCCGAGGAGGCCCTCGCCCTGACCGGAAGCCGGCGGCGGGAGGTCGTCGAGCGGATCCACGCGTGGATGACGGGTCTGGGCGACGCTCCCGGGCACGACGCCGAGGAGCTGCTCGACGGCCCGCTGCGCGTCCTGCGCCGCGCCGCCCGTACCGGCCAGGGCGTCGCCGGCCATGTCCGCTGGTACTGACCCGGACTTGGGGTCGAAGGGCTAGGTCACGCCTCCTCGAAGAACGGGTCCGGAGCGACCCCTGCGACGGGCCAGGGCCGGCTGCCGGAAGTTCAGGTCGGCGGCACGCGTGGTGGCCCATGGGATGAGTCCCCCGGTCGTGCCTCGCGCGTGGATCCGGTGCGGCAGGAACACCGCGCCGCCCCCGCCGCGGCCCTCGCCGTCGTCCCCGCCGGCCCCCCGCCGGCGCCCTCGCCGTCGTCCTCCTGGCAGGCGCTACAGGGCGAGTTCAGGGGCCACCCTTGCCGCTGAAATGTCGAGATTGCGACATTTCGACAAGCCCATATCGCCGCCCTACGGTGATGCATTGGTGACACAGCGATACGGCGACAAGACCTCGGCGCCCGGACGACAGGGCGCCCCTCGCGCCCGGACCGGGCGAGGGCCGTTCCGGAAGGCCCGCGCGGCGGGGACCGCCCCCCAGGGCCACCCCTCTCCCAGGGCCGCGTCACTCCCACTCCCAGCAGCGCGGCGGGAAACCCCAAGGCCCGTTCCGGATACGGAAAGCCGCGACCCTACTTCATCCTGCACGCATCGGCGCCGGCCGAGCGCCCGCACTCCCGCCGAGCGATTCCGCTTTACCCGTGCCAGAGGGAAAATCGCGCCGCGCCGTGAATTCCGTGGCGGCCGACTCCCGGGCGCCTCAGACGAGTTCGGGTTGGAGTTCCGCTCGCAGCGCGGGGCCGGATGTCGGTTCCGTTTCCTTGATCGTGCGGAGGTAGCCCCAGATGACGGAGGCGGTCACCAGGAGGAGCAGCGGGCCGTACAGCCAGGGGTGGGCGGCCATCTGCATCGGCAGGTACCGGTAGGAGACCAGCATCACGGCGAAGACGGCGGTGCCGTAGACGGTCAGGGCGATGCCCGGGCGGTCCCAGCCGCGGTCGTGGGCCCGCAGGCCGCCCTCGATGGTGACGGCGAACACCGCGCCGGCGACGAGGTCGACGCCGTAGTGGTAGCCGAAGCCGAGGGTCGCGCTCAGGGTGGCGACAAGCCAGAACGCGCCGGCGTAGCGCAGGAATCGCGGGCCCTTGCGCGAGTGGATGAAGATGGCGGTCGCCCACGCCGTGTGGAGACTGGGCATGCAGTTGCGCGGGGTGATCCCGTCGAACGGCAGCCAGCTCGGGTCCTGCAGGGCGGGAACGGTGTCCGGCCAGAGGTTGGCGACCGCGTAGTTGCCGCCCTCGGCGCCGTAGACGTAGACCGGCCCGACGGTGGGGAACAGCATGTAGATGGCCGGGCCGAGCATGGCGATGACCAGGAAGGTGCGGACCAGGTGGTGGCGCGGGAAGCCGCGGTCGGTCGCCACGTTGCGGAGCTGGTAGAGCGCGACGAGGACGGCGGCGACCGGGAGCTGGATGTACACGTAGTCCAGCAGGTGGTCGCCGATGGGCTCGGTGGCGTGGACGATCCGGCCGGCGATCCAGGACGGGTTGCCCAGCGCCCGGTCCGCGGCCTCGGTGTACGCGTCGAGCACGTGCGGCCGCGCCTTCGACGTGATGAGCAGCCAGGCGTCGCCGATCTTGCGGCCCGTCACCAGCACCAGTCCGAGCCCGACGCCCTTGAGCAGCAGCGTGCGGTCCCGGCCGGTGAGGCGGGTGAGGGCGTAGGCCCCGCATCCGAGGAGTACCCACAACGCACCGTTGCCGAAGGTGGGTTTGGCGCCCACCGCCAGCCGCACCAGGAGGACGACGGCGTCCAGACCGACCGCCGCGCCCAGCGCGAGGAACCGCTGCCGCCAGGTGAGCACCACCATCATCAGGCACAGGCCCGAGTACAGCAGCGCACCCGACTTGGGGGCGAGGACGACCTCGCGCAGCTCGTTGGTGACCGGCCCTGGCAGGCCGTAGTGGCGCGCGGTGATCTCCAGCACGACGAGGAAGCCGAGGGTCACCACGCCGGCGGCAGCCCACAGCATCACCCGTGGCTGGCGCAGGGCGGCGAACGGTATTCGGGACTTCGTGCGCGAGGACTTCCGCGATGCGAGAGATATCAAGAGTTCGGTCGTTTTGTTAGTTTTTGGTCATCTGTTTGGTCATGTCAGGCACCCCCCGAACCCGGGTGAATTCCCGGTGAAGGGACGGCGATGAGGGTATCGCCGTAAGCCGAACATGTTATCGGAGTGATGCAACCACGTTTCCCGTGCCACAAAATGTGACGGACGGCACATACGAAGAGACCCTTACCGAAAGCCGGATGACTGCGGCGGAAGAGTGGGACCGGGCGTCGTGTTCCCGCCGCCCGACCCACCGGGGCGGGGCCCGCGGGGCACACTGATCACCATGCGTGTGGCAATCATGACGGCGGGTTCGCGCGGTGACGTCGCGCCGTACACCGGGCTCGGGCACCGGCTGGCCGCGGCCGGGCACGAGGTGACGATCGTGACGCACGAGCGGTTCGCGGGGCTGGTCACGGCGGCCGGCCTCGGCTACCGCGCGGTTCCGGTGGATCCGCAGGCCGAACTGGCCTCGCAGGCCGGACTGGGGCTGCACCGGTCGTGGAGCCCGGCCGGGAAGCTGGTGCGGCTGCTGGGGATCGCCCGGTCGCTGGTGGGCGAGCTGGCCGAGGCGCTGGTGACCGCGGCCGGCGACAGCGAACTGCTGCTGCTCAACGGCGCGGTGGCGCCGCTCGGCCAGGTGATCGGCGAGGGCCTGGGCGTGCCGAGCATGGGCGTCTACCTGCAACCGCTGGCCGCCACCGGGGAGTTCGTGTCGCCGATGCTCGGCACCGGCTCGTGGGGCGGTCCCGCGAACCGGTGGAGCGCGGGGGCGGTGAACGCGTCGCTTGACATGATCTTCCCCGACGCGTGCCGCGACCTGCGGACCCGGTTCGGTCTGGGCCCCCGCAGCGTGCGCGCCACCCGGCGGGCCTTCGAGCAGGCGGACTGGCCGGTCTTCCACGGGTTCAGCCCCCAGATCGTGCGGCGGCCGGCGGACTGGCGCCCGGGTCTGACGGTGACCGGCTACTGGTGGCCGCACACCGCGGCCGGGGCCGGGCTGCCCGCCGCGGTCGAGGAGTTCCTGGCCGCGGGGCCGGCGCCGGTGTTCGTGGGGCTGGGCAGCGCGACGGTCCCGGACCCGGAGAAGCTGAGCGCGACGGTGGTGCGGGGGCTGCGCGCGGCCGGGGTGCGCGGGGTGATCCAGCAGGGCTGGAGCGGGCTGGCGGCCGACGGCGACGACATGCTGGTGGTCGGCGACGTGCCGCACGACCTGCTGTTCCCGCACATGGCGGCGGTGGTGCACCACGCGGGCGCCGGCACCACCGGCGCCGGGCTGCGGGCCGGGGTGCCCGCGGTCCCGGTGCCGGTGCAGTTCGACGCCGCCTTCTGGGCCCGGCGGCTCACCGCGCTCGGCGTCGCGCCGCGGCCGGTGCCGCTGCGCGCCCTGACGCCGGCCAACCTGGCCGCGGCCGTCCACCAGGCGGTCGGCGACCCCGGGTACGCCCTGCGGGCCGCGGCGGTCGCCGAGCGGATCCGGGCGGAGGACGGCGTGCGGCCGGTGTGCGAGGCCGTCGACCGCCTGGCGGCGGGCGGCCGGCGGAAGCACCGCGGTCTCCAGCTGCCGCTCCACGGCAAACGCGAGGCCGGGACCGGAGAGGCCGGGGTGGGCGAGGCCGGGGTCGGCGAGGACGGGACTGGAGAGGCAAGGGTCGGCGAGGCCGGCTAGGCACTCCGCGACGGTACGTGCGTGGCGTCGGGCACCTCCGCGAACCTTCCTCGGCCGGCCGTCCGGACCTGGCTGCCGCGGAACCACCAGAACCGGCTGTCGTGACGAGCGCCGCTCCCCCGGCCCGCGGCGGTCTCAGGACGGGAGGACCGCCAGCGCCTCGACCTCCAGGAGGAGTTCGGGCCGGAACAGGGCGGCCACCTGGACGGCGGTGCTGGCCGGCGGGTTGGCGGTTTCGACGTGCGCGTCCCGGGCCTCGCGGACGGCGGGCAGGAAGGCCACGTCGGTGACGAAGAAGGTGAGTTTGACGACGTCGGCGAAGGTGGCGCCGGCCGCGTCCAGGCAGCGGCGGAGGTTCTCGAAGACCTGCCGGGCCTGCGCCGCGGGGTCGCCCTCCCCCACGACGTCCCCGTTCTCGTCCAGCGCGATCTGGCCGGAGACGGCCACCAGCCGCCCCTCGCCCAGCACGACATGGCTGTAGCCGGCGGCCGGCGCGACTCCCTCGGGAGCGATGTGGGTGATCATGCGCTCACGATATTCCCTGACGATATTCCCTCGCTCCGGCGTGTCCGCGGGCCTACGGTGCGGGCGTGCCCGATGACGTGCAGAACCCGCCCGGCCGGCGGGCGGCGCAGGAGATCGTGCGGCGGGTCCGGCCCGGCGCCGTGGTGGAGGAGGTCCTCGTGCGGACCGGGGGCCGGTCGAGGACCGTCGTCGAGGTGCGCTGCGCCGAGCCCGCGGAGCACCCACGACCGCATCGCCCTGTACCGCCTGTACCACGCAATGGAGTTGTGGGACTGGTTCGCCTCGATCGGCGACCCCGGGCGGCTGGACGGGATCGCCGCCGACATCCGGGCCATGGTGGCGGCGTGAGCGGGCCCGCCCCCGCGGACGGTGTCCGCGGGGGCGGGCCGAGGGTGGGAGCACGGCTCAGGAGCAGGTGCCGGCGAAGGTGGCGCGGGTGACGACGTCGGTGTCGGCGGAGGTGGTGTCGAGCCAGGCCACGCGCTGGCCGTCGCCGAGGGAGGGGGCGATCTGGGCGCCGGAGGAGCAGGAGGCGCGCTGCCAGGTGGCGGTGCCGGCGAGCACGTCGGCGGTCGGGGCGGCCTGCACCTTCACCTTCTGCGGGCCGTTCCACGCGCCGAGACCGGCCCACACGTCGTAGGTGGAGTAGGCGAAGTACCCGTCGGTGACGGAGAACTGGCCGTAGTAGGTGCTGGTCGGCAGCTTGACCTGGGCGGCCTGGGTGAGGTCGTCCAGCGGGGCGGAGCGGAACGTGGTGCTGCCGAACAGGCTGCTGTTCTCCCGCCAGAAGACGCGGCCCGCGGCGAACTGGATGTCGCCGACGTAGTTGAAGAGGAAGCCGGTGATGCGCTTGCTCTGGGTGGTGCCGGTGGCGACGTCGTAGAGCGTCATGTAGGTCTGGTCGGCGCCGCCGACCCAGGCCAGGTGGCCGTCCTTCATCGCCAACCGGGCGGCGTGGGTGCCGGGTTCGGGCGTCAGGTCGACGACGGTGCCGTCGGCCTTGCGGAGCATGACGTCCTGCTCGCCGTCGGCGGTGGTGCGGATCCAGGCGAGGGCGCCGTGGTCGGTGACCGGCTCGGTCTCGTCGGCGTTCGGGTCGTCGACGATCTTCTTGACGGCGCCCTGGCCCTTGTCGCCCGAGCCGTAGACACCGATGCCGTCCGCCGAGATCCGGGTGAAGACGATGCGGTCGCCGTCCATCGACGGGTCGATCAGGTAGGCGTCGTCCTGGGCGAGTTCGTGCGTGGAGCGGCCGCCGTTGCCGAACCGGCCGACGGTGATGCCGAACGCGGCGGAGCCGGAGTTCCAGGCGATCGCGTCGCCGTGCGGGATGGCGTACACGTCGCCGTTGATCTGCGCGGCCTGCTCGTCGACGCCGCCGTAGACCTCGTAGGCGGGCAGCACGTGGGCGCCGAGGGTGGTGCCGTCGTGGGTGCCGGCCTGCTGCTCCCAGCCGTCGGTGATGCCGTGCGCGTCGAAGGCCGCGTCGATGGCGGCGAGGTCGGCGGCGGAGACGTTCAGGGAGCGGGCGGCGAGCGTCACCGCGTGGCGCATGTCGGTGAAGCCGGACAGCGGCGTCAGGTAGTTCTGCGCGGCCCGGTAGACGATGCGGTCGGCGACGACCGGGTCGACGGCCTTGCGCACGTCCCACAGGGCGCCGCCGACGATGGTGGAGTTGGCGTGCACCCCGCCGTTGTCGAAGTCCAGGGTGATCGGGTCGTAGTCGGTCCGGGCGTCGCGGTGGTCGTTGAGGTCGCGCAGCGCGCACTCGTCCAGCGGCTTGGCGCCGTTGCACAGGTACTCGCCGATCAGGCCGGAGGTGGGGTCGCTCATCGCGATGCCCTTGTCCTCGACCTCCATGGCGTTGCCGAAGTAGTCGGAGATCGCCTCGTTGAGGGCGCCCGGCTGGTTGAGGTAGACGAGTCCCGCGGAGTGCTCGGTGACGCCGTGCGTCATCTCGTGGCCGACGACGTCCAGGCCGACGGACAGCGGCACGCCGTTCATGTGCCCGTAGACCATCTTGTCGCCGTCCCAGAAGGCGTTGGCGTAGTCCTTGCCGCCGCTGGAGACGTTGACGACGGAGTAGACGGTGCCGCCCTTGCCGTCGATGCCGTCGCGGCCCATCTCGTTCTTGTAGAACTCGTAGACCTTGCCGGCGTTGACGTGCGCGTCGACCGCGCCGGAGGTGGTGGCGGTGCCGTCGAAGCGGGTGGTGGGCGAGGCGACCAGCGGGATGTCGGCGCTGACCGGGCCGCCGGCCACCAGCGTGTAGCTCTTGCGCTGGGCGTCGTACGTGCGGATCTGGCCGCCGGTCCCGGCGTACATGGCGCGGGTGGAGTCGACGAGCGTGTACGAGCCGTCCGCCTCCTGGTTGGCGTTCAGCGGCACCTCGCTGCCGTCCATCCGCACGCCCGTCCCGGCCGCGGGCGCGGCGTCGGCGGCGTCGATGTTGTTGTACGACAGGGCGATGCCGCCGATGCGCGCGTCGACGTACACCTCCTGCCGGACCGGGCTGCCGTCGGTACGGGCGCCGGTGACGGTGAAGTGCCAGGCGAGGGTGCCGCCGTGGGCGTCGGGCAGGACGACCAGGCCGTGCGCCTGCGTCCTGGCGCCCCGCACGTGCTGCACCGAGCGGTCGAGGGTGCGCATCCGCTGCTGCGCTGTGCTCGCGGAGACGGTCGGGGTGGTGCTGACGGTGAGGTCGGTGTAGAGGGTGCCGGTCGCCGAGGTCACCTGCTGGCCGCCGGCGGCGGCCCGGGTCTGCACGGCGTACTGGGCGCCGAACACCGGGACGCCGTGGTGCTCCTGCTGGAAGCGGACCGAGGTCTGGTCGCCGTCCCTGGTGGTCTGCAGGGTCTTCAGGTCGGAGACGGGGATCCGGTAGGTGTCCCGGTGGTCCTTCAGGTGGGCGCGGGCGGCCTGCGCCGGGGTTCCCGGGCGGGCCGCGGAGTCCAGGCCCTGGGTCATGGCGGGGGCCACGGGCACGGGCTGGGCGCCGGTGGCGGCGGCCGGTTCCGGCTCGCTCGCCGCCCACGACTGCGCGGTCGGCAGCAGGGCGCCGGTGGCGACCACGACCACGCCGGCGGCCAGCAGCCGCCGGATCCGTTGCGTTCTCACAGATGTCTCCCCATCGCACACGTCAGCGGGACCGGTGGGTCCCGAGCGGTTGTCGCGGTTGATGGTTCGTCATGGGCAACGGAATGGACAGGAGTTGGTCAAGGCACAAAGTCGCCGTGGCACATAGCCGCCATGGGGGAACCGGGTCCGCGGAGGATCCGTCCCCGGTGCCTTCCCCCCGGGGGGACGCCGGTCAGGGGGTGAGCCAGCCGGAGGCGTGGGCGTGGACGCCCAGTTGGAAGCGGGTGACCGCGCCGGACGCGGTCATGAGGGCGTGCAGGCGGCGCTGGACGGTGCGGCGGCCCATGCCGAGTTGGCGGGCGATCGCCGCGTCGGTGAGGCCGATGTGCAGCAGTGCGAGGATCTGCCGGTCGACGGCGTCCGGGAGCCCGTCGGTCCCGCCGGCCGCCGGCTCGTCGTCCGCCGCCCCCGCGGCGCCCCCGCTCAGCGGCCAGCCCTGGGCGAAGTGCTGCTCGAACAGCGAGATCAGCGCGGTCAGCAGCCCGCTGCGGTGCACGACCAGCGCCACCGGCTCGCCGGCCTCGTCCCGTTCCGGGTCGAGCGGCAGCAGGGCGGTGTCGTCGTCGGCGATGACGAGCTTGAGCGGCAGGGACTCGACCACCGAGATCTCCTGGCCCTCGGCCGCCAGATCGGCCACGTGCGGCCCGAACACGGGCCGTTCCAGCCAGGCCCGCTCCAGGACCGAGCGGATCCGCACGCCCCGCAGCATCGAATCCCGTTCGGCCTCCTCGAAGTTGTCCTTGAGGGAGATGGCGGCGGGCGCGGCCATCGCGGGGACCAGCGCGCGGACCTGGTGGCGGGCGCCCTGCTGCATCGCCAGGATCCTGCGCCGGATCGCCGCGGCGCCGGTGAGGACCTCGATGGGCGCGCCGGCCAGCTTGGACTGCGAGGCGTGGTGGCGTTCGGCCAGTTCCGTGACGAGGTGCTCGGCGCGGCGCAGCACCGACCGCCGGGCCTCCAGCAGCGGTCCGAGCGCGAGGACGGGCGGGGTGGCCCGGTAGCGCGGCCCGTCCGGATGCCGCTCGCTGCCCGCCAGCCCGCGGTCGACCAGGATCAGCAGGATGCGGGCGACCGCGGCGGCGTCGGTCCCGGGCACGGCCAGGGCGGCCGACGTGCTGTCCGGCCGGTCGACGAGCAGCCGGTAGACGGCGTCCTGCTCCGCGTCCAGCCCGAGCAGGCCGAGCACCGCCGCGTCGTCCCGCCGGTCCGGTGACCCGGGTGACTTGCTCGACACGGCCCACCCCCGATACGCGGGGAGAAGCTACCAGAACCCGTTCCCGGGCGAGTTTCCCCGCGGTGGCCCTCTCCGCGAGCGGCGCGGCGCGCCGGGCGGCCGGGGACGCGGGGCGGGCCGATGAGGGGTCCGTGGTCAAGGTGGTGCGAAGGCTGTTGTCGTTCGGGAAGGGCAGCCCGTGGGGCCCGCGGGTGGGACGGGGAAGTGTCGTTGCCCGCGGGCCGGTGGGTGGGTCAGAGGGGGCGGAGGCCCTCGGGGCCGGCGGTCAGGACGGTGGGGGCGGGGTCGTCACCGTGCGGGGTGGCGGTGGCGAGGGCGACGACGGCGCGGGCCACGCCCGCCGGATCCAGCGGCACCGGGTAGTGCTCGGCCAGGTACTCCCCCGCCGACTGGCCGGCCGCGGCGCCGTACGCGGAGGCCGCCGCCTCGCCGATCGGGGTTCCGGCCACCAACTGGCGCGGCACCAGCGCCACGAACCGGATCCCCAGGCCGCGCGCGTCTGCGGCGCCCTGGAGGTAGCCCGCGAGGAACATCTGCATGCGCTTGGCGCCCGCGTAGCCGCCGGACAGCGGCGAGCCGCCGAGCCCCGCGCCGCTGGAGACGATCACCACGGTGGCGCCGGGCCGCAGCGGCCGGGCGAGGGCCGCCCGGCCCACCTCGTAGGCAATCCTGACGTCGACGTTCCAGGCGGCCGCGAACGACGCCCAGTCCTGCTCGCCGATCGGCGCCATCCGGGGGCGGGTGCCCGCGGCGACCACCACGAGGTCGGGGTCGGCCTCATCGAGCAGCGCGGCGACCTGCGCCGCGTCCGTGGCGTCGCGTTCCCGGCCCGCGGCCAGCACGCGGGCGCCTGCCGCGCCGAGCGCCTCGGCGGTGGCCCGTCCGATGCTCCCGGCGGCGCCGATGACCAGGGCGCTGCCGAGCGCGGAAGTGCCGTTGTCCATCGCGCCGTTCGCGCCGGCTGCCGCAGCCCCGTCAACGCCCCTCGCCGAAGTACCGCCAGCTGCAGTTTCGTTTTTGGAACCGACCGAAGTTCGTTCGGCGACGCGCCTGTTCATGGAACTGGTCGAAGCACCGTCAGCGAGGGTGCTGTTCCCGGGGCAGGCCGAGGCACCCGCAGCCGGAGCGCCGTCAGCGGCACCAGCAGAAGTACCGGCAGAAGTACCAGCAGCAAAAGCCCCGTTCGCGGCCTCCATCATCGGTCCTCCTTGTCGGTTCGGACCTCGGCCGGGCCGGCCGTCGGCATGTCCGCGAGCCGGCGGGCCAGCGTCTTGACCATGCCGCCGCGCCAGCCGTCGGCCAGTTCCGCGGACAGGGGGTCGGGGAAGATCTCCTCCTCGTCCTTCTCCACGCCGTCGAAGACGGCCTGCGCGACGGACGCCACCGTGGCCTTGGGGACGTCCAGGTCGCGGGTCATGTCGGTGTCCACGGGGCCGGTCATGACGGCGTGGACGCGGACGCCGCGCCCGGCCAGCAGCGTCCGCAGCGACTGCGTCAGGGAGAACGCGGCCGCCTTGGACACCGAGTAGGCGGGCAGCACCGGCAGCGGCGCGAAGCCGTTCACCGACAGGTTGTTGACGAGGGCGCCCCGCGAGAGCAGCAGGTGCGGCAGGAACGCCCGGGTGACGTCGTAGGTGCCGAACAGGTTGACGGCCAGGTGGCGTTCGAGGGCGCCCCGGTCGTCGAGGACGTCCGGCAGGGCGACGCCCGCGTTGTTGACCAGGATGTCCAGGGAGGCGACCTGCTCGGCGGCCCGCCGCACCTGCGCCGGGTCGGTGACGTCCAGGACGATCGGGGTGACGCGGGGGTCGGGGTGGGGCAGGGGGCGGCGGGTGCCGACGTAGACCCGCGCCGCCCCGCGGGTCAGGGCCTCGTCGACGAGGCCCCGGCCGATGCCGCGGTTCCCGCCGGTGATGAGGAGCGTGCTGTCCGTGAGGGTCGTCATGGCGACCTGTCTCCTTGTCGCTCTCGTGCCGCGCGCCGTGCTGCTCGCGGCCGTGTCCGTCGTGGGTTGAGACACGGGCGGCCCGGCGAAGTCACCGACCACTTTCGGGTCCGGGCGGTGTCCTTACAGGGAGAGGCGGGAGGTGTCGGATCGATGGGACACGCAGCGGGTGCGGTGCGCACGGGCGGACCGGCCCTGGAACGGGCCAGGGCCGGGGACGGGGAGGCGTTCCGGGAGCTGGCCGAGCCCTACCGGAGCGAGCTGCAGCTGCACTGCTACCGGATCCTCGGCTCGGTGCAGGACGCGGAGGACACGGTCCAGGAGACGCTGCTGGCGGCGTGGCGCGGGCTGGGCGGGTTCGAGAGCCGCGCCTCGGTCCGCGCCTGGCTGTACCGGATCGCGACCAACCGCTGCCTGAACCTGCTGCGGGACGCGGGCCGCCGGCCGCGCCCGTCGCTGCCGGCCCGCCCGCCGTTCGACGTGCCGGAGCCCACCCGGCGTGCGGATCCTTCCTGGTACGAGCCGTACCCGGACGCCCTGCTCGACGGCCTGCCGGACGCGGCGCCCGGGCCCGAGGCCCGCTACGAGGCGCGGGAGTCGCTGGCGCTGGCGTTCGTCGCCGGGCTGCAGCGGCTGCCGCCGCGGCAGCGCGCGGTCCTGGTGCTGCGCGACGTGCTGGGGTTCCGTGCGGCGGAGGTCGCCGGGATGCTCGACGCGAGCGGGGTCGCGGTGAACAGCGCGCTGCAGCGGGCGCGGGCCACGCTGGAGGAGCGGCTGCCGGGGCGCGACCGGGACCGGATGCCGCTGCCGCGTTCCGCGCGGGAGCGGGCGCTGGCCGGCCGGTTCGCGGAGGTGCTGGAGAACTCCGACGTGGACGGGCTGGTGGCGCTGCTGACCGACGACGCCTGGCTGACGATGCCGCCCGAGCCGCTGGAGTACCAGGGGCACGCGGCCATCGCCGCCTTCTACCGGGCCCTGCCGTGGTGGGGCGGGCGGGCGCTGCGGCTGCTTCCGGCGCGCGCCAACGGCGGTCCGGCGTTCGGCGCGTACCTGCGCGAGCCCGGGGGCGGCGCCGCGCGGGCGTACGGCCTGGTGGTGCTCACCCTCGCCGGGGACGGCGCCGGGGGCGCTGCCGGTGAAGGCCGGATCGCGGCCGTCACCCGCTTCGGCGACAACGGGCTGCTCCCCCGGTTCGGCCTGCCCCTGGAACTGCCGGGCTGACGGGAGCCGGGGCCGCGGACGCGGGCTGGGCCTGGCCGTGGGGGCCGGAGCGCCGGACGGGAAACGGGCACCCGGGGAGTGCGGCCGCCCGCGGACGACGGCGTCCCGGCCGCCTCCTCGCAGGGGCCGGCCGGGACGCCGGGGTCGTACGGGTCAGGCCGCCGGGACGGCCGCGGGCCCGGTCAGACGAGGTCGAACCGGTCGAGGTTCATCGTCTTGTCCCACGCGGCGACGAAGTCGCGCACGAACTTCTCCTTGGCGTCGTCGCTCGCGTAGACCTCGGCGAGCGCGCGCAGCTCGGAGTTCGAGCCGAAGACCAGGTCGGCACGGGTGCCGGTCCACTTGACCTCGCCGGTGGCGGTGTCGCGGCCCTCGAAGGTGCTCTCGTCCTCGGACGTCGACGACCAGGCGGTGCCCAGGTCGAGCAGGTTGACGAAGAAGTCGTTGGTCAGCACGCCCGGGGTCGCGGTGAGCACGCCGTGCTTGGACTGGCCCTGGTTGGCGCCCAGCACCCGCAGGCCGCCGACGAGGACGGTCGTCTCGGGAGCGCTCAGCGTCAGCAGGTTGGCGCGGTCCAGCAGCAGGTACTCGGCCGGCAGGCGGTTGCCCTTGCCGACGTAGTTGCGGAAGCCGTCGGAGGTCGGCTCCAGCGCGGCGAACGACTCGACGTCGGTCTGGTCGGCGGTGGCGTCGGCGCGGCCCGGGGTGAACGGGACGGTGACGTCCACGCCGCCGTCCTTGGCGGCCTTCTCGACGCCGGCGGCGCCGGCGAGCACGATCAGGTCGGCGAGCGAGATCCGCTTGCCGCCGGACTGGGCGGAGTTGAACGACTCCTGGATGCCCTCCAGGGTGCGCAGCACGCCGGCCAGCTCGTCCGGGTCGTTGACCTCCCAGCCGTTCTGCGGCTCCAGGCGGATCCGGGCGCCGTTCGCGCCGCCGCGCTTGTCGCTGCCGCGGAACGAGGCGGCCGAGGCCCAGGCGGTGGAGACCAGCTGGGACACCGACAGGCCGGAGGCGAGGACCTGCTCCTTGAGGGAGGCGACGTCCGCGTCGTCGACGAGCGGGTGGCCGACCGCGGGCAGCGGGTCCTGCCAGATCAGCGTCTCGGAGGGGACCTCCGGGCCGAGGTAGCGGACGATCGGGCCCATGTCGCGGTGGGTCAGCTTGAACCACGCGCGGGCGAAGGCGTCCGCGAACTCGGCCGGGTTCTCCATGAACCGCCGCGAGATCGCCTCGTAGGTGGGGTCGAAGCGCAGCGACAGGTCGGTGGTGAGCATGGTCGGCGCGTGGGTCTTCGACGCGTCGTGCGCGTCGGGCACGGTGCCGGCGCCCGCGCCGTCCTTCGGCCGCCACTGGTGGGCGCCCGCCGGGCTCTTGAACAGCTCCCACTCGTAGCCGAAGAGGATGCTGAAGAAGCTGTTGTCCCACTGGGTGGGGGTGTCGGTCCAGATGCCCTCGAGGCCGCTGGTGATGGTGTCGGCGCCCTTGCCGGTGCCGTAGGCGTTCTTCCAGCCCAGGCCCTGCTCGGCCATCGACGCGCCCTCGGGCTCGGCGCCGACGTTCTCCGCGGGGCCGGCGCCGTGGGTCTTGCCGAAGGTGTGGCCGCCGGCGATCAGCGCGACGGTCTCCTCGTCGTTCATCGCCATCCGGCGGAACGTCTCACGGATGTCGCGGGCCGCGGCGATCGGGTCCGGGTTGCCGTTGGGGCCCTCGGGGTTGACGTAGATCAGGCCCATCTGGACGGCGCCGAGCGGGTTCTCCAGCTCGCGGTCGCCGGTGTAGCGCGAGTCGCCGAGCCAGGTGCTCTCGGGGCCCCAGTAGACGTCGTCCTCGGGCTCCCAGACGTCCTCGCGGCCGCCGCCGTAGCCGAAGGTCTCGAAGCCCATCGACTCCAGGGCCACGTTGCCCGCGAGGATCAGCAGGTCCGCCCAGGACAGGGACTGGCCGTACTTCTTCTTCACCGGCCACAGCAGGCGGCGGGCCTTGTCCAGGTTGCCGTTGTCCGGCCAGCTGTTGAGCGGGGCGAAGCGCTGCTGCCCGGCCCCGGCGCCGCCGCGGCCGTCGCTGATCCGGTAGGTGCCGGCGCTGTGCCAGGCCATACGGATGATGAACGGGCCGTAGTTGCCGAAGTCCGCCGGCCACCAGTCCTGCGAGGTGGTGAGCACCTCGGCGATGTCCCGCTTCACGGCGGGCAGGTCGAGGGTGCGGAACGCCGCGGCGTAGTCGAAGTCCCCGCCGAGCGGGTTCGCCACGTCGGGGTTCTTCGCCAGGACCTTCAGGTTCAGCCGCTCCGGCCACCAGCCGCGGTTACCCCCGCCCTGGGTGGGGTGCGGGGCGCGTCCGTGCGCGACCGGGCAACCGCCCTCGGTCGTCGCCGGTGCGACGTTGGCATCGTTGTTCTCGGGCATGGTGAATCCTTCCGGGGCCTTGGCTACCACCAGAAGCGATCCTACGATGGACCGAGTCCAAGTCAAGAAGGACGCCAAACACATAACCCGTCGGGTTCCGGACCTGCACTGATACTGTTCCGGTGTCCATGAACAGAATCAGGTGAACCGATATGAGCGACCTGCTGGAGCGACTGCGCGGGCGCGGCTGGCGGATGACCTCGCAGCGGCGCGTCGTCGCCGAGGTCCTCGACGGCGACCACGTCCATCTCACGGCGGACGAGGTGCACGCCCGGGCCGCGCGGCGGCTGCCGGAGATCTCCCGGGCGACGGTGTACAACACGCTCGGCGAGCTGGTGCAGCTCGGCGAGGTCATGGAGGTGGCGACGGACGGGCGCGCCAAGCGCTACGACCCGAACGCGCACCGGCCGCACCAGCACCTGGTGTGCTCGGGCTGCGGCAGCATCCGCGACGTCCGCCCGGCGGGCGACCCGCTGGCCGACCTCCCGGCCGGCGAGCGGTTCGGCTTCCAGGTCTCCCAGGTCGAGGTCACCTATCGCGGCCTGTGCCCGGCCTGCGCGTGACCGGGTGAGCCCTGTCCGGGTCCGGAGTGGCGCGGGCGGGTCGGGGAGCACCCGCGCCACCTCAGGACCGGCCGGGAAGGCCGCTCCTCAGCTCAGCCCAGCGCGAACTTCTGCGCCGCGCTGCCGTTGCAGTCCCAGATCTGCAGCCGCGTGCCGTTGGCCGTCGCGCCGCTCGGCGAGTCCAGGCACCGCCCGGACTGCGGGTTGACCAGCGAGCCGTCCGCCTGCTGGTTCCAGACCTGGCCGCCGACGCCGTCGCAGTCCCACAGCTCCACCTGCGTGCCGTTCGCCGTGCCGTTGCCGTTGATGTCCAGGCACCGGCCGAGGGTGCCCAGCGAGCCGTTGGCGTTGTGGTACCAGTGCTGGTCCACCGCGTAGGACTGGCAGTCCCACAGCTGCACGGCCTTGCCGTTGCCGCCGACGTCGTCGCCGTCCACGTCCAGGCACTTGGCGCCGGGACCGGCCACCGGGGCGCCGCCGTTGACGCTGAACCGCTGCGCCGCGCTGCCGTTGCAGTCCCAGATCTGCAGCCGCGTGCCGTTGGCCGTCGCGCCGCTCGGCGAGTCCAGGCACCGCCCGGACTGCGGGTTGAGCAGCGAACCGTCGGAGCGCTGGACCCACTTCTGCCCGCCGACGCCGTTGCAGTCCCACAGCTCGACCTGCGTGCCGTTCGCGGTGCCGTTGCCGTTGATGTCCAGGCACCGGCCGATGGTGCTCAGCGAGCCGTTGGCGTTGTGCTGCCAGTGCTGGTCCTCGGCGTAGGACTGGCAGTTCCACAGCTGGACCGCGGTGCCGTTGCCGCCGGTGTCGTCGGCCGCGACGTCCACGCACTGGCCGCCGGGCCCGGTGATCGTCCCCTGCGGGCCGTTGGGCACGTTGGTCTCACCGGAGTAGCCCACCGAGACGATGTCGGCCTGCACCGCGTTGTCCGCGGAGTCGCTCGGGTAGCCGGCGACCATCACGCCCTCGAAGAAGGTGCCCATGTTCCGGTTGCTGTTGTCGCCGCCGGTGCCCAGGATGATGCCGCCTTCCTGCTGCATGGGCCGGTAGCCGCCGCGGGTGGGCAGCCCGCCGCTCCACCACGTGGACAGGCCGCCCGACTGGGAGTTGCCGCCCTTGATCGCGTAGGTGGTCTGCCCGTCGTTCTTCAGCAGCGCGGTGACGTATGTGCTGCTGTTGCCCAGGTTCGCGGTGTTGGAGCCGTTGTCGCCCTGGAACATGCCGTTCTCCATGTCCGCCTCGACCCACGGGCCCGAGCCGGTGCACGGCGCGAAGTAGCAGGTGGTGGCGATGGACACGGCGTCCATGTGGCCGTTTCCGGTGTCGGACGGGGTCCGCTCCGCGTTGCCGTAGTCGAAGCAGCAGTCCGAGCCGACGTGGGTGCCGCTGGCCACCATGTAGGCGCCCTCCGGCTGCCCGTTGACGGCCACACCCGAGGCAACACCGGTGTAGCGGTAGCCCACGCCCGGCGAGATCCAGATGCCGTAGACCTTGTGGCCGCCGGCGCTCACCGCGATCTCGCTCGCGTCCGCGCCGCGGTCCACGCCGCCCGCGGTGCCGGCCGGGCCGGGCAGCAGGTCGTTGTGCCGCGAGGTCTGGTCGTAGACCTTGGAGATCCGGCACGTGGTGGTCTGGCAGAAGGTGTCCTGCTGCTGGGCGTTGGCGTACCCGCCGGCGGACAGCAGGCCGATGTCGCTCGTGGCGCCGTCCGAGGCCCGGGTCACCTGGTACAGCGGCCCGTTGTACGACGAGAAGAGCGCACGGGTGGTGCTGTGCGCGGCGACGCACGGCGTGCCGGCGGAGCCGTAGATGTCGCACGGCAGGGAGCCCGCCGCCTGCGAGGCGGTGGGCAGGGTGATCAGCGCTCCGAGGAGGAGGGCGAGGGCCGCCAGGGCCGGCAGCAGGACGCTCCTGATCCGGAGGTCCGGTCCCACGGCGCCGCCCGGCTGGGCGGTCGCGGCGGCACGTCTCGTTCTGCGCATGGTTGCTCCCGGAAGGTGGGGGAAACGGAGCTTCGACTCATCGATGCGGCAGCAGAGTTCACGCTGGTGGGCGACCGGCTCGGAAATTACGCGCCCGCCCGGCGCGCGTCAATATTTGTTGCTTTCTTTTGCTGAGAGCGCTCTACGGACTGTCGGGTTCCGTGGGTTTGCGTGCGGTCGGAGCCCGGGTCAGGACAGGGTGCGGGTGCCGGTGAGCTCGGCTGCGCCGCCGACGAGGACCCGCGGGACCGGACCGGTGGCGGTCGCCGTGATCGTGGCCGGGCTGCCGAGGGCGTCGCCCATGTCCACGGCGATCCGGGTGCGGCCCCGGCCGGCGAGGTGGGCGGCCAGGCAGGCGGTGCTGTTGGCGTTGGCGATGTCCTCGGGGACGCCGATCGAGGGGGCGAACATGCGGGCGGCGAGCCGCCCTTCGGCGTCCGGCGGGGAGTGGACGTAGGCGCCCAGCAGCCCCCACCGGTCGCAGGCCGCCCGCAGCCGGTCCAGGTCCGGGGCGAGGGCGGCCAGCGCGGCCCGGGACGCGACCGGGACCAGCAGCCTCGGCCGCCCCACCGAGGCGATCACAGGTCCCGAACCGGTGGGCGTGGGAGCGAGTTTCAGGGCATCGGCCACCGACTCCGCTTCGTCCGCGGCCGGTTCGCGCAAGTTCACCGGGCCCGGGTCGAACGCCGCGGTGCCGCGCCCTCCTTCACGGACCCACCGGCCGGTGAAGGACCGGTCGTGCGTGCGGAGTTCGAAGCGGTGGCGGGTGCTGCCGGCCCGGGCGGCGAGGACTGCCAGCGCGGCGACCGTCCCGTGGCCGCAGGCGGGCAACTCGCCCTCGGCGGTGAAGAACCGCAGCGACACGGACGGGCTGCCGCCGGCCCCCTCGCGCCCTGCCGGGTCCGCTGCCAGGAAGACGGCGTGCGAGGTGCCCGACTCCACGGGCACCCGCCGCCGTTCCCCGTCGCTCAACCCGGCCTCGTCCACCACCGCCGTGGGGCTGCCGCCCGCGCCGGCGCGCAGGCACGCGCGCACGAGGGTGACGGACAGGCCGGTGAGCGTCATACGGCCCACGGTAACCGGGCGTTCAGTAGTGCCAGTGGTTCCGGCCGGACACCTCGCCGCAGGTGATCTTCCGGCCCTGCGCGTCGGTCGTGGACAGGCCCACGTCGCTGGAGCGGCAGAACTGGCCCGCCTTGTAGCAGTTCCCGGCGCTGGAGCGGATGCTGCAGACGGCGGTGTGCGCGGGGGCCGAGGTGCGCGGCGCGGGCGGCCGCGTGGTGGGGTGGGTGCGCGCGGGGGCCGTCGTGCGGTGCGCGGGAGCGGCGGCCGTGGTCGCCGGTCGGGTGGGCCGGGCGCTGTGCGTGGCCGGCGGTACCGCCGTCGGCGAGGTCGTGACGGGCGCGCCGGTCGTCGGGGTCGGGACGGGTGCCGCAGTCGTGGCGCTCGGGCTGACCGTGCCGGACACCGGGGTTGCGGAGGCCGCGTCGTGCATGTCCCCCGTCCCGCAGGCTCCGAGGGTGAGGGCGGCGAGGGCCGCGACGGCTGCGGCGGCTATGCGACGGTGTTTCATTCGGTGGACATTAGGAGGCGGTGCGTCAGCGCATGGACCGAAGCGTCCGGGTTACGCCATACGTCGTGCGCGGCGTCCGGCAAGTGCGGGATGTGCCTCAGGCACTGTCCGGCATCATCCGGCACCGGTCAGGCGCCCAGGTAGCGCAGGACCGCGAGCACGCGGCGGTTGGCCTCCTCCGAGACCTGGAGGCCGAGCTTGGCGAAGACGGCGGCGACGTGCTTCTCGACGGTGCCCGGGGACACGACCAGGGCCTGCGCGATCGCCGCGTTGGACCGGCCCTCGGCCATGAGCGCCAGCACCTCGCGCTCGCGTGCGGTGAGGGTCTCCAGGTCGGCGGTGCGCCGGCTCGCGCCGGCCAGTTGGGTCACCACCTCGGGGTCCAGCGCGGTGCCGCCGCCCGCCACCCGGGCCAGCGCCTCGGTGAACTCGGCGACGTTCGCGACCCGGTCCTTGAGCAGGTAGCCGACGCCCGCCGAGCCGGCGGCGAGCAGCCGGGTGGCGTACTTGGTCTCGATGTACTGGGAGAACAGCAGGACGCCGGTCCCCGGATGCTCGCGCCGGATGTCGATGGCCGCGCGCAGCCCCTCGTCGCCGTGCGCCGGCGGCATCCGGATGTCCACCACGCAGACGTCCGGGCGGTGTGCGGCGACGGCGGCCCGCAGCGCGTCGGCGTCGGCCACGGCCGCGCAGACCTCGTGGCCGCGCTCGCCGAGCATCTGGGCGAGCAACTCCCGCAGTACGGCGGCGTCCTCGGCGATCACGACGCGCACGGGGCGGCTGGGGTGCGGGCTCGCCTGGCTCACCCGGCCCATGCTCTCACGGCCGCTCATGCGTGCAGCGGCAGCGCGACGGTCACGGATGTCGGGCCGCCCGGCGGGCTGGCGACGTCCAGCGTCCCGTCGACCGTGCGCACCCGCTGGGCGAGGCCGGCCAGTCCGCTGCCCGCGGCCGGGTCGGCGCCGCCGCGGCCGTCGTCGGTCACCACCAGCCGCAGCACGCCGCCCTGTTGCTCCAGGCGCAGCGCCGCCCGCCGCGCGCCGCTGTGCTTGATGACGTTGGCGAGCAGCTCCGCGGCGCAGAAGTAGGCGATGGTCTCGATGGCCGGGGTGGGCCGTTCGGGGACGTCGACGGCCAGCTCGACCGGGACGCTGCTGCGGGCGGCGAGCGTGGCGAGGGCGTCGGGCAGGCCGTCGTCGAGCGCGGGCGGGTGGATGCCGCGGGCCAGGTCGCGCAGTTCGGTCAGCGCCTCGGTCGCGTTGCGGTGGGCGGCGTCGACGAGTTGGCGCACGCGGGCCGGGTCGTCGACGGGCCCGCCGTCGGCGCCGAGCCGTTCCTTGACCATGTCCAGGCTCATGGCCAGCGCGACGAGGCGCACCTGGGCGCCGTCGTGCAGGTCGCGTTCGACGCGGCGCAGCAGGGCCGCCGAATCGTCCACGGCCAGTGCCCGGGTCTCCTCCAAGTCCCGTACGCGCGCGGCGAGTCGTCCGGGGCCGAGCAGTTCGCGGAGCAGCCGGCGGTCGACCGCGACGACGCCGCGGGTGAACCAGGGCGCGGCCAGCAGGATGGCGACGCCGATCGCGGCCGCCACGAACGTGCCGGCGAGGCTGGTGCTGTGCGGGGCGCCGCCGCCGGCCGGGACGGGCGTGAGGGTGGGCATGCCCTCGGCGCCCGACGGCCGCTGGTGGAAGACCGCCCAGCGCAGCGGTGCGCTGAGGTCGAACAGGCCGGTCCACCACCAGCCCACGGCGTACAGCTCGAACGCGGCGACCGGCAGCTTCACCAGGACGTAGGCGACCGCGCGCCAGCCCGCGGCGTCGCGCAACCGGGCGTCGAGCCGGGTCAGGAGCCGGCCGTCGGGCCGGGCCGCGGGCGGTGCCTCCACCCGCTCCCCGAGCAGGCCGCGTGCCAGCCCGCGGTACACGGACGCCACGCCGCGGGCGAGGAGGAGGGCCGTCGCGACGAGGAGGAGGCCGAGGACGGCGCCGAGGATCGAGATCGTGAGGGCGGTGCCGAGGGCCAGCGCGGTGACGACCAGCACGAAGGTGATGAGGGCCGGCGGGAAGGTGGTGAGGCAGTACGTTGCCTCGGTCCAGGTGCGTCGTCCGAACGATGCGGCCAGCACCTTTACGGCTGGCCCTCGCCTAGTCCGTGGGCGTGCCGCCCCCTTGCCCCTCTCCTCCACGTCCCCAGTCTCCCTTCTCCACCCGTCTCTTCCCCTGGCCATGGGCTGGTTGCGCCCCGCCAGCGGCGCGGGGTCCCCCTCGGCTGCGCCTCCAGTCGCTCCCCCAGCCCGCCCGCCCCGCCCGGCCACCCACCGGCCGCCCGACGGCAGCGACGCCCGCTCGGGGCAGGACCTGCCCCGCCAGGGGCGCGGCCGGCGCCGCACGTGGAGAGGGGGCCCCACCGGAGGGTGAGGGGTCAGGTGTTGCGGCGGGAGAGGGTGAGGGAGCCGGCGAGGAGGGCGAGGGCGACGTAGAGGATGAGGACGGCGAAGCCCGTCCATGGGGAGAGGCAGCCGGAGACGGGCTTGGCGGCGGCCAGCGAGTTGCCGGCGATGATCGTGGGGAGGAACTTGGCCACCACCGTGCCGGTCAGGCCGCCGAGCACGCCGGGGACCACGTACAGGAAACCGACGAGCGCACCGATCGCCGCCGCGGTGTGGCGGACGACGGCACCCAGGCCGACCCCGATCAGGCCGACCATGGCGAGGTAGGCGCCGGACATCACCACGGCCCGCAGCACCCCGGGTGAGCCGAGCGAGAGGCCCGGCGCCTCCCGGGTCAGCAGCGGCCGGCCGGCGAAGAAGGTGACGAACACCACCACCTCGCCCACGACGAGCGCGGCCGCTCCGAGGACGGCCGCCTTGGCGGCCAGCAGCAGGGGCCGCCGCGGCACGGCGGCGAGCGTGGCCCGGATCGAACCGGAGGAGTACTCGCCGGTGACGGCCAGCACGGCCAGGGCGCCGATGACGAGCTGGCCGAGGGCGACGCCCGCCAGCAGGTTGTCGACCGGGTCGAAGGCGGCAGCCTTGCCGGGGCTCGGCGCCTTGGTGTTGGCCATGGTCACGAGGCCGATCGCGATCATCCCCGCGGTGGTGGCGAGCAGCGCCCACAGCGTCGACCGCAGCGTCCGCAGTTTGATCCACTCCATCCGGGCGGCGTGCCCGAACCCGTAGCGGTCGGTGGCGGCCCGCACCCCGCCCCCGGCCGTGGTGCCGACGGTGCTCATGACTGCCTCCTCGGGGCGTGGGGGGCCGGTTCCGCCGCGCGGCCGGACCCCCGGTACTGGGCGCTGTCACCGGTGAGCGCGAAGAACGCCTCCTCCAGCGACCTGCCGCCCGCGGTGAGTTCGGCGACGCTGGTGTCGGCGAGCAGCCGCCCCTGCCCGACGACGACCAGATGGTCGGCGGTGAGCGCCATCTCGCTGATCAGGTGGCTGGACAGCAGCACGGTGCGGCCCTCGGCCGCGAGGTCCTTCATCAGGGTGCGGATCCACCGCACGCCTTCCGGGTCGAGGCCGTTGACGGGTTCGTCGAAGAGCAGCACGCCGGGGTCGCCGAGCAACGCCGCCGCGATGCCCAGCCGTTGGGACATGCCGAGGGAGAACCCGCCGGCCCGGCGGCCCGCCACGTCGGCCAGGCCGACGATGCCGAGGACGGTGCCGACCCGGGAGCGGGGGATGCCGCTCGCGGCGGCCAGCGCGCGCAGGTGGCTGCGGGCGCTGCGCCCCGGGTGGCAGCTGCGGGCTTCGAGGAGCGCGCCGACCTCGCGCAGCGGCCAGCGCAGGTCCCGGTAGTCCTGGCCGTTGATGCGGGCGGCACCCGCGTCGGGCCGGTCGAGGCCCATGAGCATGCGCATGGTGGTGGACTTGCCGGACCCGTTGGGGCCGAGGAAGCCGGTGACGGCGCCCGGCCGGACGTCGAAGCCGAGGTGGTCGACGGCGAGGGTCGGGCCGTAGCGTTTGGTGAGGTCACGGGCCTGGATCATGGCTGCTTCCCGGTGCGTTGGCTCATGGCACCGACGTTAGGCAGCGGCGCGGCGGCCCGGAACGCGGTTGTCCTCCGTCCTGGCCTGGGGGTATTCCCCCACCGTGCCCGCGCACCGCCGCGCAAGCGTCACCCGCGGGCCGTCACCGGCCGGGCGCCGGGCGTCACGCGCCCCAGATCCGCTCGGCGTACGCCACGAAGTTGCCGCCCATGACCTTGGCGATCCGTGTCTGCGACCAGCCGCGCCGCTCCAGCAGCGCGATCAGCCGGCGGAACTGGTCGACGCCGCGCAGGTCGACGACGAACGGCACGACGCCGGGCTGCTCGCCGGCCGCGGCGACGCCGGCCCTGCGGCGCTCGGCGACCTGCTCGGCGATCGCGGCACGGTAGGCGTCGAGGTCGTCGATGGCGGTGACCGGGCCGTCGGTGCCGATGCCGACGTGGTCCTCGCCGCACACGTCCACCGCGTGGACCAGGTGCTCGACCACGTCGTCCGCGCACGGGTGGCCGTCGGCGGTGAGGAACGGCATGAAGTAGACGCCGACGAAGCCGCCGCGGGAGGCGACCAGCCGCAGCTCCTCGTCGGTCTTGTTGCGCGGCAGGTCGGCGAGGGCGCGGCAGCCGGTGTGGTTGACGGAGACGGGTTGCCGGGACAGGGCGGCGGCCTCCAGGCAGGTGCGCTCGCCGCTGTGCGAGAGGTCGACCATCAGCCGGTGCGCGTTGAGTTCCTCGACCACCTGCCGCCCGAAGGGCGTCAGCCCGCGGTTGCCGGGCGCCATCGACCCGTCGCCGAGGGCGTTGGCCTGGTTGTACGTCAACTGCACGACACGCACGCCCAGTTCGGCGAAGGTGCGGACCCGGCCGAGGTCGTCGCCGACGGCCTCGGCGTTCTGGAAGCCGTAGATGACGCCGATCCGGCCCTCGCGCCGGGCCCGGTGGATGTCGGCGGCGGTGCGGACGTGCAGCAGATGGGCGGAGTTGTCGTGGAGGATTCCGTTCCAGACGCTGATCTCGTCCAGGGTATGCCGGAATGGCGGCTGTTCGCCCATCACATAGCCGAGGGTGATATTGACCGCCGTCATCCCGGAGGCGTGCGCGTCCGCGAGGGCGCGGGCGTCCACCACCAGCTCCTCGCCGGTCTGCTGGAGTTGGGCGGCCCTGTCGGCGGCGGCGTTCGGATTGTGCAGCTCACCGAGGGCGTTGACGATGAGCGGCGTGCGGGTGGCCGGGGTGCCGCAGGCGCCGGGCGCGGTGGCCGTGCCGGTCACGACCGCTCCTCGCGGGCGGCCGCGGACCCCGGGTCCGCCGGGTGCCACGACGCGGGGCGCGGGTGGCGGCGACCGCGCTTGACGACGAGCACGACGCTGTCGAGGCGCGCGATATCGGCCACCGGATCGTCCGCCAGCACGACGAGGTTGGCCAGTTTTCCCTCCTCGACCGAGCCCATGTCGTCCTGGGCGCCCATACTGCGCGCGCCGACCAGCGTCGCGCTATGAAATGCCTGTTCGACCGTGAAACCACACCGCGTGACGAGGAACGCGATCTCCTGGTGCAGCGGTGGCCAGGGCTGGACGGGATCCGGATCGCAGTCGGTGCCGGCGCTGACCGGCACGGCCGCCCTGCGGGCCTGCGCGGTGAGCGCCGCGGCGAGGTCGCTGGTGGCGAGCGCCCGGCGCCGCGCGTCCTCGTCCCCCTCCGCCGCGGCCTCGGCGGCGAACCGCTCGCCCATGCTCGCGGTCGCGTCGAGGATGGTGCCGTGCCGGCGCATCGCGGCGAGCAGTTCCTCGATCCGCGGGTCGTCGCCGGCCAGGAAGCGGCCGTGGTCGACCGGCGGCTTGTCCCGGTAGGTGGTGAGCGGGCGGTCGGCGGCCGCGTGCACCAGCAGCGTCACGTGCGAGACGCTGTCGACGCCGGCGGCCACCACCTCGCCGGGGGCGGCGGGGAACACCGCGGCGTGCGCCCACACCAGGGCGCCCTGGCGGTGCGCCTCGGCGGTGACGGCGGCGACCTGCTCGCCGGGCAGGTCGGCGTACACCTTGATCGCGGTCGCCGAGGTGCCGAGCGCGCGGGCGACTGCCAGCGGCAGGTCGGTGCCGGGGGTGACGGCCTGCATCCACGGGGTGTGGCCGGGGACGGCTCCCTGGCAGACCTGCCAGGTGCGCGGGTCGTCGAAGAAGCCGGGGCCGGCCATCAGCGCCGCGTAGCGGATGTCGGGTGCGGGGATCTCGCCGACCAGCGCCGCGCGGGCCAGGTCGCCGATCTCCCGCAGGTCGTCGGCCATGTCGCGGACGGCGGTGACCCCGCCGAGCAGGTCGCGGCGCAACGTGGCCTCGGCGACCGGGCGGTTGGGGGGTGTGGCCATGTGCTGGTGGGAGTCGATCAGCCCGGGAACGAGGACGTGGCCGGTCAGGTCCACGGTCTCGGCGCCGGGGTGGTCGCCGTCGCGGACCTCCGCGTCGGGCGCGACCCGCACGATCCGCTCGCCGTCCACGACGACGGTGGTGGACGGGCGGGGCGCGGCGCCGGTGCCGTCGATGAGGGTGGCCCCGCGGTAGACGACGAGGGTTCCGGGGGCGGCCGGCGCGTACGGCGCCGGGGCGGGGACGGGTTCGGTCACCGGGGCCTGCCTCCTCCGGAGAGCTTCCGGATCTCGCTGCGGGATTTCACTGTGCGAAACTCGGTGATCGACAGATGCAACGAGCTGCGATGAGCCGTACCGTACCCCAGAGCCGCCGAGACAGGGAGGGCCGACCGTGCCCGCGTCCGCCACATCCGCCGTGGACAAGGCCCTCGACCTGATCGAGGCCGTCGCCCGGTCCGACCGGCCGCTGCGGCTGAGCGAGATCGCCGACGGGCTGGGCATGAACCGGGCGACCGCCTATCGCGTGCTGGCCGACCTGGTGCGGCGGCGCTGGGTGCTGCGGTTCGGCGACACGTACGTGCCGGGGCCCGCGGTGCTGCAGCTGTCGCCGGCCGCGGCGGCCCGGTCGCTGGTGCTGGCCGCCCGCCCGGTGCTGGAGGAGCTGTCCGAGGCGACCGGCATGATGGCCAACCTCCAGGTGCTGGCCGCGGACCGGTCGCGGGTGGTGGACGTGGTCCGCCCGGCGCGGCTGGAGATGATCAGCGACCTGCGCGACGACCTGCTGCCGGTGCACCGCTTCGCCGGCCCGCTGGCCCTGGTCGCCGCCCTCGACGAGGCTGCACGCCTGCCGTACCTGCGTCCGGCCCGCGAGGCCGGTCACCCGCTGCCGGGGCCCGACGGGCTGCTGGCGGCGCTGGAGCAAACGGCGGGCACCGGCTTCGCACTGCAGCGCGGGCGCGAGCAGCCGCTGGTCGCGTCCCTCAGCCGCGCGCTGACCACCGCGGGCGCCGGGCCGATCTGCGCGATCACCCTGGTGGGACCGTCCGTTGACTTCGCCGATCCGGAACTCCCCCAGCTGCGACGACGGTTGGCCGACGCGGTGGACCGGCTGGCGGACGCCCTCACGACCCCGGGACGCCACCGTGACTGACACCTCCGGCGGTTCGCCCGCCGCCCGCTCCGCCGCGCCCGCGGGGCCGCTGGTGCTCGGGCCGGAGGCCACCCGTGCGGCGCTGGACCCGGTCCGCGTGCTGGAGGCGGTCTCCGCGGCGCTGATCGCCGTGAGCGAGGGCACGGTGAGCGCGCCGCCGCGGATCGCCGCCACCGGGCCGCAGGGCCTGCTCGGCGCGATGCCCGCCTACGTGCCGGGGCTGGGGCTGGCGGCCAAACTCGTGACGGTCTTCCCCGACCCCGGGCGGCCGGGCCGCAGCACCCACCGCGGGGTGGTGGCGCTGTTCGACGAGGACGACGGGCGGCTGGCGGCGCTGGTCGACGCCGAGCCGCTGACCGCGGTGCGCACCGCGGCGTCCGCGACGGCCGCGATGCGGGCGCTGGCCCGGCCGGACGCGGCACGGATCGCGGTTGTCGGGACCGGCGCGCAGGCCACCGCCCAACTCGCCCTGCTGGCCGCCCTCGCGGGCGCGAACGACGCGAGGCGCCCGGAGCGTCCGGACCTTCCGGGGCCCGCCGGCGGATCCCCTGTCGGGCCGGCGGGCGCCCGGATCGTCGTCGCGGGCCGTGACCCGGGGCGTGCCCGGGTGCTTGCGGCGGCGTTCCCCGGCGCGGCGGCCGCGCCGATCGAGGACGCGGTGCGCGGCGCCGACGTGGTCTTCTGCTGCACCGGGGCGCGCGAGCCGGTGGTCGAGGCCGGCTGGCTGGCGCCCGGAACGCATGTCAGCTCGGTCGGCGGCTCGGAGGGCCACGAGCTGGACCGGGCCACGGTGGAGGCGGGTGCGCTGTTCACCGAGTGGACGGGCGCCGTGACGGCGGCTCCGCCGGCCGGTGCGCACGAGTTGCAGGGCCTGGCGCCGGAGCGCGCGGTGCTGATCGGCAGCGTGCTGTCCGGCCGTCACCCCGGGCGGCGCGACGCGCGGGAGATCACCGTGTTCAAGTCCACCGGCCACGCCGCGCTGGACGTGGCGGCGGCGCGGGTCGTGCGGGATGCCGCGGTCGCACCACCGGGGTGACGCGGTCGCCCGCGACCCCCGGCGGCGTGGCTCCGGCCCCGGACCGTGCCCGGGACGCGGCCCCCGTAGCCGCCTGCTCCCGCTGGAACGCCGGGCTCAGCGCCCGAAGTTGCCGCCGCCCGGCAGGCCGCCGGCACCCAGCCGCTCGAAGCGCTCCTGCACGTTCGCCGCGAACGCCTGCTGCTCGGGCCCCGAGTGGGCCTGGCCGGTGGTGTTCATGGCCACCGTCAGCACGCCGCTGATGGAGGCGCCGGGGGACGTACGGACCGGCGTGCACAGGAAGTTGAACTCCTGCGGCGCGGGCTCGTCGTACGTCATGACCGAGGCGCTGTTGATCATCGTGGGCGTGCCCGATCGGAAGGCGTCGTCCATCGCGTTGAACACGCCGACCGCGTCCAGTCCGGGCAGCACCTGCCGGCCGGGGCTGAACTGCGGGACCATGCCGAACGCCGAGCCCTGCCGGCCGTTGGCGTAGCGCAGCAGGTGGTTGGCGCCCTCGGTGAGCATGATCGGGAACGGCGCGCCGTCGAAGACCCCGAACAGCTCCTGCTGCTGGGCGAGCAGGCTGTCGCGCAGCTTGAACTCCGAGAGCAGGGTCTGGGTCAGCTCCTGCATGCCCTCCCGCAGGTTGCGGTCCCAGCTGCGCGGCTTGACGTCGGCGACGCAGACCGTGCCGAGGATCATGCCGGTGTTGTCGATCAGCGGCGTGCCCAGGTAGGAGCGCACGCCCATGTCGTTGACCAGCGGGTTGCCCTTGAACCGCGGGTAGTCGAACACGTCGTCGAGCGCGAGCTGGGAGCCCTGCGCCACCACGTGGGGGCAGAACCCGTAGTCGCCGGGAGCCTCCCGGGCGACGCTGCTCAGGTCGAAGACGATCCCGCCCGCCTCGGGACCGGGCTGGTCGTCCGGGTTACTGGGGACGTACATCCCGCGGAACATCTGCCGTTCGTCGTTGATGAAGTTGACCATGGCAAGGGGGGACTGCGTGAAGGTGGCCGCCAGCCGGGCGACGCGGTCGAACGTGGCCTCCGCGTCGACGGTGTTGAGGCCGAGAATCTGCAGTCGCAACTTCCGCTGCTCGCCCGCGAGTCGGGCCTGATCGGAGGACAAGGGATCCATGGCATCAGATGAAATCAGAAGACCGGGCCTGACGGATCATCCGGTTCGATAATGTCCGCATCATGCGCCTGAGGTGACCGCGCCGAACACGCAGAGTGCCGAGATCCCGCCATTCCGGTAACCTCCACCTGCCGCTGGCCAGGCGCATATGCCCAACCCGGGAGTCTGTCCACCCACTTCCAGGTTTCAACCTCGGCCGATCACTTCCCGCCATTCCTTGAGCGACAATCGAGCAGATGCGAGGGTACGTACGACAATCGTGCGGTGACCGCGCAACCGGTGGGTTCCCGACCTCGGGTTCCGGAACTCGCCGGCGGGGGCGGACCGAGACGGCTGACGTCGCAGGCCCGTGCGTGCCATTTGTCCGAAGTACCAGCGAGAGAGGGCACGGTGGGGTGGGGCAGGTGCGGGGTGAGCTGTGTGCCTCCCGTCGGAGACGGCGGCCGGGCGTTTTCAGCCAGCCGGGCATTTCCGCCCCGCCGGGATCCCCACCGTGTGCCAGGGCCTCAGGCCGCCGCCCGGGCGGCCCGCTCGCCGTCGACCGACGGGAGCGGTGACCACTCCAGGTCGTAGGGGCGCATGCAGTCGCTCCGATGACATACGGCAAGGTCAACTCCGCCACCACACACGCACAGTGGCGAAGCACTGAAGGAGTTCCCCATGATCAGGTCGGACATGGACGCGCGGTCCGTGGCAGTGATCGGCATGTCCTGCCGGCTCCCGGGCGCTTCGGGCACGGAGGCGCTGTGGGCACTGCTGCGCAACGGCGTGGACGCCACGAGTGAGACACCTCCTGAACGCTACGACGTGGACGCGTTGCACTCACCGGCACCCAAGCCGGGGCGGATCGCCAGCCGCCGCGCCGGCTACCTCGACCACGTCGCCGACTTCGACGCCGGCTTCTTCGGCATGTCCCCCACCGAGGCCGCGGAACTCGACCCGCAGCAGCGGCTGCTGCTGATGGCCGCCTACGAGGCGCTGGAGGACGCCGGCCAGCGCCCCGACCAGCTGGCCGGCTCCCGCACCGGTGTCTTCGTCGGCAACGCCCGGGCGGACTACCTCGAACTGGCCCTGCGCCAGGGCCTGGAGGGGGCGACCGCCGCCCAGCTGAACAACTTCCGCTCGCTGCTGCCGGCCCGCCTCTCGCACACCTTCGACTTCCGCGGGCCCAGCGTGGTGGTGGACACCGCCTGCTCCTCGGCCCTGGTGGCCGTGCACCAGGCGGTGCAGAGCCTGCGGGTCGGCGAGACCCCGCTGGCGGTGGCCGCGGCGGTGAACCTCGCGCTGCGCCCCGACGAGGGCGTCGTGATGAGCCAGGCCGGCGCCATGTCCCCCGACGGCCGCAGCAAGTTCGGCGACGCGCAGGCCGACGGGCACGCCCCCAGCGACGCGGTGGCGGTCGTCGTCCTCAAGCGGCTCGGCGACGCGCTCGCCGACGGGGACCGGATCCGCGCCGTCATCGCGGGCAGCGCCGTCGGCAACGACGGCCGCACCAGCGACAGCGTGCTCAACCCTTCCCTGGCCGGGCAGCTGTCGGTGCTGCGCTGGGCGTACGAGGACGCCGGCGTCGAGCCGTCCGAGGTGGACTACGTCGAGGCGCACGGCTCCGGCTCCCCCGCCCTGGACCCGCTGGAGCTGACCGCGCTGGGCGAGGTGCTGGGCGCCGACCGGCCCGCGGACCGGCCGCTGCTGGTCGGCTCGGTCAAGACGAACATCGGGCACGCGGAGGCCGCCGGCGGCCTGGCCGGGCTGATCAAGGCGGTGCTGTGCCTGGAGCACCACCAGGTCCCGGCGAGCCTGCACCTGTCCGCGCCCAGCCCCAGGGTCCCCTGGGCGGCGCTGCCGCTGGAGGTGCCGGGCGAGCTGCGCGACCTGCCCGAGCTGGGCCGCCCGGCGGTCGCCGGGGTCTCCGGCCAGGGCTCGTCGGCGCTCAACGCCCATGTGGTGCTGCGCCAGGCCGAGGCCGCGCCCGCGCCCGCCACCGGCGCGCCCGGCTCCCCGTTCCTGCTGGTGCTCTCCGCGCGCAGCCCGGAGGCGCTCGCCGCCCTCGCCCAGGCGTACGCGGACTACCTGGGGCCCTGGGGGCAGGGCTCCCGCCACGCGCTGCGCGACATCTGCTTCAGCGCCGCCACCCGCCGCCAGCACCACGAGCACCGGATGGCGGTCGTCGGCTCCACCCACGACGAGATGGCGGCCGCGCTGTCCGGGCTGCCGGGCATGGGCGGCCAGCCGCTGTCCGGCCTCGCCGAGCGCTACCGCTGGGGCGAGGAGCTGGACTGGGAGAAGGTGTTCGGCGAGCCCGGGCGCTACGTCCCGCTCCCCCACTACCCGTGGCAGACCAAGCGCTACTGGGTGGGCGAGCAGGACGACTCGGGCGCCGGCGACCTGGCCGGCTGGATGCTGCGCGAGCACGCGCGCACCGGCTTCGACGACGGCTCGACGCTCAATGAGATCGGCATCGACTCGCTGGCCCGGCTGCGCATCCTGGTCGAGCTGGCCAAGCGCTCCAGCCAGGAGGTCGACCCGGACGAGTTCGGCCGGCTGCGCACGGTCGGCGAGCTGCGCCGGTGGACCCGCGGCCTGGAGGCCGGCGCGCGATGAGCGATCCGCTGACCGCGTACGAGCGTTTCGCCCAGTCCGCCGCCGCCTACGGCCACGACGTCACCGCCCTGGAGGTGGGCGAGGACCGGCTCAGCTACGGGGAGTTGCGCGACCTGGCCGAGCGGCTCGCCGCGCACCTGGTCGCGAGGGCCGGCGGTACCGCGCCGCGCCGGGTGGGCCTGCTGGCCGGCCGCTCGGTGACCGCCTACGCCGGGTACCTGGCCGCGCTGCGGCTGGGCGCCACCGTCGTCCCGCTCAACCCCGAGCACCCGGCGGCGCGCACCGGCGCCATCGCGTCCGCCGCGCAGCTGGAGCTGGTGGTGGCCGACGCCTCCGCCGGGAGCTCCGCGGACGGCGGCGACGGCCCCGGCGTGCCCGTGGTCCACGTCGGGCCCGAGGAGCTGCGGGTGCTGGCCAAGGAGCCGGCCCCGGACCTGCCCGACCCCCAGGCCGGCCCGGACGATGTGGCGTACCTCATATATACGTCGGGTTCGACCGGCACCCCCAAGGGTGTGCCGATCCTGCACCGCAACATCTCCGCCTACCTCGACCGGTTCGCCGGCCGGTACGGGATCGGGCCGGGCAGCCGGCTGTCGCAGACGTTCGAGCTGACCTTCGACGGTTCGGTGCACGACCTGTTCGTGGCGTGGGCGGACGGCGGCACGCTGGTGGTCCCGATGCGCGGCCAACTACTGTCGCCGGTACGGACGATCAACAACCTGCGGCTGACCCACTGGTTCTCGGTGCCGTCGCTGATCTCCTTCGCCTCCCGGCTCGGCACCCTCACCCCGGGCAGCATGCCCACCCTGCGCTGGAGCGTCTTCGGCGGCGAGCCGCTGACGCTGGACGCGGCCCGCGAGTGGCGGACGGCGGCGCCCGGCAGCGCGATCGAGGTCCTGTACGGCCCGACAGAACTCACCATCTCCTGCACGGCCTACCGGCTGCCGGACGACCCGGCCGACTGGCCGCGGACACCCAACGGCACCGCGCCGATCGGCAGTTGCCACCGCGACCTGGACTTCGTGCTGCTCGACGAGGACGGCCGGCCGGGCGACCGCGGCGAGTTGTGCATCCGCGGCCCGCTGCGCTTCCCCGGCTACCAGGACCCGGCGAACAACGCCGGCCGCTTCCTCACCCCCCGCCAGGAGCCCTTCGCCGACGGCCGGCTCACCGACCGGCACTGGTACCGTACCGGCGACCGGGTCGCGGTCCAGGACGGCAGCCTCGTCCATCTGGGGCGCGTCGACCACCAGGTGAAAGTCCGCGGCCACCGCATCGAACTGGGAGAGATCGAGGCCGTGTTGCGACAGCAGCCCGGAGTGCGCGACGCCGTGGTGCTCGCCCTGGCGACCGAGGACGGCGAACCGGAACTGCACGCGGCCGTCACCGGCGACACTTGCGACCGGGACCGGCTCTACGCGGGCCTGACCGACCGGCTTCCGCCGTACATGCTGCCTCGCAGGATCGACGTCCTCGACGCGTTCCCGCTCAACTCCAACGGCAAGATCGACCGCATGGCCCTGCGCACCGCACTCGGACACAGCCGCTGACTCGCGGCCGGGCAACGCCGCCCGTCCGCAGCGGAGCGTGACCGGGTACCGCCGCGACCTCCATCGTCCCGACGTCAGTTGTGAGGCCCCATGTTCGACGCCATCGTGGTGGGCGCGCGCTGCGCCGGCGCACCCACCGCCATGCTGCTCGCCCGTGCCGGCTACCGGGTGCTCCTGCTCGACAAGGCGCCGGCGGGCACCGACACCCTGTCCACCCACCTCATCCACCAGCCCGGCGTGGCGGCCCTGGCGCGCTGGGGACTGCTGGACCAGGTGCGCGCGACCGGCTGCCCGCCGCTGGAGAACGTTGTCTACGAGATCGCCGACGTCCATCTCGAGGGCTGCGCACGGGGCGTGGAGGGCCAGCGCGCCGGATACGCCCCGCGGCGCCACGTGCTGGACGGCATCCTCGCCGACGCGGCGGCCGAGGCGGGCGTGGAGGTCCGCGACCGCAGCCAGGTCACCGGGCTGCTGCGCGACGCCACCGGGCGGGTGGTCGGCGTGGAGGGCCGCCGCCAGCAGCAGCCGTTCACCGAGCGTGCCCACCTGGTGATCGGCGCCGACGGGATGCGCTCCACCGTCGCCCGGCTCGCCGGGGCGCCGTTCACCGTCACGGACCGCCGGATGACCTGCGCCTACTACGCGTACTACGAGGACGTGCCGGCCGAACTGGAGCTGTACGAGGCGCCCGGCAGCTGGACCGCGGCGGTGCCGACCAACGACAAACTCACCCTGGTCCTGGCCTATTTCCCGCAAGCCCTCTTCGAACAGGTGCGGACCGACGCCCGCCACCACTACCTGGAGCAGGTGCGGGCCACCGCGCCCGCGCTGTTCGCGCGGCTGGACGGCCGGGAACCGGTGGAGCGCCTGCGCGGCACCGGCGACCAGCAGAACTTCTTCCGCCAGGCGGCGGGCCCCGGCTGGGCGCTGGTCGGCGACGCGGGCCACCACAAGGACTCGATCACCGCGCGCGGGATCAGCGACGCCTTCCTGCAGGTCGAGTCGCTGGTCCGGCACGTGGCCGGCCGGCTCGGCGGCGACCCGGCGCAACTCGACGCCGCCCTCGCGGACTTCGGGGCCGAGCGTGACGCAACTCTCACGCCCGGGTACGAGGCCACGCTGGGCGTCGCACAGCTGGAACCGCACGATCAGCGCATGTCACTCCTGCGCGCGGTGCAGACGGACTCCGAACTCACCTCGATCTACTTCGACATGGTTGCCGGGATCGGTTCCGCGAGCGCGCTCTACACGCCTAGACTCCTGGCTCTGCTGTGACCTGCGGGGCCCCTGGTACGGACGCTGGCGGGGGCCCCGGATAACAGCACGGCTTTCCGAACACCGGGTGAGCGCATTCGGTCAACTGGTAGTTGCCAGAGGCAGACGCTGACGGTCCGCCATGATCCTGGTAGGGTCACGGCGTAGCCCACTTCGGTGACGGTGAGTCAAGTTGCCGCGCCGAAGAGACACGGCATTTCTCTGCAACGCCCTACCGAACACCAGCGCTCCGCTGCCGTACGAGGAATCAGATGCCAGGCACTCGCGACCGGTTGACGCGTCACCGGTCCGCCCCGCGTAGATCTTCGCGATTCTCGTTCGTCCTGCCCCTGGTCGTTCCTGCCGTCTGCCTGAGCGGACTGTGGAGCTACGAGGCAGCCGGACTCGTCGACCGTCACAGCCAGTTGACCTCCGAGGCGGACCACGTGTCCGCCGTCGCCCGCCCGGCCCAGGTGGTCCTGGCCCGGCTGCAGGACGAGCGCCGGTTCACCGCGATCTGGCAGTCCGGCCACGCCGCCGCGGCCCGCAAGGACCTCGACGAGGCGCGCCGGAAGACCGACTCGGCCGTCCAGGACTACCGCAGGGCCACCCCGTCCGCGCTGGACGGCTCAACGCTGCGCGGCACCGCCAAGTCCCTCGACGACGCCCTGGTCTTCCTGCCCGAGCGCCGCGGTGCGATCGACGGCAGGACCCTGTCGGCGCCCGACGCCTTCCAGTACTTCACCACCACCGTCTCCGACGGCATCGGCCTGCTGAGCGCCGCTTTACGGAGTGACGACGGGCAGTTCGCCCGTGGCGCCACCACCACGGCCACCGTGGCGCAGATCACCGAGATGCTCTCCCGCGAGGACGCGCTGCTCTCCGGCGCGGTGCCCGGCGGCCACCTGTCGGCCGCCGACCGCGCCCAGTTCGACGACGCCCTCGCGGTGCAGCGCTCGCTGCGCACCGGGCTGGGCGCCGGCGACCTGCCCGGCACCGGCCCCGCCGGGTACGCCAGGATCACCGACAGCGGCGGCTACACCACGCTGACGAAGATCGAGGACGCGGTCTCCACCGGGCAGGGCACCTCCCTGCCCGCGTCGGCCTCGGCCTGGCCTGCGGCCGCCACGCAGGTCACCGGTGACCTGCAGTCGCTGACCTCGGACGCGCTGTCCGAGCTCGGCAGCAAGTCCTCGGACAAGGCGGAGGAGATGCTGCTCGGGCTGCTCCTCGGCACCCTGGCGACGCTGGCCGCGCTGGCCGGCGGCGCCTATCTGTCGCTGCGCAACCGGCGGACGATCACCGGCCGGCTCAACGCGCTGCAGGCGCACGCCGACGAGCTGTCCAACGTGTGGCTGCCGCGGCTGATGGCCAGGATCGAGGCGGGCGAGCGCATCGACCCCGCGATGCTGGTGCCGCAGGGTCCCACGCCCGCCGACGAGGTGCAGCGGCTGGCCGCGTCCATCGACCGGCTCGGCCGGGTCGCCGCGGACACCGTGCTGCGCCAGTCGCTCGGCCGCGAGGGCGGCGAGAAGGTCTTCGGTCAGCTCATCCGCCGTACCCAGTCGCTGATCCACCGGCTGATCTCGCTGCTCGACGACCTGGAGCGCAAGCACGAGGACTCCGACCTGCTGAAGGACATCTTCGCGGTCGACCACCTCGCCACCCGCGTGCGCCGTCACGCCGAGAGCCTGGTGATCCTCAGCGGTTCGCCGCCCAACCGCCGTATGACCACGGCTGTTTCGATCGTCGACGTGATGCGCAGCGCGGTCGCCGAGACCGAGCAGTACACCCGTGTCCGCGTGAAGAACCTGCCCGCCGAGCGCCAACTGGCCCTGGCCGGGCGCGCGGTGGCCGACGTCACCCACCTGCTCGCCGAACTCATCGAGAACGGCACCGCGTTCTCGCCGCCGGACACCCAGGTGTCGGTCAGCGCGACGCGGGTCGCCAAGGGCCTGGTCGTGCACATCGAGGACCACGGCCTCGGCATGCCGCAGGACATGATCGACCACGCCAACGAGCTGCTCGCCCACCCGCCCAAGCTGGACATGCGGGCGCTGAGCGAGGACCCGCGCCTCGGCCACTTCGTGGTCGCCCGGCTCGCCGAGCGGCACAGCATCAAGGTCGAGGTCCGCGACTCGGTCTACGGCGGCACGATGGTCGTCGTGCTGGTGCCGGCGAACCTGCTCGAGGAGCTGGACTCGCCGGTCCTCGACCAGCTCAAGTCGGCGGCCAGCGCGAGCGGCATGATGGCCATGGACGCCGGCCGGCAGGCGCCGGCCGCGGCCGCGGTCGGCAGTGCGGCCGGCGGCCCGGGCAGCGACCAGCCGGGCGACCTGGTGGCGGCCGCCGCCGCGCACGACGACGGCTACGCGCTCACCCACACGCGGATGCCGGAGCACAGCGGTTTCCCGGAGTACGGCGGTGCGGGCCTGCTTCCCGCGAGTGCGGACTTCCCGTCGCCGGGGATCTCGGCGGGCACCATGGCCACCGGCCCCGCGGCCACTGGCTGGGTGGCGCCCGAGGAGCACCCGGCGCACCGGCAGTCCGCGGGCCAGGAGCACCCGGCGCAGCCGAGCCGGCCGGAGCCGCAGCACGCGGAGCCGTACCGGAGCGAGCCGTACCGGCCGGAGCCGCAGCGGGCCCAGGCCCCTTACGGGGAGCCGGTCCGGTCGGAGCCGCAGCGGCCGGAGCCGCAGCCGGCGGAGCCCCAGCGGCCGTCGACGATCCGCGGCACGACCGTCCGCACGCAGGCCACCCCGTCGGGCGCCGGGCTGTCCCCGCAAAGGGGTCCGTCAGGCGCGGGGCTGTCCCCGCAGGCCGGACCGTCAGGCGCCGGGCTGTCCCCGCAGGCCGGACCATCGGGTGCGGGGCTGTCCCCGCAGGCCGGACCGTCAGGTGCGGGGCTGTCCCCGCAAGGGGGTCCGTCGGGTGCGGGGCTGTCGCCGCAGGCCGGGCCGCAGCAGGCGCCTTACGCGCCGGCCGGACCGCGGGCCGGGCAGTACTCCGCGCCGCAGGCGCCCCCCGCGGCGCCGACGGGCACGGGTCCCGCCGCACCCCAGCCGGGTGCGCACGGCCCCTCCGTCCCCACGGCTGCGGCACCGCAGGCACCGGCCGGACGTCCCGCCCCCAACGGGGCGGCGCCCGCCGGACCCGGATCCCCGCCGGATCCGAACCGTCACCTCACCACCCCTCCGGTGCTGCCGCAGCGGAGACGGGGAGCCAGCCTGGCCCAGCAGTTGCGCAGGGAAGCCGCGCAGACGCAGGGCAGACCGGAGGGCGACGGGCACCATGGCGGCATCTCCCCGGAGGCGTCTGCCCGCGCGATGATCGCGATTCAGCAGGGACTGCAGCGGGCGCGGATGCCCGAGGCAGGCGAGCCGGGCGGCGCAGGCAGGCCGGCGGAGGATTCGTGGAGGTCGGGTGGCAACCAATGGGAGTCGGGTGCCGGCCAATGGGAGGGAGATTTAAACAATGACTGAGCACGTACAGCCCGGACCCCAGCTGGACTGGCTCCTCGACACTCTGGTGGACCGCGTCCCGGAGATCCGGTGCGCCATCGTGCTGTCCGGGGACGGCCTGCTCATCGGGAAGTCGAAGGACCTGCGCCGGGACGACGCCGAGCACCTGTCGGCGGTCGGCTCCGGCATGCACAGCCTCGCCCGCGGGGCGGCGCGCCACTTCCACGGTGGCGAGGTCCAGCAGACCGTCATCCAGATGGAGCGGGCCTTCCTGTTCGTCACCGCCGCGGGCCGCGGCGCCCGGCTGGCGGCGATCGCCTCGGAAGGGGTGGACGTCGGGGTGATGGCCTTCGAGATGGGAACGCTCGTCAAGCAGGTCGGCCAGTACCTGAGTGCCGCACCTCGGGTGCCTTCCCAGCCCGGCGGACTTGTCCAGGATGCCTGAGCGTCGATGGCACGACGACGAGGAGACCGGACGCCACCTGCGGCCGTACGCCATCACGGGCGGGCGCACCCGTCACAGTAGGCACAACTTCTCACTGATCACGCTGGTCGCCGCGCGGTCTGTGGACGAGCACGGCCCGGGCCATCTGGAACCGGAGTCGGTCCAGATCCTGGAGCTCTGCCGAGACCGCGCGGTGGCGATCGCCGAGATCGCCGCACACCTGGACCTGCCGGTGAGCGTCGTGAAGATCCTCTGCGGGGATCTGCTGCACGCCGCGCTCATCCTGGTCCAGGCACCGCCCGGCAAGGAGGACCAACCGAGCGTGGAAATCATTGAAAAGGTGATTGATGGTATCCGTCGGCTCTGAACCGGTCATGCCGACCGCACTGAAGATCCTCATAGCGGGCGGCTTCGGTGCCGGCAAGACGACTCTGGTGGGCGCGGTCAGCGAGGTGCCTCCGCTGGAGACCGAGGAACGCATGACGACCGTGAGTCTCGGCGTCGACGACCTGTCCGGCATCGAGGGCAAGACGTCGACCACGGTCGCCATGGACTTCGGCCGTATCACCATCGCGCCCGAACTGGTCCTGTACCTGTTCGGCACGCCCGGCCAGGACCGCTTCTGGTTCATGTGGGACGACCTGGCGACCGGCGCGCTGGCCGCGGTGGTCCTGGCGGACACCCGCCGGCTGGAGGCGTCGTTCGCCGCGATCGACTTCTTCGAGTCCCGCGAGATCCCGTTCGCGATCGGCGTCAACTGCTTCAACGGGCGCCGCGACTGCACCAGCGACGAGGTCCGCTCCGCCCTGGACCTGGACCCCTCGACGCCCGTCGTCCTCTGCGACGTCCGCGACCGCGGCTCCGCCAAGGAGGTCCTGCTCTCCGTCCTCGAAGCCGCCCGCGACCAGGCCGCCGCCCGCCTCACCGCCCCACGCAACCTGTAGCCGCCCGGGCGTACCGGATCGCTCGTCATCCGGTACGTCCCGGCCGCGTCCGGCCCTACGCTTCGGCCCGTGACCAAGTTCACCGCAACCGTGTGCCTGCCGCCGACCGAACCGGCGGACGTCCCGTCGGCGATCGCCGGACGGATGGCCCCGTACGAGGCCGAACCCAACGGGGAGTTCAACCCGGCGGGCGAATGGGACTGGTGGTCCGTGTTCGCCTTGGCGCGTGAGGCGTTCCTCGTCCTCCCCGGGCACGACGGCGATCCGCGTGTGCTGACCGCCGCCAACGTGCCGCGCGGGGTTCTCGCGTACGACGAGTTGGAGCCGCTGGAATGCCTCGGCGGGCCGCGGGGGCTACTCGACTTCGCGGCCATGCGGGCCCGGGCGGCCCGGAGGTACGAGGCCGGGGACCCGTTTCCTTCGGACCTGGCGCAGGCCGTCTCGTGGGCGGTGCCCGGCTATGCCGTCGTCGCGCTGGACGGCTCCTGGACGGACGCGAGCAGCGACGGCTACTGGGAGCGGGCCAACCGGTACCTGGACGCCCTCGCCCCGGACACCCTCCTCGTGGAGGTCGGCTGCCACATGTGAGGCGCCGGCCCGGCCGGGCCCCGGGTTCCGTGGTCGGGGGGACGCAGGTCATGCTGGGGGGATGAGCACGTCAGGGGTGCGCTTCGGCGCGAACTACACGCCCAGCCAGGGTTGGTTCCATCACTGGCTGGACTTCGACATCGATGTCGTCCGCGCGGATCTGGACTCGATCGCGTCACTCGGCCTGGACCACGTCCGGGTGTTCCCGCTGTGGCCGGTGTTCCAGCCGAACCGGACACTGATCCGGCCGCGGGCCGTCGAGCAGCTGGTGGCGCTGGCGGACGCGGCGGCCGAACGCGGCCTGGACGTCAACGTGGACGGCCTCCAGGGGCACCTGTCCAGCTTCGACTTCCTGCCGGCCTGGACCGGCACCTGGCACCGCCGCAACATCTTCACCGACCCCGACGTCGTCGAGGCGCAGGCCGCCTACCTGCGGACGCTGGCCTCCGCCCTCGCCGACCGGCCCAACTTCATCGGCATGACGGTCGGCAACGAGATCAACCAGTTCTCCGGGCCGCCGCACCCCGACCCGGACCCGATCACCCCCGCCCAGGCGGGCAGTTGGCTGCGGCGGCAGCTCGCCGCGTGCGAGGAGGGCGCTCCCGGCCGGCTGCACCTGCACGCCGAGTACGACGCCGCCTGGTACCAGGACGGGCACGCCTTCACCCCCGCCCACTCCGCGACGATCGGCGCGCTGACCGCCGTGCACTCCTGGGTGTTCAACGGGACCGCCCAGCGGCACGGCCGCACCGGGACGGCCACCGAGCACCACGCGGCCTACCTGATCGAGCTGTCGAAGGCGTGGGCGGACGACCCGCACCGCCCGGTGTGGCTCCAGGAGGTGGGCGCGCCGGCGCCGCTGATCCCGGCGGAGCACGCCGCGTCGTTCACCGAGGCGACCGTGGCCAACGCCCTGGACTGCGCGGACGTGTGGGGCGTGACGTGGTGGTGCTCGCACGACGTGTCCCGCTCCCTCGCGGACTTCCCCGAACTCGAGTACTCCCTGGGCCTGCTCACCAACGACCGGCGGGTGAAGCCGGCCGGCGAGGCGATCCGCCGCATCGTGGCCGACCGGCGCGCCCGCGCCTACGCGCCGGCCGTGCGCAGCACCGCGCTCGTGCTGGACGCGCCCGCGGACTGGGACGCCGACGCCACCGCCGCCAACGGGCCTGCCGCCGCGGACCGTTCGACGTGCGCGCCCGGCGGCGCCTTCTTCGAGGCGTTCGCCCGCCTGACCGCGGACGGCGTGCGGCCCGCCGTCGTCCTCGCCTCGCGCGCCACCGACCAGGCCCACCTCTCCGCCCGCGGCATCACAGCGATCGTCCGGCCCGAGGACGTTCGCTAGGCGACAATCTCCGCAGAGTTCCACGCCGTCCGCGCTGCCCCCACCCCTCCGGCACACCTCGGGAGCCCCTGCATGCACGACGACCGCCGCCTGGTCGAAGCCCGCCTCAAGCGGGTGCTGGACGAACGCATCCGGCCCGCCGTCCATCCCGCGTCGCTGCCGCTGGACGTCGCGGTGTGGACCGCGCCGGACGAACCGGTGCCGGTCGCCGAGGGGCTGGCCGCCGGGCCGCTCCGGCCGATCGCGACCGGGGACCGCTGGGGAGCGCCGTGGGGCACCAGCTGGTTCCGGGTGTCGGGGACCGTCCCGGCGTCGTGGGCCGGCCGCACCGTGGAGGTCGTCCTCGACCTGGGGTTCGACGAGAACATGACCGGGTTCCAGTGCGAGGGCCTGGTCTACCGGCCGGACGGCACCCCGGTGAAGGGCCTCAACCCGCGCAACCAGTGGGTGCGCGTCGCCTCCCCCGCGGCCGGCGGCGAGGAGGTGCTGCTGCACGTCGAGGCGGCCTCCAACCCGGTACTGCTGGACTACCACCCCTTCCTGCCGACGCAGCTCGGCGACAAGGAGACCGCGGGCAGCGAACCCCGGTACCGGCTCGGCCGGATGGACCTCGTGGTGTTCGACGAGACGGTCTGGGAGCTGGTGCAGGACCTGGAGGTGCTCGGCGAGCTGATGGCCGAGCTGCCGGCGGACGGCACCCGGCGCCACGAGATCCTGCGGGCGGTCGGCCGGGCGCTCGACGCCGTCGACCTGCAGGACGTCAACGCCACGGCGGCGGCCGCCCGTTCGGAGCTGGCCGGGGTGCTGGCCTCGCCCGCGGCGGCGACCGGGCACCGGATCAGCGCGGTCGGTCACGCGCACATCGACTCGGCGTGGCTGTGGCCGCTGCGCGAGACCGTCCGCAAGGTGGCCAGGACCACCGCGAACATGACCGCGCTGCTCGACGAGCAGCCGGAGTTCGTGTTCGCGATGTCGCAGGCGCAGCAGTTCGCCTGGATCAAGGAGCACCGGCCCGAGGTGTACGCGAAGGTGAAGGCCGCGGTCGCCGAGGGCCGGTTCGTGCCGGCCGGCGGCATGTGGGTCGAGTCGGACACCAACATGCCCGGGTCGGAGGCGATGGCCCGGCAGTTCGTGCACGGCAAGCGCTTCTTCCTCGACGAGTTCGGCGTCGAGAACGAGGAGGCGTGGCTGCCCGACACCTTCGGCTTCGCGGCCGGGCTGCCGCAGATCATCAAGGCGGCCGGCTCGAAGTGGCTGCTCACGCAGAAGATCTCGTGGAGCGCGGTCAACTCCTTCCCGCACCACACGTTCCTGTGGGAGGGCATCGACGGCACGCGGATCTTCACCCACTTCCCGCCCGTCGACACCTACAACTGCTCGATGCGCGGCAGCGAGATCGCCCACGCGGCCCGCAACTTCAAGGAGAAGGGCGCGGCCCGGCACTCGCTCGCGCCGTCCGGCTACGGCGACGGGGGCGGCGGCGCCACCCGCGAGATCGTGGCGAAGGCGGCGCGGCTGCGCGACCTGGAGGGGTCGGCGCGGGTGCGCTGGGAGTCGCCCGCGGAGTTCTTCACCCAGGCCGAGGCGGAGTACCCGCAACCGCCGGTGTGGGTGGGTGAGTTGTACCTGGAGCTGCACCGAGCCACGCTGACCAGCCAGGCGCAGACCAAGCAGGGCAACCGGCGCAGCGAACACCTTTTGCGCGAGGCCGAGTTGTGGGCGGCCACCGCCGCGGTGCGGACCGGGGCGCCGTACCCGTACCGGGAGCTCGACCGGATCTGGAAGACCGTGCTGCTGCACCAGTTCCACGACATCCTGCCGGGTTCGTCGATCGCCTGGGTGCACCGGGAGGCGCGCCGCACGTACGCGGCGGTCGGCGAGGAGCTGACGGGCATCGTCACCGCGGCGCAGCAGGCGCTCGCCGGGGACGCGTCGGGCGGTCTGACGCTGGCGTTCAACGCGGCGCCGCACGCGCGCGGCGGCGTACCGGCGGGCGGCGCGGCGGTTCCGGAGGCGGCTCAGGGCGCGGATTCGGGCACGGATTCCGTCGCGGATTCGGGCGCGGGTGGCCGAACGGGTTCGGGCGGCGGGCCCGCGGTGCTCGCGCCGCGCCAGGGCGGAGGCTTCGTCCTGGCCAACGGACTGCTGCGGGTGGAGGTCGACGGCCGCGGCCTGGTGGTGTCGGTGTACGACCTCGCCGCGGACCGCGAGACCGTGGCCCCGGGCCTGGCCGCCAACCTGCTGCAACTGCACCCGGACTTCCCCAACATGTGGGACGCGTGGGACGTCGACGCGTTCTACCGCAACACCGTCACCGACCTCACCGGCGTCGATGAGCTGGCCCCCGATCCGGCGGCGGGTACGGCCGCCGCCGTGCGCGTGGTCCGCAGCTTCGGCGCGTCCCGCGTCGTCCAGGTGCTGTCGCTGCAGCCGGGCGCCGGGCGGCTGGACATCGCCACCGAAGTGGACTGGCACGAGACGGAGAAGTTCCTGAAGCTGGCGTTCCCGCTGGACGTGCACGCCGAACGGTACGCGTCCGAGACGCAGTTCGGGCACGTCCACCGGGCCACCCACACCAACACCTCGTGGGAGGCGGCGAAGTTCGAGGCGTGCAACCACCGCTTCCTGTACGTGGCGGAGCCGGGCTGGGGCGTGGCGGTCGTCAACGACTCGACGTACGGGCACGACGTGACGCGCACCGTCAGGGACGGCAGGACGGCGGCCACCGCCGAGGGCGAGGCGGCCGGCACAGCCCTCGCTTCCGCTGCGGGCGGCGCGGCCGGGCCGGACGGAGGACCGGTCGCGGACTTCGGCACCACCACAACCGTGCGGGTCTCGCTGCTGCGCGCTCCCCGCTTCCCGGACCCGGAGACCGACCAGGGCGTGCACCGGTTCCGGCACGCGCTGGTCCCGGGCGCGTCGATCGGCGACGCGGTGGCCGAGGGCTACCGCATCAACCTGCCCGAGCGGCAGGTCCGCGGCTCGCACGAGGTCGCGCCGCTGGTGTCGGTGGACGACGACGCGGTGGTGGTCAGCGCGGTCAAGCTGGCGGACGACGAGAGCGGCGACGTCGTCGTCCGGCTCTACGAGTCGTGCGGCGGCCGGGCCAGGGCCCGCGTCTCGCTCGGCTTCCCGGCGACCGGCGTGGCGGCCACCGACCTGCTGGAACGCCCGCTGGACGAGGAGGCCGCCCGGCGGACCGTCGCGATCCGGGACGGCGCGGTCGATCTGGCGCTGCGGCCCTTCGAGCTGGTCACCCTGCGGCTGGCGCGGGGCTGAGCCGGGGCTGAGCCCCGGCCGGCCGGAAGCCGGCCCAATGCCGGCGGGGGCTGCCCGCGGCCGAGGCCCTGTGCGAGCCCGGCCCTGGCGGCATCCGCGGCGCCCCCGCGTCCCTCCGCCTCAGCACGCCTGTCCGATCTGTGAACCCGCAGGCCGGACAGGTGTGCGGACGTGGCACCATCGGGCTGCCCCCTGAGGAGAGGACGCCCCGCCATGCCCCTGCACATCACGGCGACCGACGCCGACCACCCGTCGGCCCTCCTCGACCTCCCCTGGGACGTCCCGCTGGAGGAGTGGCCCGAGGAGTCGCTCGTCGCCCTCCCGCGCGGCATCTCCCGGCACGTGGTGCGGTTCGCCCGCGCCGGCGACGAGGTGGTCGCCATCAAGGAGGTCAGCCAGTGGGCGGCCGAGCGCGAGTACGGGCTGCTGCGCGACCTGGACCGCCTCGCGATACCCGCGGTGGACCCGATGGCCGTGGTCACCGGCAGGGAGGCGGCGGACGGCACGCCGCTGGAGCCGGCGCTCATCACCCGGCACCTGGGCGGCTCGCTGCCGTACCGGGCGATGTTCGAGACGACGATGCGCACCGGGACGGTGAACCGGCTGCTGGACGCGCTGGCCGTGCTGCTGGTGCGGCTGCACCTGGTCGGGTTCGCGTGGGGTGACTGCTCGCTGTCCAACACGCTGTTCCGCCGGGACGCCGGGGCCTACGCCGCGTATCTGGTGGACGCCGAGACCGGGCAGCTGCAGCCGGAACTCTCCCGCGGGCAGCGGGAGTACGACATCGAGCTGGCCCGGGTGAACATCGCCGGCGAGCTGATGGACCTGGAGGCGGGCGGCTCGCTGCACCCGTCGGTGGACCCGGTGACGTTCGGCGAGGCGATCGCCGCCCGCTACGGCGACCTGTGGCACGAGCTGACCCGCGAGTCCGTGTACCCGGCGAGCAAGCGGCACTACATCGACCGCCGGATACGGCGGCTGAACGACCTCGGCTTCGACGTCGCCGAGATGCAGATCGAGCGCTCGCCCGAGGGCGACACCGTGACGTTCGTGCCGAAGGTCGTGGACGCCGGCCACCACCAGCGGCAGCTGCTGCGGCTGACCGGCATGGACACCGAGGAGAACCAGGCGCGCAGCCTGCTCAACGACCTGGAGAGCTGGATGGCGACCCAGGACGACTACGCGCCGACCGGCCGGCTCACCGCCGACGGCTTCCCCGGCGCGCGCCCCGAGGTGCTCGCCCACCGCTGGGTGCGCCAGGTCTTCCGCCCCGCCGTGCGCGCGGTCCCGCTGGAGAAGCGCCGCGGCATGGACCCGGCGCAGCTCTACCACGAGCTGCTGGAGCACCGCTGGTACCTGTCCGAGCGGGCCCAGCACGACGTCGGCCTGGACGCCACCGTCGTCTCCTACGTCGCCGACGTCCTCCCGCACGTCCCCGACCCGACGTCGCCGCTGCCCGCCGAGGACTGATCGAGCGCCTCGCGCGTGCGCCACCGGAACAGCCACCGGCCGCGCGCACGACGCGCTGGGTCGGCACACGGACGCGCGGCGCCCGTGCCGCAGGTCGCCGCACGGGCTGTGCCCGCCCCGGCGGCAAGGCCGCGCTGCTCGCGACGCCAGCCGCAGAGCGCTGGTGCGCAAAGGCGCGCGCCAGCCGCAGAGCGCTGGTGCGCAAAGGCGCGGACCCGGCACCCGGGGCCGGCCCGCAGACGCGCGGGGCCGGTGCGCAGGGCCGCGTTCACCGCGCGGGCGGCCGGGCGGTGAGCAGCGCCACGAGCAGGGCGGCGGCGACGAGGAGTCCGCTGGCCCAGAACGGCCCGAGGTCCCCGGCGCCCGTGCCGAGGGTGGCCGCGGCGACGAGCGGTCCGGCGGCGGCGCCGGTGTTCAGTGCCGCGGTCGCGTAGGAGCCGGCCATGCCGGGCGCTTCCGCCGCCTCGTAGAGGACACCCGTGATCAGGGTGCTGCCCAGCGCGAACGACAGCGCGCCCTGGACGAACACGAGGGTGAGCAGGGCGGCCGGGCGGTCCGCCAGTACGGCCATGGCCGGCCAGCCGGCGAGCAGCAGCGGGCCGCCGGCCGCGACGACGAGGCCGGGGCGGCGGTCGGACAGCCGTCCGGCGACGCTGATCCCGGCGAAGGCACCGGTGCCGAAGAGCATCAGCGCGGCCGGGACCCACGGCTCCGCCAGCCCGGCGGTGCCGGTCACGACGGGGGCGAGGAAGGTGAGGCTCGCGAAGGTCGCCGCGTTCACCAGCGCACCGAGCAGCATCGCCAGGAGCAGCCGGGGACGGGCGAGTTGGGCGAGTTCCGTGCGCAGGTCCGGCCCTTCGTCCGCGTCTGTCCGCCCGGGGCCCGCCGGGACTCCGGCGAGGATGCCGAGGGCCGCGGGGAGGCAGAGCGCGGCGACGGCCCAGAACGTCGCCCTCCAGCCGAGGAGCGAGCCGAGGCCCGCTCCCGCCGGGACGCCGGCGATCATGGCCGTCGTGGTGCCCGAGAGCAGCACGGCCAGCGCGCGCCCCTTCCGGTCGGGCGGGACCATGGCGGCGGCGGCCGTCAGCGCGACCGCGAGGAAGCCCGCGTTCGCCGCCGCCGCGAGGACCCGGGTCGTGAACAGCAGCCAGAAGTTCGCGGTGACCGCGCCCGCGGCATGGGCGGCCGCGAAGGCGAGGACGAACCCGAGGAGGGTGGACCGCGTCGGCCAGGTGCGGGCGAGTGCGGCCATCAGCGGGGCGCCGGCGATCATCCCGACCGCGAAGGCCGAGGTGAGCGTGCCTGCCGTGCCGACGGTGACGCCGAGGTCGGAGGCGATGTCCGGCACGAGGCCGGCGAGCATGAACTCCGAGGTGCCCATGGCGAAGACCGCCAGGGCAAGCAGGTAGAGCGGGACGGGCATCGAGTGGCTCCGAGGTGAGAGAGAGGCGCGAGAGGGTCATCTCGTCACCGCGGTCAGCACCAGGGCGCGCGCGTCCGGCCGCGGAACGCGGCGGGACGGCGGGAGCGTGAACTCAGGGGCTCAGAGGCTCGGGTTCAGGGGTTCAGGGGGCTGACGGGGTGACCGAAAGCCCCCGCCCTGTCCGACTCAGGACTCGACACGGCTCCCACGCTATCCGACGGCCGCGCGCCGGAGCACCTTCCCGCCGTCCGAGGGAAAAGCCAAAGGAAGCGTTGACATCTCAGAATGCCAAAGTAGTCTTTGACACATGGAGATCGGTGATCCGAAGGCGATCAGGGCGCTGGCGCACCCGCTGCGGCTGGACCTGATGGAGTTGCTCGCGGCGATCGGCCCGGCGACGGCCGCGCAGTGCGGACGGGCGCTGGACGTGCCGCAGGCCAACTGCTCTTTCCATCTGCGGCAGCTGGCGAAGTACGGCTTCGTCGAGGATGCGGGGCAGGGGCAGGACCGCCGGGAGCGGCAGTGGCGCCTTCCGCACGAGCGGCCGACACTGCGGGTCGAGAGCGGCCAGTCCCTGGTCGGCAGGGAACTGGAACGCACCGTGGTCGAGCGGGAGTTGGAGGCCGTCCTGGAGTACGGCGCCCGCCGCGACCAGGAGAGCCCCGACTGGCGGGGCAAGGCGGGCGTCGTGTCCGCGCTCGCTCTCGTCTCGCCCGAGGAGGCGTCCGAGATCGAGGCCAAGTGGATGGCCCTGCTGGAGCCGTACATCGCCAGGAGCGAGGCGGCGGGCGGGGCGCACGACGACAGCGGGCAGCGTCATGTCCGGTATTTCATGGCGGCGACGCCGCTTCGGACGAGGGAAACGGTGGGGGACTGAAATGGTGCAGCAGACGACTGAGCAGGGCGGGGCGCCGGGCGGCGGACCGGTCGACTTCGTGAGCGGCGCCCCGCGGGCGGGCTCACTGGACGTGATGTGGCGCAGCGGCACGGGCTCGGCGCGGCGGCGCCGGCGGGACGGCGGGGAGCCGCCGATCCAGGTCCACCACTACGACGAGCACACGGTGATCCTGCGGCAGAGCAAGTCGCTCAGCTACGAAGCGCCCTTCCTCTACCTGCTCTTCGGCAACGAGCGGGCGCTGCTGCTGGACACCGGCGCCACCGCGGAACCCGAGGCGTTCCCGCTGCGGGAGACCGTCGACGGCCTGATCGCCCAGTGGCTGCGGGCGCATCCGCGCGAGGAGTACGGGCTGGTGGTCGCGCACTCGCACGGGCACGGCGACCACGTGGCCGCCGACCCGCAGTTCGAGGACCGGCCCTCGACCACAGTGGTGCCGCGGGAGGCCGCGGCGGTACGGGAGTTCTTCGGCCTGGACGCCGAACGGCCGGACGAGACCGCCGCGTTCGACCTGGGCGGGCGGGTGCTTCAGGTGCTGTACTCCCCCGGGCACCACGAGGCCGCCGTCACCTTCCACGACCCGTGGTCCGGCGTGCTGCTCACCGGCGACACGGTGCTGCCCGGCCGCCTGTTCGCCTTCGACGCGGCGGCCTTCCTCGCCACCATGGAACGGCTGGTGGCCTTCGCGGCGACGCACCCCGTCACCCATGTGCTCGGCTGCCATGTCGAGATGAAGCGCCGCCCGGGCCGCGACTACCCCATAGGCGCCGACCACCAGCCCCGCGAGCGCGCTCTCCCGATGACGCCCGCCCACCTCACCGCGATCCGTGACGCCGCGGCCGCCGCCCTCGACTCCCCCGGCGTCCACCACCACCCCGACTTCGTCCTCTACTCCCAGCCCACCGAGCGCGACCTCGCCCGCCTCCTCCGCCGCGGCCGCACCCACAAACGCCTCCGCACCCTCATCCACCGCTGAGGCTTCCGCCGAGCTGCGCCACCGAGGTCCCGCAGCCATCAGTCCACCGGGACGAATCCACCGCGGCCGCGCGGGGGAGGCCGGGGATGGCGAACGCGCCTTCCTGGACCGTAGGCGGCCAGGAACTCCTTGTAGTCCGCGGGCAGTGGCCCGCTGACGGCTTCCAGCTCCTCCCCGGCGTCAGCCGCCGAGAGCCGCGCGGCTGCCCGAAGCATGCTTCGAGATCAGCCGCTTGCAGCGGACGGGGGCTGGGTGAGGAGGGTGAGGAGGGAATCGAGGGTGTGGGTGAGGGCGGTGGAGTTGGCGGGGGTGAACCAGGTGGTGCGGATGCGCTCGTTGCTGCCGCCGGGGGTCTCGTGGTCGGCGGCGAGCTGGTGGAGGGTGCGGGACTCGTCGGCGAGGGAACGGCCGACGCCCTGGAAGAGGTCGCGGAGGTAGCGGTCCGCGTCGCCGGGGGCGATGCCCTGGGCCGCGGCCCAGGAGGCGAGGGTGGTCAGGTAGGCGTAGTGGGTGGTCACCGTCGCGGTCAGCGCGGAGAAGACGTCGAAGGCCGCCTCGTCCGCGACCGGCAGCACGCCGCCCAGCTGCTCGAAGAGCGCGCTCACCGCCGGGTGTTCGGGGTAGGTCACCGTGACGCAGCTCCGTTCGCGCACGGTCGGCAGCGGGATCGCCCGCACCAGCGCGGCCTTGGTGCCCAGCAGCCCGCGCACCTCGTCGTTGCTGATGCCGGCCATCACGCTCACGACCACCCGGTCGTCGTCCACCCGCAGGCCGGCCAGCGCGTCGTGCCGGTTCTCGCGGCGGACCGCGACGATCACCAGCTCGGCGCGGTCCACCACCTCCTGGTTGTCCGCGCACACATGGACGCCCTCGTACTGGGCGGCCAGTTCGGCGGCCGTACGCGCGCCCCGCGGCGAGAGGAAGACCTCGGGGCCGGGCCCGTCCCCGTTCCGCAGACCCGCCACGATGGCGCGGCCGATCTCGCCCACTCCGATGATGCCGATGCGTTCCACGCGTCCGTCTCCCTCTCGTCCCGGGCCCGGCCTTTCCCGCCGCCCTCTCGTTCGGCTGCGACCTCAGCGCGGCCGCAGCCGTACCCTCACCCCGACCGCGGCCTTCGCCAGGACGGTCAGGCCGAGGCCCGCGTGCATCGCCGCGACGGCCCGCCGGTCATGGCGCGTCCGCGTCGTCCGCGTCATCCGGGTCATCAGAATCCCTTCCGTTCGCGTCATGCCGGTCTGCCGGTCTGCCGGGCCCCACCGCGCCTCACCGCGCCTCACCGGGCCAGGGCCGCGCGCAGGAAGTCGAGGATCTCCGCGCGGGCCGGTACCGCGTGCGGCGACAGGCCCGGCATGCTGAGGAACGCGTGCCCGGCTCCCTCGTACTCGCTGAGCCGTACCGGCGTTCCCGCAGCCCGCAGGCGTTCAGCGTAGCGGCGGCCGTGATCGGCCAGCGGATCGGCGGTCGGCACCACCAGGAGCGCGGGTGCCAGCCCGCCCAGGTCGTCGGCGTGGAGCGGCGAGAGCGCGCGGGCGTCGGTCCCCGCCGGCACGCCGAGCCGCTGGAAGAGCCGCAGTTGCGGCAGCGCCAGGGTCGGGGTGTTGCCGTACGCGGCCATCGAGGCGTGGTCGAGCATCGTCCCGGTCACGTCGACCGCGGGGTTGACCAGCACCTGCGCCCGCAGCCGCAGCCCGGCGTCCTTCGCCCGCAGCGCGGTCAGGGCGCTGATCAGCCCGCCGCAGCTCTCTCCCAGGACGGCCGTGCGCTGCGGATCGACGCCCCACCGCGCTGCGTTGCGCACCACGTGGTCGAGCACGTCCCAGCCGTCGTCGGCGGCGTCCCGCAGCGACGTCCCGTGGTCGAGCAGGCGGTGCTCGACGGAGACCAGGACGGCGGGCAGGTGGGCGGCGAGATGGCCGGCGTACCCGTCGCACTGCACCGCCGTGCCGACGAACCCGCCGCCGTGCACATGGACGACGAGCGGCAGCCCGTCTCCCCCGCCGCCCCCGTCTCCCCCGCTTCCGACGCCGTCGCCGCCCGCGTCCACCGGCCGGTACACCCGCACCGGCAGCTCGCGGCCGGGCAGCGCCACCTGCTGCCAGGCGATGGCGGCGCCGGCGTCCGGTTCACCGGTGACCGCCCGCGCCGCGGCGGACGCCCGGAAACGGTTCTCCGCGTCGCGGTAGGCGGCCAGGTCCTCGGCCGTCAGCGCCGCCCAGTCCGGCTCCGGCGGCCTCGTGATGTCGGTGGTCCCGCTCATGTCCCTCTCCCCTCCCCGGCCGGACGCCGGGTCCTCGTCGTCCCTCGCTGCACGGCGCTCGTACGGCGTCGCACGGCTCGTACGGCGTCGCATGACATCGCATGGCGTCGTCCGCCGTGGCATGCCCGTCGCAGGGCGCCATGCGTCCTTAGTATGCACGCACCGCGTGCAACAGCAAGTGCATAGGTTAGGGTGAGTGCCGACGAGAGGGGCGGCATGGCAGGTCGAAGGCGCTGGTCGACCGAGGAGATCCTGGACACGGCGGCGGAGTTGCTGCAGACGACCGACGCGGAGTCGTTCAGCGTGCGCAAGCTCGCCGCGGTGCTCGGGACCGACTCGTCCAGCCTCTACCGCCACTTCCGCAACAAGACCGAGCTGCTGCGCGCGGTCGCCGACCGGATCCTGGTGGCCGCCATGGACGGCTACCGCCCCGAGGGCGACTGGCGGCAGCGGATCACGGCCGTGGCCCTGCGCCTGCGCGCGGCGTTCGGGCAGCAGCCGCCGCTCGCCGCGATCTGGGGGCGGTACGCGTCAGGCGGTGCGGGCTCCCGGCTGGTCATGGACGAGGTGCTGGCGGCCCTGCGCGCCTCCGGCCTGCCCGACGAGCAGATCCCGGTGCGCTACCACCGGCTCGTGGTGCTGCTGGCCGCGTTGATCGCCGCCGAGGCCGGGGCGAGCAGCATCACGCCCGAGGAGACCGAGCAGGGCCTGGAGCAGTTCCGCGTCGCGGTCCTGGGCGCCGACCCCGAACGCTTCCCCGCCCTGGCCCACTTCGCCCGCGAGGTGCGCCCGCTGGGCGCCGACCGCGAAGCCGCCTTCGCGGAGATCCTCGCCGCGCACCTCGCCCAGATCGAGGCGTCCCTTCCCTGACGGGCGCGCGCCGCCCCGGTGCCGGTGCCTGCCACCCGGGCCGTGCCCGCGGCAGGGCTCCCGCCCCGCCCCGCCTGCGAGTTCGCCGCGCTAACCGTCCGACGCCTCGCCCTCGCCGGACCGGCGAACGGCCCCGCCGCCAGGCAGGGAAGCGGGCACCCCGAACCACCGCGACAACGCACCCGCCAGCCCCGCACCGTCCCCTCCGTCCCCTCCGTCCCCGCCGTCCCCGCTGCCACCGCCGGCCCAGACCACGTGCCCGTCGGGACGCACCAGCACGGCGGGGACGTCGAGTTCCTCGCCGGTATCCACGATGTGGTCGACGCGGTCCGCCCAGCCCGCCACCGGGAGCCGGCCGGTCCCGTCGAGGAGGAGCCCGCGGCCGGTGCGCATCAGCTCGTAGAGGCGGCCCTGCTTCAGCGGCATGTCCCTGAGCCGCCGGCCCACCAGCGCGTGGCCGCCGCCGAGGTCGTAGCGGATGCCGGTCGCGGTGTTCTTCTCGGTGAGGTAGCGGTTGACCTCGGCGAAGTCCATCAGTTCCGCGACCAGCCGGCGTACGGCGCGGGCCCCGGGTTCGGGCGACATCAGCTGCATCTGGGCGCGGGTGCTCTCCAGTACGGCGGCGGCCACCGGGTGCCGTTCGGCCTCGTAGGTGTCGAGCAGGTCGAACGCTCCCCCGGCCGCTCCCCCGACCGCTCCCACGGCCTCCGCCCCGACCTCGCCTCCAGCCTCTCCCGTGCCCGCTCCCACGCCGGATCCAGAACCTGGGGCGCCGGCCCGCCGCGGGGCCCAGCCGGCGATCGCCGCGGCCAGCTTCCAGCCGAGGTTGAACGCGTCCTGGAGGCCGAGGTTGAGGCCCTGCCCGCCCACCGGCGGGTGGACGTGCGCCGCGTCGCCGGCCAGCAGCACCCGGCCCACCCGGTAGCGCTCGGCCTGCCGGGTGCCGTCGCCGAACCGGGACAGCCAGCGTGGCGCGTGCGCCCCGAAGTCGGTGCCGGCGAAAGCCCGCAGCTGCTGCCTGACCTCGTCGAGGGTCGGCGGGACGGAGCGGTCGTGGGCGACGGACGCGGCGGGTACGACCACGCGGTAGGCGCCGTCCCCCACCGGCCCGACGCCGAACCGCAGTTGGGTGCGGCGCACGTCGGCGACCACCTCGGCCACCGTCTCCGGCGCCGCGGTCAGCTCGACCTCGCCGAGCAGCGTGTCGGCCGTGCTGGGCTCGCCGGGGAAGCCGACGCCGATCCGCCGGCGGACGGTGCTGCGCCCGCCGTCGCAGCCGACGAGGTAGCGGGCCCGCAGCCGCGTGCCGTCGGCCAGCCGGACGGTGACCCCGTCCTCGTCCTGGTCGAGCCCGGTCAGGGCCCGGCCGCGGCGGATGTCGGCGCCGGCCGCGGCGGCGTGCTCGAACAGCAGGCGGTCGGTGGTGGGCTGCGGGATGCCGAGGACGTAGCCGTGCGCGGTGTCCAGCCCTTCCGGCGCGGGTTTGCGGATGCCCGCGAAGAACCCGTTCAGCGGGTACCGCCGGCCCGCCTCCAGGAACCGCTCCAGCAGGCCGCGCTGGTCCAGCACCTCGATGCTGCGGGCGTGCAGCCCGAGCGACCGGACGACCCTGGTCGGCTCGGCGTCCCTCTCCAGCACCACCACCTCCACGCCGTGCAGGCGCAGTTCGGCCGCCAGCATCAGGCCGGTCGGCCCGCCACCGGCGATGACGACGTCGGTCGTCTCGTTCACGAGAATCCCCTCACTGCCCCAGGGCATCACTGCGCAAAGGCATGCTTTCCGCGCGAATCCCTGAAATCCTCAGGTTCCGCCGACGGCTGGAGATTCTGCAGCAGATGGGGGGCCTTGCCGCAAGACCCCCCGTGCGCTATAGGTTGAGAGTGGCGGGGAGAGAAATCTCCTCGCTTTTCTCGTGCAGGCCGACGGCCTTTCTCCTCCCGGCTCACGCCCTTCTCGTTCAGGCCGGGGGCGTTGCCGGCCGGGTGGCGGCCCGTGGTGCCGGCGGTGCGCCGAGGCGGTCGAAGGTCCGCGTCAGACCGCGTTTGAGCCAGCGGGCCAGGGGCCGCTCGACGACACGGTGCACCAGGTAGCTGAGCAGCAGCACCGCGGCCACCAGGACGGCGACGAGCACCCGCGGGTCGGCCCGGTCGCGCAGGTAGTGGATGGCCGTGGTGCCCGCGGCGTAGTGCATCAGATAGAAGGGGTACGTCAGCGAGCCGGCGGTGGCCAGCCACTTCCACTGGACGCGGTCCGTGAAGCCGAGGGCGATGGCCACCATCGCGAGCAGGAACAGCGAGAAGAGGACGAACGCGCCGCGCCAGCTGGAGACGTGCTCGACGTGCTCGACGCGCCGCCCGATCTCGTCGGAGGCCATCAGCCAGGACAGCGCGAGGATGCCCCACAGCAGCAGGTCGGGCCCGAACCGGTGCATCAGGAACAGCGCGAGCCCGGCGATGAAGTACCAGGTGGAGTCGCGGTCGGCGAGCAGTTGCAGGGCGGTGAAGCCGGAGACCGGCGCGAGCGCGGCCAGCGTGCCCCACACGCAGCAGAACACGACGACCTTGCGGTAGGTCAGGCCGGTCGCCACCACCAGCAGGAAGACCAGGTAGAAGCGCAGCTCCGACCAGAGCGTCCAGTACACGCCGTCCACGTTCCCGACGTTCGAACCCATCTGCAGCATCGAGAGGTTGAACAGCACCTGCCGCAGCGACGGCCGCGACCAGGCGGCGGGCAGCGCGGCCAGCACGCCGGTGGTGAACACCACGGCGAACCAGTACGCCGGGTAGAGGCGGATCACCCGGGAGACGAAGAAGTCCCGCGGCCGACGGCCCCAGCAGGACATGCAGATCACGAACCCGCTGATGACGAAGAAGATCTCGACGCCTATCCAGCCGTACGAGGTGACCCGGAAGACGCTCGGCATGATGTGCGAGACCGGGCGGTCCCAGATCTTGTTGTGCGGCTGGTTCACGCGGTAGGTGCCGACGAAGTGGTGCAGCGCGACCATCACCGCGGCGCACAGCCGCAGGCCGTCGATCGCGTACAGGCGCGGCCGGCGCTCGCCCGCGGTCCGGGTCGTGGCCGGTTCGGCGTCCGCCGGGTGCTGCCGCGGCGGCAGCGTCGCCGTCGCCGCGCCGGAACCAGTGGCTGGAGCGTGCCCGGATGCCGGCGCTGGAGCGTGCCCGACGGCAGGCGCCTGACCTGGCCCGGAAGCGGGTGCGGGGACGGGTGCCGGAGGTCCGGGGACCGGTGACTGCGATACGGGGACGGAGTCGGGTCTCGCCGCGGCTCCCGGTGCGGCCCCGGTTGCCGGCCTCGTGCCGCCGGCGCCCGTCACCTGCCGCTGCGGCCAGTCGTCCGCCCCGGTTCCCGCGTGCCTCATGTGCCGTCCTCGCCGTAGCGCCCGCGGCCGCGCCGTTCTCCCCGCGTCGCCGGGCATCCCCTGAAGAGGGCTTCAAGCTACGCGAGCCACATTGCTGCAAAGGGCACGGATCCGGCGAATCCGACCTGTGAATTCCAGAGTTGACCAGCCGCTCGCCTGCCCGTCCGGAACTGTTCGCGGCAGCGCCACCTGATCTGCATCAGGCCTCCCCATCACCACCGAGGGTCACGACCCGTGTCACCAGCGGGCGGCCCCGGCCCCCGGCTCCGCCGTCAGCGCGCCGCGTCACCGTCGAGGGCGGGGGCGAGGGCGGCGAACGCCCGGGTGGTGAGGTCGGCCGGGTCCTCGGCGCCGTCGCTGTCGCTCCACCGCTGGAGGACCGCGTCGAATGCGGTCAGCGCCATGCCGGCGGCGAGCGCCGGGTACAGCGAGCGGGCGGGGTCGAGCGCGAGGCGCCGGCCCAGCACGGCGGCCAGGTCGTCGCGCCAGCGGGCCTGGTGCTCGACGAAGCGCGCGCGCAGCGCGGGGGTGCGCAGGATCAGCTGGACGACGCGCAGTGCGCGTGCGGCGTGGTCGGTGTGGCCCGCGCAGGACTCCAGGGCCGCCCCCACCGCGTGGTGCAGGGCCGCCGACGGCAGCTCGTCCTCGGGCCGGGCGGCCAGTTCCGCGCTCATGCCGGTGCCCAGGTCGGCGAGGAACCGGACGACCACGTCCTCCTTGGACGCGAAGTACCGGAAGAACGTCCGCTTGGAGACGCCGGCGGCGACCGCGATCTCGTCGATCGTGACCGCGTCGAACCCCTTCAGCGCCAGCAACTGGAGGGCGGCCTCACTCAGTTCGTCCGCGACGAGCTGGCGCTTGCGCTGGGCGAGGGACGGCGCAGGAGCAGGGGCCGAGGCGGGCGCGGGAGCCGGGGCCGAGGCGGGCGCGGGAGCAGGGGCCCGCGTCGGCGCGGGGGCGGCGGTACCGGTCGGAGCATGCGGGCGAGAGGTCACCCGGGCATCGTACCCGGATGCCATACATGTCACTCAGTGGCGCATTGACATCCAGTGACAGCAAGGGCATCGTGTGCCGCATGGACACGGAACAGCGCTGGACCGCAGAGCACATCCCGGACCTGTCGGGGCGGGTCTTCGTCGTCACCGGGGCCACCAGCGGTCTCGGACTCGTGACCGCCCGGGCGCTCGCGGGCAGGGGCGGGCGGGTGGTCCTCGCGGTGCGCGACGAGGAGAAGGGACGCCGGGTGGCCGCGGAGACCACCGCACGGCAGCCGGGTGCCGCCCTGGAGGTGCGCCGGCTCGACCTGGCGGACCTCGACTCGGTCCGCCGGTTCGCCGACGCCCTGCACGCGGACCACCGGCAGATCGAGGTGCTGGTCAACAACGCCGGCGTGATGGCGCCGCCCCGCTCGCTGAGCGCGCAGGGCCACGAGCTGCAGTTCGCCGCCAACCACCTCGGCCACTTCGCGCTCACCGGGCTGCTGCTCGACCTGCTGACCGCGGGCACCGATCCCCGCGTGGTCACGGTGACGTCGGCCAACCACCGCGTGGGACGCCTGCACTTCGACGACATCGACGGTGACCGCCGGTACGCGCCCATGCGGTTCTACAACCAGTCGAAGCTCGCCAACGCGGTGTTCGGGTGCGAGTTCCAGCGGCGGCTGGCGGCCGCCGGCAGCCCGGTGCGCAGCCTGCTCGCGCACCCGGGTTACGCGGCCACGAACCTGCAGACCAGCGCCCCGGTCGGCCTGGTGAAGGTGCTGTTCGGGCGGGTGCTGGCACCGCTCGCCCAGCCCGCGGAGCGGGGCGCGCTGCCCCAGCTCTACGCGGCGACCGCACCGGACGTGGAGGGGGGCGCGTTCGTCGGCCCCGACGGCCCGGGCGAGTTGCGCGGCGGACCCACACGCGTGCGGCTGTCCCGGGCGGCGGCCGACCCGGAGACCGGCCGCCGCCTGTGGGACCTCTCGGAGCAACTGACCGGCGTCGGCTTCGCCTTGGCCGCCGCCTGACGGCCCGGGGGCGCACTCCGGGCCGCGGGCACCCGGCCACCCGGCTGCGGGATCAGACGGTGAAGCCGCCGTCGACCGCGAGGGTGGCGCCGGTGACGTAGCCCGCGTCGGGGCCGGCCAGATGGGCGACGGCGGCGGCGATCTCGGCCGGCGCCGCGTAGCGGCCGAGGGCGGTGACCGCGCTGACGGCCGAGGCGCCCGGGCCGTCCGCCGGATTGGAGTCGGTGTCGGTGGGGCCGGGGTTGACGAGGTTGACGGTGATGCCGCGCGGCCCCAACTCCCGTGCCAGTCCCCTGGTCATGCCGGCGAGGGCGGCCTTACTCATCGCGTAGAGGGCGAGCCCGGGGAAGGGGGTGCGCTCGGCGACGTTGCTGCCGATGCTGATGATGCGGCCGCCGCCGGTGCCGCCGAAGGCGCCGCCGCCGTCCTGCCCGCCCGGGCCGCCGGGCGCGCTCATGTGCGGCACCGCCGCTTGGGACGCGACGAACGCGGCACGTACGTTCACCGCCAGCGTGCGGTCGATCTCCGGCAGCCCCAGGTCCTCCAGGGCTCCGGTCAGGAAGACGGCGGCATTGTTGACCAGGATGTCCAGGCGCCCGAACGTCGCGGCGGCCTCGTCCACCGCGGCGGCCAGGGCGCCGGCGTCGGCGCTGTCGGCCTGGACGGCGAGGGCCCGCCGCCCCCGGGCCTTGACCTGGTCGACGACGTCCGCGGCGCGGTCCGCGGCGTCCCGGTACGTCAGGGCGACGTCCGCGCCCTCCTCGGCCAGCCGCAGCGCGACGGCGGCGCCGATGCCGCGGCTTCCCCCGGTGATCAGGGCGGTACGCCCTTCGAGTCGGTTCATGCCGTCGAGCTTCGTCGGCCCGGGGCGCGGGCGCTGGCGCTATTCGGCCCTCGTGCTCGGGGCTCGTGCTCGGGGCTCGTGCTCAGCCCTGTCCGGACGTCCCGCCTTCGGAAGCCCCTGGCAGATCGGTCAGGTCCCGCTCGTACCACGTACCCGTCTTGCCGCCGAGCTCCGACGGTTCGGCCGGGCCGACCGAGACGAACCCGGCCTTGAGCAGCACGCGTTGCGAGGGGATGTTCGCGTCGGACGCGGCGGCCCGCAGCCTGCGCAGCCCGTAGCGGTCCACGGCGAGCCGGCATATCTCCCGCACGCTCGCGGTCGCGACGCCGCGGCCGGCGGCTTCCTGCGCGACCCGGTAGCCGAGTGCGGCGGTCCCGTCCTCCAGGTCGTACAGGTTGAACCGGCCGAGGACCGCCCCGTCGTCGGCGACGAGCACGTGGAACGCGCAGACGCCGGCGTCCTGTTCGGCCATCAGGGCGCGGTGCCGCTCGTCGTACCGGGTGAAGAAGTCGTCGCCGCGGTCGTTGATGAACCCGGCGAAGTAGGCGCGGTTCTCCCGCTCGAAGGCGAGGACCGCCGGGGCGTGATCGGCGCGCAGACGCTGCAGTTCGGGCATCCCCCGACCCTAACCCCGCCCCCGTGTCCGCGCCCCGACCAACCACGGCGAACCGCACCCCCGGGCGCAACCCCGCTGCCGAGGGGCGCGAGGAACCGCGCGACCAACCACCACGCACCGCACGACGGAAACCCACCCCCGGGGCACCCCCGCTGCCGAGGGGCGCGAGGAACCGCGCGACCAACCACCAACACACGGCGCAGCCGGCAAAGCAGCCCCCCGGGCACACCCCCGCTGCCGAGGGGCGCGAGGAACCGCGCGACCAGCCACCACGCACCGCACGACGGAAACGCACCCCCGGGCGCAACCCGGCTGCCGAGGAGCGCGAGGAACCGCGCGACCAACCACCAACACACGGCGCAGCCGGCAAAGCAGCCCCCCGGGCACACCCCCGCTGCCGAGGGGCGCGAGGAACCGC